>CANPHE010000093.1 GCA_947573795.1 uncultured Alistipes sp. | reverse complement strand
TCGAAGGGCTGTTCGGCTCGCGTGCGAAGATGATTGAAAAGCTGGATTCGCTCTTTACGGTAAGTTCGGTCATCGAAGGCGGCGAGACCTCGCCCGACATCTCGGGGCTGATCGGCCAGTACGCCCACGGCAACGAACCGAGCCACCATATTTTGTACCTCTATACGATGCTGGGGCAGCCGTGGAAGACGGCCGACAAGGTCCGCGAGGTGCTCACGACGCTCTACCACGACCGGCCGGACGGATTATCGGGCAACGAGGACGCTGGGAATGTACGAGGCCGAGCCTGCGGGCGGACGTTACTGGTTCGGATCGCCGCTCTTCGACCGGGCCGAAGTGAAGGTCCCGGGCGGTGTATTCACGATCACGGCCGAAAACAACTCCGCTGCGAACAAATATATCCAGCGGGTGTGGCTCAATGGTCAACCCTACACAAAGCCCTGGATCGGTCATGTCGACGTGATGAAGGGCGGGGAGCTGCGCTTCGAGATGGGGGCCGAAGAGAAGGTGTGGTACTGCCCCGACGAACCGGAGGCGTACGCCGACCAGCGGCCCGCGGAGGAGCAGCGGCTTTTTAAGTCGGAAGCGGTAGAGGGGGAGATCGCCCGCGTGTGCGGTCTTCTGACCAACGAACGCCTGCGGTGGATGTTCGCCAACTGCTTCCCCAACACGCTCGACACCACCGTACACTACGGCGAGGACGAGGCGGGCAATCCCGATACCTACGTCTACACGGGCGACATTCCGGCCATGTGGCTGCGCGACTCGGGGGCGCAGGTGTGGCCCTACGTGCAGCTGTGCAAGGAGGACCCGGCGTTGCAGAAGATGATCGCGGGGGTGATCCGCCGCCAGCTGAAGCTGATCAACATCTACCCCTATGCCAACGCTTTCAACGTTGCGCCGACGGGGGCGCACAACAAGACGGATTTTCCGCAGGCCGACCCGATGGTCTTCGAGCGCAAGTGGGAGATCGACTCCCATTGTTATCCTCTGCGCCTTGCGCACCACTACTGGAAGACCACGGGCGACACGTCGGTCTTCGACGGGGAGTGGACCTCGGCGATGCGCAACATCGTGAAGACGCTGCGCGAACAGCAGATGAAGGAGGGTCCGGGCGATTACACCTTCCTGCGCACGACGGACCGTCAGCTGGACACCCGCTGCCATGTGGGGCGCGGCAACCCCGTGAAACCCGTGGGGCTGATCGTCTCGGCGTTCCGCCCTTCGGACGACGCCACGACCTTCGGATTCCTCGTGCCGTCGAACTTCATGGCCGTCACGTCGCTGCGCAAGGCTGCCGAAATCCTGACGGCGGTGAACGGCGAGCGGGAGCTTGCCGCCGAGTGCACGGCGCTGGCCGACGAGGTGGCCGGGGCATTGCAGCAATACGCTGTCGTGGAGCATCCGGAGTTCGGAAAAATCTACGCCTTCGAGGTCGATGGTTTCGGCAGCACGCAGCTTATGGACGACGCCAATGTGCCGTCGCTCTTGGCCATGCCCTATCTGGGCGACGTGGAGCGCACGGACCCGATTTACGAGAACACGCGCCGGTTCGTGTGGAGCACGGAAAATCCCTATTTCTGGCGCGGAGCTGCCGGAGAGGGCATCGGAGGACCCCATATCGGCGTGGAGATGATCTGGCCCATGAGCATTATGATGCGGGCCTTCACGGCGACCGACGACGAAGAGATCCGCGACTGCATCTGCCAGCTGATCACCACCGACGCCGGAACGGGATTCATGCACGAAAGTTTTTCGCGCCACGATGCCGCGGATTTCACCCGCGCGTGGTTCGCCTGGCAGAACACCCTCTTCGGGGAACTGATTCTCAAGCTCGTAAACGACGGGAAAACGGACCTGCTGAATTCCATATACTAACCATGAAGAAACTTACAATTTACGCCACCTTCAACGAGGAGGGTATTTCGTTCCCGTTTCCGCAACTTACGATTCTTAATTCGGGGTGATAAAGTCTGCGGCACCGGCAGAGAGGAGAGCGGTGTGAATTTCGAGTGCCGCTCTTCTTATATTTTCCTCTCTCTGGTGTTTTCGGAAGTTAAAGAGTATCTTTGTACGTTTTTTCAACCCATGTGTTTATGGAAACGTTAGAAATCAATAAAGTAGAAATTCGCAATCTTCAGAAAGAGGATTACGACCAACTGGCCAGTTCCTTTACCCGCGTCTATGCCGATGGAAGCGACGTTTTTTGGACGCCGAAGCAAATCGACAAACTGATTCGCATCTTCCCGGAGGGGCAGATCGTCGTAGTCGTGGACGGCAAGATCGTAGGCGGCGCGCTTTCGCTCATTGTGAATTACGATGACGTGAAGAACGACCACACCTACGCCCAGGTTACGGGGAATGAAACATTCGACACCCACACCCGCAAGGGTAACATCCTCTACGGCATCGAGGTCTTCATCCATCCCGACTACCGGGGACTGCGTCTGGCGCGGCGCATGTACGAATACCGCAAGGAACTGTGCGAAAAACTCAACCTGAAAGCCATCATGTTCGGGGGCCGTCTGCCCAACTACCATAAGTATGCGGAACAGATGCGCCCCAAGGAATATATAGACAAAGTGCGCCAACGTGAAATTGTCGATCCTGTGCTGTTGTTCCAGCTCTCGAACGATTTCCATGTCCGTAAAGTAATGCGCAACTATCTGCCCAACGACGAGGAGTCGCGCCACTACGCCTGCCTGCTTCAGTGGGA
>CANPHE010000092.1 GCA_947573795.1 uncultured Alistipes sp. | reverse complement strand
CGGCTAAGGTATAGTCTCCGGACGCGAGATCGGCCGGCAGCGGCAGATAACCGGCATAGAGTCCCTCTTGCTGGAGGATCTTGATGCGCCGCACGAGCACTCCTGCGGCATCCGAAAGCTCGGCGTAGACGTATTTGCTCGCTCCGACAGGTACGTGCGAGGCGGCATCGACGACATGGGCCCGCATCCAGACCGTATCGCCCGCCAAATAGAAATCCTTATCCGTCGTCACGTGGATTTTCTCTTGAGGGTAGAGACGTA
Source organism: uncultured Alistipes sp. (assembly GCA_947573795.1). Taxonomy (GTDB): domain Bacteria; phylum Bacteroidota; class Bacteroidia; order Bacteroidales; family Rikenellaceae; genus Alistipes. The sequence goes on along the minus strand of CANPHE010000092.1, from coordinate 2,502 downwards.
ATTGTTCGGAAAGCGGCGAGGGCGAATCTGCGAAAACCGACAGGGAGAGCGACCAAGCGAACGCTCCCGAAAGCAGAAGGCAGCGAGACGGTTTCATCGACGATAGGATTTCGGTGATTTTAAATGGCAACTATATACAACTTTACACCCCATTGGTTCTTCAATGGCCGCGTTTACAAATCCGACCCACCTTCGGCTTATGGCACGATCCGCAAAGTCATAGCAATTCGAAGCCCACTTAGTGCAAATTGTATAATTACCTTTTAAAGATACGAAAAATTTTCGAACTTCTCCTCAAAATAGCAAAAAAAGGTGCTCTTTTATCACAAAAGAGCACCTTGTAAGCCGTTATAGCTTGCCGTAATGCAATTACTCCACGGTCACCGACTTCGCCAGGTTGCGCGGTTGATCCACATTGCGTCCCTTGTATACGGCAATATAATAGGCGAGCAACTGCAACGGCACCGATATGACGATCGGCATAAGACATTCGGTAATCACCGGCACCTCGATCGCATAATCCGCCGAGCGCCGTACCTGACTGTCCCCGCGCGCCATGACCGCCAGGATTTTACCCCCGCGCGCCTTGATCTCCTCGATATTCGAGGCGGTTTTCTCGTAGGTATGATCCGGGGTGGCAATGGCTACGACCGGCATTTCGGCATCGATCAAAGCGATAGGACCGTGTTTCATCTCGGCAGCGGGGTAGCCTTCGGCATGGATGTAGGATATCTCTTTGAGCTTCAAGGCTCCCTCCAGGGCCGTAGGGTAGTTGTAGCCGCGTCCCAGGTAGATGAAATTATGCGCATAGGTGAAAATCTTAGCCAAATCCCGAATCTGGTCGCCGACACCGAGCACCTCCTCCATCGTTGCCGGAAGATCGAGCAACGCCCGGGCGACTTCGCGGTAATAAGCATCCGTCACGGTACCTTTCTCCCGACCGATCGCCAAAGCCAGCATCGCCATCACGGTCACCTGCCCCGTAAAAGCCTTGGTCGAAGCTACGCCGATCTCGGGACCGACATGAATATAGGCCCCCGAATCGGTCGCACGGGCGATGGACGACCCCACGACGTTGCAAATGCCGAACACGAAGGCCCCGGCCTTGCGGGCCAATTCGACGGCCGCCAGCGTATCGGCCGTTTCACCCGATTGCGATACGGCGATAACGATATCGTCCTCGTGCAGAATCGGATTGCGGTAACGGAATTCCGAAGCGTATTCCACCTCGACGGGGATACGGCAAATATTCTCGATCAGGTGCTCGCCGATGAGCGAAGCGTGCCACGAGGTGCCGCACGCAACGAAAACGATGCGACGCGCCTGGACGAACTTATCGCGATGGTCGATCACTCCCGAGAGTTTCACCTCGCAGGTGTCGGGATTGATGCGTCCCCGAATGCAGTCGACGATGGTCTTCGGCTGCTCGTAAATCTCCTTAAGCATGAAATGTTCGTAGCCGCCCTTTTCGAGCTGAGAAATCGACATTTGCAACTTCTGAATGTCGATCCGGCTCTCCTGGTTGTCGAGCGTCACGACCTTGAGCGGTTTGTTGCGGTTGATGACCGCGATCTCGCCGTCGTTGACATAAACAAACTCTTGCGTATACTCGATGATCGACGCGGCATCCGACGAAAGGAAATATTCGCCCTGACCGATACCCACGGCCATCGGGCTGCTCTGGCGGGCCGCGATAATCTCGTCGGGATTGTTTTTCTCGATCACGGCGATGGCATAAGCCCCGACGACCTGCCGCAACGCCTGCTGTACGGCTTCGAGCAGCGTACAGCCGTTCGTGCCGCGAATATACTCGATCAGATTGACCAGCACTTCGGAATCCGTGCTGCTGCGGAACGTATATCCATGCTCCGTAAGCGCATCTTTGAGGACACGGAAATTCTCGATGATGCCGTTATGTATCAGGGCGATATTCTCCGACTCGGAGTAATGGGGATGGGCATTGGCATCGTTCGGCACCCCGTGCGTCGCCCAACGCGTATGGGCGATTCCGATGCACCCCGAAAGGTCCTTGCCCGCCAAGAAATGTTCCAAATCCGAAACCTTGCCTTTGCATTTGTAGACATTCAATGCTCCGGCAGCGTCGACCAATGCGACTCCTGCACTGTCATAGCCCCGGTATTCGAGCCGGTGCAACCCTTTTATCAATATCGGACAGGCCTCGCGATGCCCGACATAACCTACTATTCCACACATATTGAATTGAAAGTTATCAGCGATCTTACACTTCAATCGATCTCCGGGCTGCCAAGGGCCGCGTTTACAAGTCCGCCCATCCCTCCGAGGAGGAGCTTGCCACATGTCTTCCGTGTAAAATCGACTGCAATTACCTCTGTTTATCGGCGACAAGGTAAGAAAAATATTTTAAAAATACAGAAAAGGCGGGACGAAAACACATTTTAGTCACCCCAGCAATTGTACCCACAAAGCGCAACTTCTCCGCGAAATAATTTTATAAAACCGGAATAGTATCCACGCCGCGGG
>CANPHE010000091.1 GCA_947573795.1 uncultured Alistipes sp. | reverse complement strand
CGCCAACGTCATTCCGTTCGAGAAGGCCGTCGAGGAGATGAAGCACGCCATCCTGAAGTCCTACGGTAAGAAGGGCGAGGATATCGTGAACATGAACTACGCAGCCGTAGACGCCGGAGGCAACGCCGTGGTGAAGATCGACGTACCCGCCGAGTGGGCCGAGATCGAGGACAAGGGCTTCACGCAGGTGTCCAACGCCGCCTATCCCGAGTTCGTCCGCAAGATCGTCGAGCCGATCAACGGTCTGAAGGGCGACGACCTGCCCGTTTCGGCCTTCAACGGCCGTGAGGACGGTACGTGGGACAACGGTACGGCCGCTTACGAGAAGCGCGGCATCGCCGTGAACGTTCCCGAGTGGATCATGAGCAACTGTATCCAGTGCAACCAGTGCGCCTATGTCTGCCCCCACGCCGCCATCCGTCCGTTCCTCGCCACGGAGGCCGAGGCTGCCGCTTCGGGTCTCGAATGGAAGCAAGGTCTGGGCGAAACCAAGGAGTACAAGTTCCGCATCCAGGTGTCGCCGCTCGACTGTACGGGTTGCAACAACTGCGTGGACGTCTGCCCGGCCAAGGAGAAGGCCCTGGTGATGAAACCGCTCGAAACGCAGATGTCCCAGGCCGAGAACTGGAACTACATCACCAAGGAGATCGGCTACAAGCAGGTCGTAGACAAGACCAAGTCGGTGAAGAACCTCCAGTTCGCACAGCCGTTCTTCGAGTTCTCGGGAGCCTGCGCAGGCTGCGGCGAGACGCCCTACATCAAGGCTATTTCGCAGCTCTTCGGCGACAAGATGATGGTGGCCAACGCTACGGGATGTACCTCGATCTACTCGGGTTCGGCTCCCTCGACACCCTACTGCACCAACGAGAAGGGTCAGGGTCCCGCCTGGGCCAACTCGCTCTTCGAGGATAACGCCGAGTTCGGTCTGGGTATGCACATCGGCGTAGAGAAGCTCCGCGACCGCATCCAGAAGACGATGGAGGACGCGATCTCCTGCTGCGAGAAGTGCTCCGACGAACTCAAAGCCACGATGAAGGAGTGGATCGAGAACCGCGGTTCGTCGGCCAAGTCGGCCGAAGTGACGGCACGCCTGCTTCCGATGCTGGAGGCTTGCGGCTGCGACTACTGCCGCAAGATCCTCGAAATGAAGGATTGGCTCGTGAAGAAGTCGCAGTGGATCATCGGCGGCGACGGTTGGGGTTACGATATCGGTTACGGCGGTGTGGACCACGTACTGGCTTCGGGTCAGGATGTCAACATCCTCGTCGTCGACACGGAGGTTTACTCCAACACCGGCGGTCAGTCGTCGAAATCGACTCCCGTGGGTGCCGTCGCCAAGTTCGCATCGAGCGGCAAGCGTATCCGCAAGAAGGACCTCGGCGCGATGGCCATGACCTACGGTTACGTTTACGTGGCTCAGGTTTCGATCGGCGCTTCGCAGCAACAGCTGTTCAACGTGCTGAAGGAGGCCGAGGCTTATCCCGGACCGTCGCTCGTGATCGCTTACGCTCCCTGTATCAACCACGGTATCAAGGGCGGCATGACCCGCACGCAGACCGTCGGTAAGGAGGCCGTAGCCTGCGGTTACTGGCACCTGTGGCACTACAACCCGCAGCTCGAGGAGCAGGGCAAGAACCCGTTCGTCCTCGACTCGAAGGAGCCCGACTGGTCGAAGTTCCAGGCTTTCCTGATGAAGGAGGTACGTTACACGTCGCTGCAAAAGGCCTTCCCGGCCGAGGCTCAGGAGCTCTTCCAGGCCGCCGAGGAGAATGCCAAGTGGCGTTACAACGGCTACGTCCGTCTCTCGAAACTGGAGTACTAATCGGCCGTTCCGAATAGAGAGACGCCCGGCGGTTTGCCGGGCGTTTCTTTATCTCCGGCCGCATGCCGATCCGGAATTTTGGTATCGGTATTGCTTATTTCCAACGCATATAAGGGTATTATTATGATGAAACATCTTTTCGCAGCCGCAGCGCTGCTTGCAACGACCGCCTGCGGCGGTTCGCACGATTTGCCGCTCGAAGGCACCACCTGGAAACTCGCACGCATGCAAGGGATTCCCGACTCGGCGATCACGGCCGAGGAGGACGCCTTCACCCTGGAATTCGACGCCGCCGACACCTTGGTCGCAGGACGTACGAACTGCAACCGTTTCTTCGGCCGCTACGAAGTCAAAGGCGATCGCCTGCACCTCGGAGAAATGGGCATGACCCGGATGGCATGTCCCGACATGCAATACGAAGACCTGTTCAGCAAAATGCTCGGCGAGGCGGACCGCTTCGCCATCGACGGTTCCGAACTGACGCTCTACGACGATCGCAAGCCGCTGGCCGTCTTCCGAGCCGCGACAGCGGAGAAGCGATAACGGACGATTCGACCGCAACGACATATCCCGCCCGGATATGGATCGGCAGCAAAGCTACAGCGAATCCGACGCACGAACTCTCCTGCTACGGTTCCGCCCTCGCAACGAAATATCGCTACGAGGGCGGGACATCGCATAACGTCGAACCTACCTCTCCGAATCGTCGACGGCGATTCGGAAAAAATCGGCGAGCGAAATCCGATAGTAGTCGCACAGATCGGCCAACGTAGAGAGCGAGATATTCCCGTGCCCCGACTCTATTCGGGCAATGTTGATATCCGTATCGATATAAACATCCATCTGGGAGAGACCGCGCGAACGACGCAATACCCGGAGTCGGGCAATCGTCTCGCCGATAATTTTATCGTTATGCCGTTCGCGTCTCATAGTACTAATAAAGTACAGCAATATCGAGACATTTTTCGCCGACAGTTGTGTCGGTGTTAAAAAAATTTCGTATACTTGTAAAACTAATATAATCGTTTTTGTAAAATAGCGGGAAACGAGGCGGGATTGCACCGCTCCGGATTCTACCGAACGAACCGAGGAAACGACAAAAGTGCGGCAGCCGGAAGAGGCGTCGTGAGTATTGAGAATTCCTTGCGGAATTCAGCAGGCTGCCGCACCTTTTTTCCTGCCCGGGCATTCGGCTGTAAATTATCGTCCGAATGCCCCGCTCGGATCGCCCGACTCCCCTTCCCGGACCAAAGGCGCGCAAATAACTAAACGACAACATCTTATCCGGATACGCAAATATCCGATCCGAAAAAGGTCCGAGAATGCCGATCTTTTTTTCGCCTTTCGGAAAGATTTTTTTGCCGAAAAATATTTGTTTTAAAAATAAAGTGCTATATTTGCAGTCCCAAACGACAAGTAAAGGGTAATCGGGGCGTAGCTCAGTCCGGTTAGAGTACACGTCTGGGGGGCGTGTG
>CANPHE010000090.1 GCA_947573795.1 uncultured Alistipes sp. | reverse complement strand
TATAATCGGCAAAACCAAATGTAACGAAATTCAGAACCAGATGCGACTTTTCGGGGGTTGAGTTAGCCCAAAACGAAAAGCGACGAAAATTTCGCACACGCACAAAAAACACCGTTCGAGCGGCAATCGAAAGCCATTCGAACGGTGTTCTGCGTCAAGCTGAACCAATGCCGGTTCCGCCTCACTCGCCTAAATACCCCCCCCCGAACAGGGATGCCTGCGCCCGCTCCTCGTAGTTGCAGACCATCCACTCCTCCTGCCGGCGGCGATTCGACTTCGAGGCGCTGATCGTCCGCTCGACACGGTGGATGATCCATCCGTTCTTCTGGGCGTACCGGTCGATCATATCGAACGGGAACATCGTAAGCATGAATTTCCCCTTGAGGGTTTCGAGCAGTTGCAGGAGCTGCTCCATATTCTGCTCATTGAACGTATCCTCGTAGTGTCCGCAGTCTGAGTTCACATAGGGCGGATCGACGAAATGGAAGGCATCGGGAGCATCGTAGCAGGCGATCACGTCGAGCGCGTTGCGGTTCTCGATGGTCACCCGTTCGAGCCGCTGGCAAAGCTGCTCCGTGAACTCATCCTTCGCGTTGCGCAGTTTCTTGGTCATCGTGCCGCTGAAGTCGTATCCGAACGTCCCGTCCATCATCGAGGCGAATGACATCTTGCAAAGCGCCCATACGGCCCAAGCCCGCTCGACGGGAGTGAAGAACTGCGGATAGGAGTTGATGTGCCCGGCGTGGGCGTGCAGGTCGCGGCTGTGCAGCGTCTTGTCGATCTCACACTTGAGGTCGGAATAGTAGACCTGCGCGCACCAGTAGAAGTTCGTCAGCTCCATGTTGATGTCATTGATGATCTCGGCCTCGGCTGGCCGTTTGGCGAACAGGACGGCCGCGCCGCCGCAGAACGCCTCGGTGTAAATTTTATGCGACGGGATCAGGGGCAGGATATGCTTGAGCATCGTCTGCTTGCCGCCGTAGTAGGAAATAGGGGTTCTCATAGTTTGCTGTTTCTCTAAAAATTGGTATCTTTGCGCATCTCATCTACATGCCTGCCGTTTCCTGCGCTGGGAACGGCATAAAAAAGATTACTCGCGGCAGGGAGGTTTATCCCCCGGTCGCCGCGAGTAATCGTGCATTTGTTGGTATGTAGGTGAGATGACTGCTAACAGGCCGGGGGATTTCTTTTTGCCCACCCCCGAGGGGCTTCATCCGTCAGATTCGATATCGACCGAAGTCGATTCCGTCTTTCGCTTTCCAGCCGGCAGCCAGCGTGTTCTGCACGTGAGCCATCGCGGCTGTGTAAAAGCTCTTCAGTTCGTCTACGGTCGTGAACTCCCGGTATACCGGCTTTTCATCGGTTCCGAGCTTGAACACGACCGGAAGGTTCGCCCCGTCGGTCTGAACGGCCAGATCGAACGCCGCCTTGTAGTTGAACTGATTCTCCGCCGAGAGCCACACGGGCGTTTCTTCCCAGTGAAATCCCGAGCGGATCGTTTCGTCAATCCGGGCATTGTACGATGCCAATACCGCGGCCTTGATCTCATCGAGCGTCGGCCGGCGGTCGAATTCCGCCTCCTCGTAGGTGGCCATGCCGTCCTGCTCCTTGATGTCCCAGCGGACTCTCCATTTATCCTTGCGCGGATTGACGCACTCGATGGGCGCCACGCCCGCACTGCCTTGAATTCTCATGTAAATACATATTTGGTCTTGTTCTTGCCGAACTGCTCCGCCTTGATGGTCGTCTCGAAGGGGAAGCCGTCCGGCATTTCGCGTATCTGCTGAAGGATGTTCTTCATCTCTTCAGAATTAGTGAAGAATTTCCGCATCTCACCGTTCATTTCGATCTGAACGAGACACCGGTCTTCACCCTGTTCGGTCTTGATTCCGGTTTCGAAATCATGCACCACGATGGGAAGATTGACCAGTTCGCGGATGGAGATCGTCGCGCCCTTGAAGCGCTTCTTGCCATCGGCCGGCGTGTACGTGACGCCTAAATCCTTGAAGTTTTTCATATCGATACCTGTTAGTTTGGAGAAAAGCCTTCTGCAATCGGCGTGTTTGGCCATCCCGTAGAAGGATGCCGTCAGTTCACGCCTGCGTCGTCTGCTCTCGACCTCGCTCATCTTCCGGGCGAAGGTTTGCTTGTTGCGCTTGCGCAGCCGCACATGGTCGGGATAGATCACGTAGCCGAGGAAGTCGATACCTTCCTCGACGGGAGTGATCCGGTCGTTGGGTTTCACTTCCAGCCCGATGGCTTCGACGTATCGATGCACCGCATCGCGCACCGACCACAACTCCGCTTTCGAGCCGGCCAACACACGGCCGTCGTCGCAGTAGCGATAATAGTAACGGACACCGAGGCGATCCTTGAGTTCGTGGTCGAGGTAGATCGAGAGGATCAAGTTGGCCAGCCCCTGCGAGGAGCGCAGCCCCATGCTCAACCCGTGCGGCATCATATGGATGAAGCCGTCGAGTATCGTTAGCAGTCGTTCGTCTTTGAACACCCGCCGAACGGCGGCAATGGCGACCTGCTGGTCGATGCTTTCGTAGAATTTACGGATGTCGAAGGTATAGCAGTAACGGGTTCCGTCGGGGTCTTGAGCGATATCGCGCCGGATATACTCCATCAGGTCGTGCATCCCGCGGTTGCGGATCGATGCCGAGGTCGTTCGGATGAACCGTCGGTGCAGGTGCTCATCTACGACACGCATAACTGCATTCACGGCGATTCTGTCCTTTAAGGGGATCACTTGTATCGTTCGGCGTTTCCCTGCCTCGACGATGACCATTTCCCGATAACCACCGACACGGTACGAGCCGTCGACTATCCGCTGTTGCAATTCCGCGATCACCTCATCCTCATGTGCGAGCAGGTAGCGTCCGACACGGCTGCGTTTGCGGTCTGTACCGCGCAACACGGATCGGAACGATGCCTTCATGTTGTCCGTAGCGACAATCTCCTCGATGATGTACCCATCCCTGCGCATGTTACCTTCAATTCTGCGGGCCCGACCTCTTCGAGAATCCCTGCGGAAACCTACCAAGCTCCACCCAACGCTGTATGTTTCGCCTTTCCGGCCACAGGCCGCTGCTGGCGAGGCTCCTCCCCCTCGGCGCTGCGGTGGGAACACGTTCCCTGTGCAGTAGGCCGACATGCATTCTTGCGTTCTCCTCATTGTTTGCGAGCCGAGAGCCGATGTTCGCGTTCGTGTTCGACGAATCGTTGTTCGTGTTCGCGTACGACACGCCGCCATTCGCGTTCGCATTGTTGTTCGACCGATAGACCACCCGGC
>CANPHE010000089.1 GCA_947573795.1 uncultured Alistipes sp. | reverse complement strand
AGCCTCCCCCGGGCGGAGGCTCGCTACGCTCACCCCCGCAGGCTACGACTCGCCCCCAACCGTCGAAGTAGCGTATTTACGGGGATAGACGGCAAGAAGCAAGATTCGCTGCTATTTCCCCTATAAAACCCGGCTTGAATTGCCCTACTTATACCTCACCCATTTCAGCAACTCCCTGACTGTGGGTTTCTTGCCGTACATGAAGATGCCGACGCGGTAGATTTTTCCGGCGAACCAGACCATCCCCACGAACGAGGCATAGAGAATAGCGAGCGAGAGCAGCACCTCCCACAGCGGAATGTCGTACGGGATGCGGGCCATCATCACCACGGGCGACGTGAAGGGGATCATCGAGCCCCAGAAGGCCAGCGGCGAATTGGGGTCCTGGATCACGGCGATCATCAACAGGATGGCGAGGATGATGGGCAGGGTCACGGGCAGCTGCAATTGCGAGGCGTCTTGTGCGTTGTCCACGGCCGAGCCTACGGCGGCGAACATCGCCGAATAGAGCAGGTAGCCGCCGAAAAGGAATCCGGCCAGGCAGATGAAGATGCGGGCGATGAATCCCGTGTCGGTGAGGGCCGCTACGGCCTGCAACATCTCGGCATCCATACCGGCGGCCAACGCCCCGGTGTCGGGCATTCCCTGTTGCATGGCCCGGGCGCTCTGCATCACCTCCTCTGGCATCAGGTGCGGCATGACGAAAGCCCCGACACACACGATCAATACGCCCCAGATCGCTACCTGGACCACCGCCACGCACGCGACGCCGAGGATTTTGCCCAGCATCAGATCGAAGGGTTTCACCGACGAAACGATCACCTCCAGCACGCGGTTGTTCTTCTCCTCGATCACCGACTGCATGACCATCGCGCCGTAGATGAGCAGGAACATGTAGAGCACGAATCCCAGGACATAGCCCGTCGCCGTGGCTACGACGGACGACTGCGCATGGGCGTCCTCCTCCTGCGACTTGTCGTTGCGGAAGGTGCGGAGCGTCACGGTGGTCTTCACCTCGTCGAGGATGCGCGGCAGGTCGTCGATCTCATAGGCACGGAGTTTTTCGGCTTCGAGGATGCGTTCGATCCGGTCGGTGATCGCGTTTTCGACCGTGAGCGACGTGGAGGCGTTGGCGTAGAGTTTCACATCGGACGGATTCGTCAGCAGGTCTTCGCCGAGGTAGAGCACGCCGAAACGGTCGGTGAGCTGCCGCCGGGCTTCGTCGAGGTCGAGATCGGTCGGTTCGAAAAGCAGTTCGTCGTCGCTCTCCAGGCGGGGTGCGACCACGCCGCTGCGGTCGATGACGGCGATCCGCTTCTGTTCGCCGCGCGAATACTCCATGATGAGCGCCGGGGCGACCATCAGGGCGATCATCAGCAGCGGCATAGCCAGCGTGATGACGATGAATGACTTTTTGCGGACGCGTTCGTTGAATTCGCGCTGGATGATGATCGAAACGTTGGACGGATTCATGGCTGTCGGATGGAATTAGGATTTTGCCCGGGCCGCGTTTTCACGCACGGCACGGATGAAAATATCGTTCATCGAGGGGATGATTTCGCGGAACGAACGCAGCTCCACGGCCTCGTTCGCCGCCGCGATCACCGCCCGGACCTCCTCGTCGCGGGCGACCCGCAGGCGGAGCATCCGGTAAGCGGTCGCTTCGTCGGCGTTCGGGGCTTCGAACAGCTCGCAGCGTTCGCCGAGTGCCTGCCGCAGCGCCTCGTCCTCTCCGCGGTAGCAAAGCTCGAAGACGTTCGATCCGTGGCTGCGCCGAATGTCGTCCACACGGCCCGAAAGGATATCGTGCGATTTGTCTATCAAGGTGATATGGTCGCAGATTTCCTCTACCGAGGACATGTTGTGCGTCGAGAAAATCACCGTAGCGCCCTTGTCCCGCAGCGCGAGAATCTCCTCTTTGAGCAGGTTGGCGTTGATGGGATCGAATCCCGAGAAAGGTTCGTCGAAAATCAGCAACTCGGGCTCGTGCAGCACCGTGACGATGAACTGCACTTTCTGAGCCATGCCCTTCGAGAGCTCCTCGACCTTCTTGTCCCACCACCCCTCGATGCCGAAGCGGATGAACCACTCCTTGAGACGTCGTACGGCGTCGCGTCGCGAAAGGCCCTTCAGACGGGCGAAGAAGACGGCCTGCTCGCCCACCTTCATTTTCTTGTAGAGTCCCCGTTCTTCGGGCAGATAGCCGATCCGGCGGATATCTTCGGGCGCGATGGGGCGTCCGTCGAACAGCACGCGGCCGCTGTCGGGCGCCGTGATGCGGTTGATGATGCGGATGAGCGTGGTTTTTCCGGCGCCGTTCGGCCCCAGCAGTCCGTAGACCGATCCGCGCGGAATGGCGAGCGACACGTCGTCGAGTGCCCGGTGTCCGGCGTAGCATTTCGAAACGTGTTCAGCGACAAGTAAATCCATTTCTTTTGTTTTTCGGGAACGCATTCGCCCGGTCCGGCTCCCATGTCGGTGCGGCCTGCGGTTGCGGTCGGATTATCGGCAGCAAATATAACAACAAATATTTTGAATTTCAAAAAATATTTATTGAAATTCGATATGTATTTTGCGGCAATACGGATATGAAATACCGCACTCGCTGCTTCGCGGCGGGTGTTTCGGGTGTAAAAACGTTTTCGGGGATTCGGTATCGGTGGTTTCGGGCGGGTGCTCGTGCGGTTTTCGGAGTCGTGTCGGGGTTTTAGGTTCGTAGTATCGTTCGTCATTATATAGAACGTTTTGGCGGGACGAATTACGTAATGGAAATAAAAATAACGTTCCGAGCTTTGCCGTCTGTCGATTTTTGGCTATATTTGTACCGAGTGCGACGATTTATCGGTATCGTCGCACGAAAATTCTCGGGTGGGTGCTCTGCGAAACAACCTGTTTTGCGGAAAGGAATGGTATTTCTTTAATTCAATAAAACCCAATCGATCATGAACAAAATTTTCACTTATCTTGCGAGCGCCGTCGTGCTGTGCGGCTGCACGACCACCCCGACCGCGACATCCACGGGCACACGCACGGAGCGTATCCTGTCCATTCTGCACGACCCTGCGAGCGACCAGGTTTTGGTAGCCTCGCACCGCGGCGACTGGCGCAACTATCCCGAGAACTCCCTGGCCGCGATCGAATCCGTAATCCGCATGGGCGTGGACATCATGGAGCTCGACCTCAAACTCACCAAGGACAGCGTCCTGGTGCTGTGCCACGACCATACGATCAACCGCACGACCAACGGCAAAGGCCGCGTGTGCGACATCACCTACGATTCGATCGCGAAATGCGTGCTCAAGTCGG
>CANPHE010000088.1 GCA_947573795.1 uncultured Alistipes sp. | reverse complement strand
CGCGCAATCCTGAAGGATTGCATTTATTGGGCGGATAATCATTTTCGGCGGCTGACGGGGGCGAGTCGTAGCCTGCGGGGTGAGCGCAGCGAGCCTCCGCCTGGGGGAGGCTACGGCTCGCGCGGTCTTACAGACCGCATTTATTCGTAGAAGATGCAACGCCGGGGAGTTGAGCAAGCGGCTCGCACGGCTCCGGGAGCCGCAGTTTGCAGAAAAAAATCATCTTCGGCGGCTGGGGGCGTCGCATCGAAGATGCGAGCCGCCGAAGATGGCAAGGCTTGCGCCTTGCAGTATTGGGCAGTAATAAATTGCGGGCAAACAGCCTGCGAAGTCCGGTTACCCTCCCCTGGATTTAGAACGAGTTATGCGTTCCCGAACCCGTCTCCGAGATTTCCGTGACGAGTAGCCGTGAATAGATCGTACGATTTTTGGCGACTTTCGCGATTAATTTGTATTTTTGCACCTTGAAGCAGTAAAAATCAACGAATAGAGATATGGCAAAGGAACTCAAAGACCTCACCAAGTCGGACGAGAATTACTCGCAGTGGTACAACGACCTGGTGGTGAAAGCCGGATTGGCCGAGAATTCGGCCGTTCGCGGATGTATGGTAATCAAACCCTACGGCTATGCCATCTGGGAGAAGATGCACGACGCACTGGACAAAATGTTCAAGGAGACGGGCCATCAGAACGCCTACTTCCCGCTGTTCATCCCCAAGTCGTTCTTCTCGAAGGAGGCGCACCACGTCGAAGGTTTCGCCAAGGAGTGCGCCGTGGTGACGCACTACCGTCTGAAGAACGATCCCGAGGGCAAGGGCGTTATCGTAGACCCCGATGCCAAGCTCGAAGAGGAGTTGATCGTTCGTCCTACGTCGGAGACGATCATTTGGAACACCTATAAGAACTGGATTCAGTCCTACCGCGACCTGCCGATCCTGTGCAACCAATGGGCCAATGTCGTGCGGTGGGAGATGCGTACGCGTCTGTTCCTGCGTACAGCCGAGTTCCTGTGGCAGGAGGGCCACACGGCGCACGCTACGCGCGAGGAGGCTGTCGAGGAGGTTATGAAGATGATCCACGTCTACCAGCGTTTCGCCGAGGAGTGGATGGCGCTGCCGGTCGTCGTGGGCCATAAGTCGCCCAATGAGCGTTTCGCCGGTGCCGAGGATACGATGACGATCGAGGCCTTGATGCAGGACGGCAAAGCGTTGCAGAGCGGTACGTCGCACTTCCTGGGGCAGAATTTCGCCAAGGCGTTCGACGTGCAGTATGTCAACAAGGAGGGCAAGCTCGAATACGTGTGGGCTACGTCGTGGGGCGTGTCGACTCGCTTGATGGGTGCCCTTATCATGGCCCATTCGGACAATAACGGTCTGGTCCTGCCGCCGAAGCTGGCGCCGATCCAGGTCGTGATGGTGCCTATCTACAAAACAGCTGAGCAGCTGGCCGCCATTTGCGAGCGTTTCGATGCCATCGCCGCCGAATTGCGTGCCAAGGGCATCAGCGTGAAGATCGACGACCGCGACAACGTGCGCCCGGGCTTCAAGTTCGCCGAATACGAACTCAAGGGCGTGCCCGTGCGTCTGGCGATGGGCGGCCGCGACATGGAGAACGGTACTGTCGAGTTGGTACGCCGCGATACGCTCGAAAAACAGACGCTTTCGCAGGAGGGACTTGTGGAGCTGATCGAGGGCTTGATGACCGAGATTCAGGAAAACATCTTCCGCAAGGCGCGGACTTACCGCGATTCGATGATTACGAAGGTCGATACGTGGGAGGAGTTCAAACGCGTGCTCGACGAGAAGGGCGGTTTCATCTCGGCCCATTGGGACGGGACGGTCGAAACGGAGGTCGCCATCAAGGAGGCTACGAAGGCCACGATCCGCTGCATCCCCGTGGATGCCGTCGACGAGGAGGGCGTCTGCGTCTTCTCCGGCAAACCGTCGCACCGCCGCGTATTGTTCGCCCGCAGCTATTGATTCGTGCGCGGCCGGGTGCCGCACCCGTATATTCCGTCCCGAACGACTCGCAGAGCGATTCGGGACGGATTTTTCGGTACTGCGCTCCGATTATCGGCTCCGCAAGGCCAGGGATTGCGCAGATTTTGCACGTAATCGGGGTCCTGTAATGCGGCGTACCCGAGGCTTCCGTTTGAGGCGGGACCCTGGCGATCCTGCATGACGTTCGGAGTATATACACTTACATATTTATGCAGACATACCACGCAGAAGCTCGCAAACGCGAGATTTATCGGGTGACATTCATCGGGTTCATCGTCAATCTGGTGCTCGCGGCCGGGAAACTGGCGGCCGGCATCGTGGGGCGCAGCAGCGCTATGGTCGCCGATGCCGTGCATTCGTTTTCCGATCTGGCTACGGATGTGGTGGTGATCGTTTTCGCGAAGATTTCGGCCCGGCCGTGCGATGCGCGCCATGATTACGGTTACGGAAAATACGAAACGCTGGCTTCGATCGTCATCAGCCTGGCGTTGGCTGTCGTCGGTGCCGGTATCCTCGTTTCGGGTATCCGGGCCATCCGTACGGTGTTGACGGGCGGCGAACTTCCCCGGCCCGGTGCCGTGGCTTTGGTGGCGGCAGTCCTTTCACTCGTCGTCAAAGAGGCCCTGTATCGCTATACGGTGCGTGCGGGGCGCCGCATCGGATCGCCGAGCGTCGTGGCGAATGCCTGGCACCATCGCAGCGATGCGTTGTCGTCGCTCGGGACATTGGTCGGCATCGGATGCGCCTATTTCCTGGGTGAGAAGTGGCGGATCGCCGATCCCGTAGCGGCACTCGTCGTTGCTGTCTTTATTTTCAAAATTTCGCTGGACCTGATTCGTACGGGGCTCGGTGAATTGCTCGAACGCTCGTTGCCCGAAGCGACCGAACGAGAGATTCTGCGCATCGTAACGGCCGATCCGGCCGTGCGATCGCCCCACAACCTGCGTACGCGGCGTATCGGTGCATCGATCGCCGTCGAGGTGCACATTCGTGTCGACGGCGGGATGACCGTCGCCCGGTCGCATGCGTTGACCGTCGATATCGAACGTCGCATACGCAAGCGTTTCGGCGAGGGGACGATGATCGCCATCCATGTCGAACCGGAGCACGGAGAAGGCGAAACGGTATGAAGTTGAAGGTTTTCGGATTGTCTTCGGCGGCTGGAGGGGCCGAGTCGTGGCCTGCGAGGCTCGCGACTCTTTGGAGCCGCAATTTATAGAAAAAGATCATCTTCGGCGGCTGAAAGGGTCGAGTCGTAGCCTGCGGGGCGAGCAGAGCGAGCCTCCGCCGGGGGAGGCTACGGCTCGCGCGGTCTTACAGACCGTATTTATTCGTAGAAGATGCAACGCCTGCGGCGTTGAGTCTGCCGCGAATGTCGATTTGCGAGTCGTGGCCTGCGGGGCCCGCGCAGTCTGAAAGACTGCATGATGCAATGTCTACGGCTCTGCGGTTCTTTGAGCCGCTCCAAGATTCCGTATCGGTTGAATTTTCGAAAAAATGCGGGCACGGGGCGCACTAAAAGAGACGCAACTCACAGATGAAGAATTCATCGGCCCCGCGCCCGCTAATGATTTATACACCTCTCTTTCGATACTGAAAACGATATCGCCGGGTTCCCATCCTCACGGAATGTATACGACGCTTAAAGGGAGCGATATTCTGGAGTTTCAAGCGTGGATTTCGCGAAAAAACGGGCGCAGAACAAG
>CANPHE010000087.1 GCA_947573795.1 uncultured Alistipes sp. | reverse complement strand
AACCTCTCAGTCCCCCTATGTATCGTCGCCTTGGTGAGCCGTTACCTCACCAACTAGCTAATACAACGCATACCCATCCAAAACCGCCGGAACTTTCAACCATTTCCGATGCCGAAAATGATATTATGGGGTATTAGTACCAATTTCTCAGTGTTATCCCCCTGTTTTGGGTAGGTTGTATACGCGTTACGCACCCGTGCGCCGGTCGCCATCAGAGTATTGCTACTCCATGCTGCCCCTCGACTTGCATGTGTTAGGCCTGCCGCTAGCGTTCATCCTGAGCCAGGATCAAACTCTCCATTGTATAAAAATTTCAATGTATTGTTAGAGCCTGACTACTTCTTTTTCCTTTAAAGGAAATTGACAGATAAATACTACATTTTTCTCTCAAAATATAACCAGTAATTCAAAGAACCAGTTTAAAAAAGTTTCGCATCTTTAGGTCGCGAAAGGGATTGCAAAGTTAAGAACTTATTTTGTAATCTCCAAATCTTTTTGAAAGATTTTTTTTCGGACCGTTCTTTTCAGAACTTCGGTGCGATTGGGGTTGCAAAGATAAGTAATCTTTTTCAAACCACCAAATCTTTTTTAAAGAACCTTTCATCTTTCTGAAACTCAGCTTAAAACTCGTATCGAGCTCCTTTATTGTAAACTCTCAACTTATTTGTAAGAACCGTTGTTTCTCAAATGCGGATGCAAAGGTAGCGACTTTTTTCGAATCTGCAAATATTCCGACAACTTTTTTGCGAAAAAAGTGCATTTTCGGGTAAATTCGGGCTTATACCATATATATTAGGGAAACTTTACCCGCACCGCACGTCGGAACTCCTAAGAAATCGGCGCCCCGTACAGGGACGCCGAGATCGAAACGGGACGATAAATTTTAGGTAATTATATACAATCCTACCCTTACGATATATTTAGCCCGGCAACCTTAAGGATTGCACCCTAAGTCCCCTCCGAGGAGGGGATTTAGGGGAGGGTCGGATTTATAAACGCAGCCGTTGGCTGCGAGACGCCAGCCGTCTGACGAGAAATCAGGGTTGAAAAATCGGTATGGGTAAAATTGTATATAGCTACCAAATTTTACAACCAACCTCCGTTCTGAGCCAGTCCGGCACGCGCCACGCAAGCGAATTCGCGCGTAACGCTGGTATCGCCGACGCGGGCCGTCACCGTAAACATCGCCGTTCCGGGCTGCGAACAGCGGAATTCGAGCGAAGTCCCGGAGATCGTCGGCTTGGCCGTCATGCCGATCTTCGTCATATCGGCCGCAGCGATCTGAACGTCGGAGAGCACGATCGGCGAATTTCCGCCGCCGAAAAAGCGGCCGAGATCGACCTTCGACGTTCCCGCAGACGAAACGTAGACCGCCGGGGTTCCCTTGATCGCCAGCAGCAGCTTGAGCGCATCGATACATCCGCCGCCCATTTTGCCCCGGAACGCAGAGAGCGTCATTGTCAATCCGTCGCCGCGCTTCGTGCCGGAGAAGCGATTGTCGATCCCCGTCACCGAACTAAGGAGCAACGCCGTGTACTCTTCGGCCGTATATTGCTTCCCGAGTTGCGACGCATAAGCCAGTCCGAGCGCCGCGACACCCGAGACGTGCGGACAAGCCATCGACGTACCCTGCATGAACCCGTATCCGTAGTTGGCGTCCTTCTTGCGGCCGTCCTGGTAGTCGATCGCATCGTCGCAAAGGATCGTGCTGAGCACCGCCGAACCGTCTGCATAGTAACCGTTGGTCTGCAATCCGGCGATGAGATCGCCTCCCGGAGCCGTAATATCGACCCAGGTACCGTAATCGGTGTAATAGGCGGGCAGATAACGCCAGTCCATCGACGCTACGGCGATCACGGGCGAGTAAGCCGCCGGATACATTTTCCGGTCGCCATAGATATCGCCGTCGTTTCCGGCTGCGAAGATCACCAGACCGCCTTTGATCGGCGAATTCGGGTTGTTCGTTCCGGCATACTTCGCGAAGGTGTCGATCGCATCGCGCAGACTTCGGTACGAATAACCGTTCCATTGACTGTCGCTGAGCGGATCGGCATATCCCCAACTGTTCTGCGCAATGACAGCCCCGTTTTTCCAAGCATATTCGAACGCCTTGACGTCGGCATCGTAATCCACCCGATTATAGTCGTAACCCATGATCTGGCACGACATGATCTTCACGCCGTTGCCGTTATCGCCGCCTGCGATACCGCACACACCGCGTCCGTTGTTGTTCACCGCCGCAATCACGCCCGCCACGTGCGAGCCGTGGTCGGCATACTCCCACTCGCGATATTCCGAATTATACTCGTTCGAACGCCAGTCCAGTTCGGCCTTCTGGTTCCAGAAATTGTAGCCGTGTTCGTTGGGATTCGTCGGGCTGCTCCAGATATTCGCCGCCAGGTCGGGATGCGTCGTCTGCACCGGCTCGTCGATCACCGCCACGACGATATCCTGCCCGCCCTTGCAGAGCGACCATGCGTCATAGAGGTTGATATCGGCCCCGGCGACCGGTTTATCCACATACGTCGAATATCCGGCCGGACCTCCGTTCTCGTAATGCCACTGCTGCGCGAGCAGCGGATCGTTCATCCCCGGACCGACGGCCCGCGTCGCCGGAATCTGCGCGGCATCCGTATCGCGGAACGGCCGGGCCGCACCCTTGCATAACGGACGCCGGTATTTCGGATCGGGCGTGAACTCCACGATCGCGACCCCCTCCTGGCTCGCCAGCAGGCGCCCCGCCTCGGCGAGTGCGGTCCGCTCGTCGAACCGAACGCGGTACCAACGGTTGATTCCCGTATCGTCGTAGGCGGCTTCCCACTCGGGATCGTAGGCTACGATACGTTCGAACGACTCCGCGCCGATCCGGTCGAGCGCCTCGTCGATACCTCCGAGGCCCGAGCGCGTCGCCGCACCGCTGCGGGTCTTCGGCACGGCAGCTTTCGCCGCCTCCACCTGCCGCGCCGCCTCGGGCGTCAGTTTTACCGCTACGGTTCCCGGCTGCACGATCTCCGACGTCGGGTCGCCCTCGACGACGGCCGGCGCATTTCCTTGCGGCGCCGACGGCTCCTTCGCACAGGCGACGAACATCGCAAGCGAACAAACGATCAAAATTTTCTTCATATCTCTCGAATCATTAAACAATATTCCGATTCCGGCAGGAGAATGACGCAACGACCTATCCTCATCGCGAAGCAGGTCACCACCGCATCGGCCGTCCTCCGGAATCGCCATCAAAGATAGGATATTTTACGAAGAAAGCCGCCCCTCGGGGCAAAAAATCGCCGCATCAAGGTCTCGCCGGCCTTCGCAGCCCCCGTCCGAACTCGCTTTCGGGCCGGCATGCGCCACCTTTCTTCGAAGGATTTGCGCGCACTCTCGTTTTTTATTCGTATTTTTGTCCGCAAATCAATTTCCGAAACATGAATCTGAAAAAGATATCGCTGCTCGTCGTTCTGCTCGTCCTCGCAGATCAGGCGCTCAAAATCTGGGTCAAGACCCACATGCACCTCGACGAATCGATCGTCGTGTTCCCCGATTGGTTCCAACTGCGGTTCATCGAGAATAACGGCGCCGCATTCGGCATGCATATCGCCACGCCGGGCGGATTCGACTGGGGCAAACTGCTGTTGGGCATCTTCCGCATCGCGATGGTCTGCGGACTGGGCTGGTTCCTATGGCACCTGACCCGCCGCCGCACCGACACGCCCCGCGGAGTACTCGTGGGTCTGGCGCTGATTCTGGCCGGCGCCCTGGGCAACATCGTCGATAGCGCCTGCTACGGGTTGCTGTTCTCGCAATCGACGCCCTATACCGTCGCCGAATTCGGCGGCCACTACGCCGGATTCATGATGGGAAAGGTCGTCGACATGTTCTATTTCCCGCTGTTCCAATGGAACGGCGTGCCGCGTATGCTGCGATTCCTGGTCGACAGCAACAATTACTTCTTCGGCGCGATCTTCAATTTGGCCGACGCATATATCTCGGTTGCAGTCGTTTATCTGCTTTTGTTCCAATACAAGTTTTTCAACAAGTAGATTTTTTTCACAAATTTCGCGACCGAATGCTTGCAAATCGGAAAAAAAGCGTTACTTTTGCACACCGCAATTCCAAAAATGCCCAGGTGGCGGAATAGGTAGACGCGCACGTTTCAGGTGCGTGTGCCGCAAG
>CANPHE010000086.1 GCA_947573795.1 uncultured Alistipes sp. | reverse complement strand
ACCCGGCGATATCGTTTTCAGTATCGAAAGAGAGGTGTATAAATCATTAGCGGGCACGGGGCCGATGAATTCTTCATCTGTGAGTTGCGTCATAATAGTTCCCGTGCCCGCATTTTTTCGAAAATTCAGCCGATACGGAATCTTGGAGCGGCTTAAAGAACCGCAGAGCTGCAGGCATTGCATCATGCAGTCTTTCAGACTGCGCGAGCCGTAGCCTCCCCGGGCGGAGGCTCGCTACGCTCACCCCGCAGGCTACGACTCGCCCCTTCAACCGCCGAAGATGATTATCCAGCAAGCGGATCGTGCGGACCGCCTCCCCAAAAACAGCAAGCCGCAGCCCGAAGGCCGCGGCTCACCGTATCTATTTTCCTCAGAAGCACCCTAAAACCGGAATCCGATCGTCAGCGCGATGCTGTGGCGCTTGATATCGGTCGAATATTGCTCGCTCTGGTAAATTTCATCCGGCTCCGACGAGGCCGCAGGCATATACTTGTTACCGTAGAACAGCAGGTAGGGCGTAGTCCGGTTCTGCACGTAGCAGTAAGCCAGATCGACATAAGCCGAGCGGCTCAACGTGAAACCGATACCGGCCGTATAATAGGTCGTCTCGCGAATGGCCGGCGAGGAGAGCACCGTATTCTTGTCGCGCAGCATCGATCCGCAGTAGCCGAATCCGGCCCGGACAGCCATCACCGGCAGGGGACGTACTTCGAGGCCCGCACGCAGCGTATTGGAGCCCTTGAAATAGTGTTTGAAATCCTGTTTGTAATCCTCGGCACCCGGTCCGTAAGGCAGATAAGGCTGGTGCTTGACCCGAATGCCGTTGTACCAGTCGCGCTCGTAATCGACCGAAACCACGGCCTTATCGTCGAACGCATAGGAGAATCCGAACATCAGACGCGTCGGCGTCACGAACTCCCAGCCTTCGTTGCCCGAATCCTCCCACGGAAACTCGGGACCCGCATCGGAGGTGTATTCGTGCGGCCGGTAATCGTCCTTGTCGGCATCCGTCGGACCGATGGCGAGGGTCGACATGGCCAGGTTATACCGGCGATCGAGCGAATAGAACGTCGGCGAATGGAACGCCACACCGATACGCAGGCTGTTCGTCGGACGATAGATCAAGCCCAACTTGAAATTCACGCCCGTGCCGTCCACCGTCGTGGTTTGATTGAGTCCCATCGACTGCATCACCTCGTCGAGCTGCCGGCCGTCGGCATCCACGGCCGGATCGCCCGTATTGTAGCCATTGCCGCCGTTGTAGCTGTAACCCTCGCCGTAGTAGATATGCTTTTTCTGGTAGATATTCTGAATACCCAGCGTAAAACCGAAGTAGAGCTTATTATCCCAATTGCCGCCCAGCGAGAAATCGAACTCCCCGGCGGAACCCGTACTGCGTACGGCAGCGCCTCCGTCGATCGTAGCGTTGTCGCCGATCTCGGCCGGATACCAGACTCCGTTTTCGTTGCGGTCGACCAAGAACGTTTTATAGGCTCCGACTCCGGGCCAGAAGAAGGGATCGATATTCCAGTTCGACGCAGAACCCTGCGTGATCCCGTTACTGCCGACGGTAATACCCCCGGCCTCCAGCTGTACGCACAACGCATCGGCGATCGAGGAGGTGCGATTGCCGCCGGCGAATTCGAAGGAGTAGGAGTAGTTGTAATCGGCCAGGCGATTATAACCCACACCGAAATTGAGGCTCAACAGCCGTCCCTGCCCCTCGAAAACATTGAACACCGCACCGAAGTTGCCGATGGCGAAGCGGTTCTTCGAGTTGTCGCGGTAGGGCATCGCCGACGATGCGGGCCGCGCACCGGGCGTCTCCGCACGGGAGAAACTCATCACCGGCGTGATGGCGATCTCGCCGCGGCGATACATGCCCAGACCAGCCGGGTTGATCGACATGGAAGCCAGATCGCCACCGAGCGAAGCGAAAGCGCCGCCCATGGCCATTGAGCGGGCCGTACCGAAATTGAACTGCGTTTGCGACAACGAGAAGAAATCGCCCGTCGTCATGGCATCGTTGCTCAAGACCAGTCCGCCGATCGCATAGGAAGGTGCGAGCGACTGTGCCGCAGCGGAACCCGCGAAAAGGGCCGCACTCATGAAGGTTATGATCGAACGTTTCATACGCTTGTTTTTCTTGATTTCACCGATCCGTACCGATTACCGACTGCGCGAAGAGGAACCCGTAGAGGAGCCGCCGCGCGAACCGCCCGAGTATCCGCCGCCGGAATATCCGCCCGAACGGCTCATTCCGGAATTGTAACCCGACGAAGAACTGCCGCTGGTCGCACTGCGGCGCCCGGTGCTGCGATCGCTACCGCTCCACGAGCCGCCCGAATTGTAATCGTTGCGCGTATCGCGGCTCGGGCGTACTCCCGAGGAGGCTCCGCCGCGATTATTCGACCCGCTGCCCTGGTAGACTCCCGACGTCCAGGTTCGGCCGCCGCTCGTCGTCTGGTTGACATTCCGCCGCGAGCCACCTCCGAAAGTCGGGGCCGAAGGCGTAGCGGGGCGATGCGACGGACGGTAGCCCGGGCCCGGACGGTGTATCGGGCCTCCGCCGGCCCAATGGGGATGGCCGTGCCATCCGGGGCCCCAGCCCCAACCGGGGCGATACCACGGATCGTACCACCCGCCGTACCAAGGTCCGTACCAGGGATTATACCAACTGTTCCACCCGAAGCTCCACCCCCAGCTTCCGATCGAGAAACTCGGTCCCCAGGGACGATTCCAGCCGTAGTACCACGGATCGGCGTAAACGACCGAGCCCCACGTGCCGAACATCGAGGTGATGTATTTGGGCTCGACCCACACCTGATCGCCCATGACGATGATGTTGTAGAACGCGGGATCGTAAGCCGAAACATAGTTGAACGCGCTGCCGTACCGGAAATTGTAGTAGCTCGAAGGCATTTTATAGGTCGGCGACTCGAAACCCCGCAGGCGACGTGCGTAGGCACTTTCGTACGAATCGGCCAACACCGCCTCGTAAGGATTCGCGTTGTATTCATAATAGCTGTTCTCCGCAGCGGCGGCTTTCGCTTCGGCGATGCGAGCTTCCCATTCGGCCCGGCGCGCATCGGCCGCCGCTTTCTCGGCTTCGGCCTTGGCCTGCTGCTTGCGGGCGATCTGCGCCCGGTCGTGCAACGCATAGAGGTCGTCGCCCGCATACCCCGCCGAGGCGTAGTAAGCCGACGTACAACCCGTAAAGGCTGTTGCGAATGCGAAGATTCCGATGATGATTCCCAATTTTTTCATAGCGCACCTCCTGTTTGCGTTAGTATCTACGGATAAAACGAAAATCGTACCGATTTTAGTATCCTCCGAACTATAAATGCTTCCCGACGGCCGATACTGCATGGTGCGAACACCATTCTGCGATCCGATTCCTACCCGGCTGCTCACAAAGATAACAAGATTTTGCGTAAAAACCGCCGGGGCGCAACGATTTGAGGTGATTCCGATCGGATAACGGAACGAAGATCGACCGAGCGAACACCCTACCATTCGAAACACCACTTCGCAAGATTTCGGTTCCGGGAGTAGCTGTTTGTGAATTCAGTTGCCCGATTAGGGACACACCAGCATGCTAAACGGGCGTAAATATCAAATATTCAGGCTAATTATGGTTCAAAATTTGTGGGGGGGGGAATTTTCGTATCTTTGTTCCAGGATTTAACAGCAAAACGAAAAGAGCGTGAAGAATTCAAGAAAGACCTGGTGACGCAACTCCAGCACACAAATTACGAATCATTACGGCTTGTGTGCGACGCCCGGAATATTCCGGGCGTTTTTTATGAATAACTTGGCTCTAACATCGAAGTGCGGAGTATTGCAGACTGCGGTTCTTTGAGTCGTGCACTCCACCGCAGGCCCGACCTCGCAAAACCACCTTCAGGGCAAGTTCAACGCCTATGGCGTTGCATACATCCCCAGCCGCCGAAGATGATCTTTCTTTATAAATCTGCGGAACCAGCGTTAGGGTGTACCACAGTAGGCAAAGATGTACCGAAGAATTTTTGGTACTTTTTGCAGTCAGAAAATACCCAAAAAAGAATCCCGAAAATCTGTCGAAAAACTGGGATACTAAAGGATCGCGCGAGCCTCCCCCGGGCGGAGGTTCACCCCGCAGACTACGACTCACCACCCTAACCGCCGAAGATGATTCTTCGCCTAAAATCTTTCCCTTTAACCTTTCCACTACTCACCTTTCACCTTCGTAACTCCCAACTCTTATTCGGACGCTCCGAACAAGCATGCGGAACAGTCGTACTGCTTGTCACTATCGCTACCAACAACAAAAAAGGTCAGACCTTTCGATCTGACCTTGAAGAGGCGGCTACCTACTCTCCCACGGGAAAACCGCAGTACCATCGGCGTGAGTGAGCTTAACTTCTCTGTTCGGAATGGGAAGAGGTGGAACCTCACTGCTATAACCACCTAAAAGAACCTGTGCTTCATTCTATCGAAGCCGTACGGATAATTTCATCTGCCGTACTCAGTAGAACTTGACATATCAGGGAAATGAGAAAAAGATTCTTGCAAGAAAGCCTCTCGGGTAATTAGTACTGCTCGGCTTTGACATCACTGTCTTTACACCTACAGCCTATCAACGTAGTCGTCTCCTACGCCCCTCAAGGGAAGACTTATCTTGGGG
>CANPHE010000085.1 GCA_947573795.1 uncultured Alistipes sp. | reverse complement strand
AGGGATAGAACGAGGGTTTCCTAAACCCTAAATTCGCGTTCGAGTCGCGGTGGGACTACCAAGGGGGGGGGTAAGAGCCTCCCCTTTTTTCGTTATAGCAAAGCAGACCAACCGCCCCGGACAATACGACAAACACTTCAACCCGCGCCGACAATATCCGATCGGGAAAAATCGTTATCTTTGCACCGCAAGAGCCGCCCGAAAACGGCACGTAACGAATCATGGAGTCGCTCAAAGAGTTATACAAAATAGGCAACGGTCCGTCGAGCAGCCACACGATGGGCCCCAAACGCGCAGCCGAGCGTTTCGCGGCGCGTTGCAGCAAAGTCGAAAGTTACCGCGTAACGCTTTACGGATCGCTCGCAGCGACCGGTCGCGGACACCTTACCGACGTTGCGATCCGCGACGTACTGGAGCCCATAGCCCCTACCGAGATCGTCTGGCATCCCGAAATCATGCTCCCTTTCCACCCCAACGGCATGCTCTTCGAAGGCCTCGCCGGAGGTCAACCGATCGACAGCTGGAAGATTTACAGCATCGGCGGCGGTGCTTTGGCCAACGAAACGTCGCGGCTCGAAGTTCCGGCGAGCATCTACCCCATGACGACCGTGTCGGAGATCAAGGAGTGGTGCTACCGCGAAGGCAAAACCTATTGGGAGTATGTCCAGGAGTGCGAAGGTCCCGAGATATGGGATTTCCTCGGCACCATCTGGGAGACGATGTGCGAAACGATCCGCCGCGGACTCAACAACGACGGCGTGCTACCCGGCGGGTTGAAGGTCGCCCGCAAAGCCAGCACCTACTACGTCAAATCGACGAGCTACAACGGTTCGCTCAGTTCACGGGCCAAAATCTACGCCTATGCGCTGGCCACCTCGGAGGAGAATGCCTCGGGAGGCGTCGTCGTAACGGCTCCGACCTGCGGATCGAGCGGCGTAGTCCCGGCCGTGCTCTACCACCTCGCCACTTCGCGCGACTTTCTGCGCATCCGCATCCTGCGGGCATTGGCGACGGCCGGACTTTTCGGCAACGTCGCCAAGACCCATTCGTCGATCTCGGGTGCCGAAGTCGGCTGCCAGGGCGAAGTGGGTGTAGCATGCGCCATGGCCGCAGCCGCGGCATGCCAGCTCTTCGGCGGAACGCCGTCGCAGATCGAATACGCCGCGGAAATGGGGCTGGAGCACCACCTCGGCCTCACGTGCGACCCCGTCTGCGGTCTGGTGCAGGTGCCGTGCATCGAGCGCAATGCCATCGCTGCGACGCGGGCGCTCGACGCCAACATCTACGCCACGCTGTCGGACGGTTCACACCTGGTGAGCTACGACAAAGTGGTCGAGGTGATGAACGAAACGGGCCACAACCTCCCCTCGCTCTACCGCGAAACAGCCGAAGGCGGATTGGCCAAGCGCGTCGAACGAAAATAGCGGGCCGTTACTCCAGCAGGCCGTGCACCGAGGCATAACGCACCGCCTCGATCGAATTGTCGACATTGAGTTTTTCCAGAATGCGCTGCCGGTGCGTGTTGACCGTATGCACGCTGATGGCCAGTTCGTCGGCGATCTCCTTGGAGAGCTTTCCCCGGCCGATCAGCCGCAGAATCTCGCGTTCCCGCCCCGAAAGCGGCGACTCCCGCTCGCACGGCGGCGGGAACGGAATCACCTTCCCGGTACGGAAATTCAGCAATTGACTGCGCACGCCGTCCAGGGCCCCTTGGTTGGGCGAAACGTCCAACATGCTCAGCGACAGCCAAACATTGCCCCTCGGATCGAATTCCAGAACTTGGAACTGCTCGATCACACGCACATAACGCCCGCAGGCCTCCACCCGGTATTCGTTAATCAGCTTCACGTCGGGCGCCAGTTCCCGATATTCCATCAGATAACGCATGCAGGCGATGCCGTTGCGATGCAACGTCCACAAATCGTCGGGATGGATATGCCGGCTGAAATAAGCCGTATCCTCCGACTCGATCCCTTTCATATCGTAGTGGAAAAGCTCCGAGAAATTATACGAGACGAAAACATGCCGGCGCCGGAACATGTCGTAAACCGAAATTCCGCTGTTGGCCACCCGGGCCAGCAGCGACAAGCGGGCGATATGACGGTCCAGCACCGAGTAATCCAACTCCCCGGCATCGAAATGCTGCGCATCCAGCAGCCGCTCGTATTCACGTTGCAGTGCCTCCATTACTGATCTTTCAGTATTGCCCCACCCGATTATTCGGGCTTACTTTGCCGTGCAAAATTAACAAAAACACACGAAATGAAAAAAATCCTGCTTACCGCGGCTTTGTTGCTCGCATCATTCGGCGTCTCGGCGCAACTGCATGTCGATCTGCGCGCCGGAGCCTCCGCCGCCAGCTTCGGCGATCGACACCTCAAACTGGGTCTGCGTACCGGAATCGGCGTCGAATACCTCTTCGGCCGTTTCGGAATCCGCACGGGACTCTTCTACACGAACAAGGGAGCTTCGACCACCAGCAACGTCTTCGACTACGACCGTTCCATCCGGCTCTCCTACCTCGATATCCCGGTCGAAGCCGTCGGATCGTTCCCGCTGGCCGGACGCACCCGGATCGAAGTGCATGCGGGTCCCTATGCCGCCTGCCGCGTCCGCAGCGTCTTGCCCGAAGGCATGCACTACGACGCCAAGCATTGCGAATTCGGCGCGGGTGCGGGTGTCGACTTCGCGATCGGACGATTCATCGTAGGGCCCGAGGTCCAATACGGTCTGACCCGGCTCGCGAAGAGGGGCGACGACCATGCCACGACCTATGCACTGACCCTGGGCTACCGGTTCTGAGCCGGCCGCCGCAAAAGACAAAGAAGCCGCCCCGAGAAATCGGGACGGCTTCTTTTGGCGGAACGGCGATCCGCAAAGAACGCCGTTCCGGGAATATGCAGCGATTACTGTGCCTGCTGGAGCGTATCCAGATCGGCCTTCGCACCCACGACGAGGTTGTCGTAGTCGCGCAGACCCGTACCGCCGGGAATCAGGTGACCGCAGATCACGTTCTCCTTGAGGTTCTCCAGCGGATCGACCTTGGCCTGGATAGCAGCCTCGTTGAGCACCTTGGTGGTCTCCTGGAACGAAGCCGCCGAAATGAAGCTCGACGTTTGCAGCGCGGCACGCGTGATACCTTGCAGCACTTGGGTCGAAGTCGCGGGAACGATATCGCGTACCTGAACGGGGCGCAGATCGCGGCGCTTGAGGCTCGAATTCTCGTCGCGGAGCTTGCGCAGCGAAACGATCTGTCCGGGCTGGAGTGCCGTGGAATCGCCGGCATCCGTAACGACGACCTTGTCGTAGAGTTCGTCGTTGACGTCCATGAACTCCCACTTGTCGACCACCTGGTCCTCGAAGAAACGGGTATCTCCCGGGTCCTCGATCTTGACCTTCGACATCATCTGGCGGACGATCACCTCGAAATGCTTGTCGTTGATCTTCACACCCTGCATGCGGTAGACCTCCTGCACCTCGTTGACGATGTACTCCTGTACGCGCGTCGGGCCGAGGATGCTGAGGATATCCGACGGAGTGATGGCACCGTCCGAAAGCGGGCTTCCGGCCTTCACGTAGTCGTTCTCCTGAACGATGATCTGACGCGACAGGGGCACCAGGTAACGCTTCACGTCGCCCTGCTTCGAGGTAATGACGATCTCGCGGTTACCGCGCTTGATCTTGCCGAAGGTTACCTCGCCGTCGATCTCCGAAACGATCGCGGGGTTCGACGGGTTGCGCGCCTCGAAGAGCTCCGTGACGCGCGGCAGACCACCGGTGATGTCGCCGCCCGACTTGCCGACGGCACGCGGAATCTTGATGAGGATATCGCCGGCCTTGATGCGGGCGTTGTCCTTCACGACGATGTGGGCCGAAACCGGCAGGTTGTACTGCTTGACCTCCTCGCCCTCCTTGTTCAGAATCTTGATGACGGGGTTCTTGGTCTTGTCCTTCGACTCGATCACGACGCGTTCCGAAAGACCCGTCTGCTCGTCGCGTTCGTCGCGGTAGGTGATACCCTCGATCACGCTGTCGTAAACGGCCTTACCCTCGTACTCCGAGATAATAACGGCGTTGTAGGGGTCCCACTCGCAGATCAGATCGCCCTTCTTGATCTCGGCACCGTCCTCGCAGAAGAGCGTAGCACCGTAGGGCAGGTTATGCGTATAGAGTACGATTTCCGTCTTGGGGTCGACGATACGGAACTCCGACTGGCGCGAGATGACGATGTTGATCGCCTCGCCGGCGGCGTTCTTGCCCTTGACCGTACGCAACTCGTCGATCTCCAGGCGACCTTCGTACTTCGAAACGACGTTCGTCTCGACGGCCGTACCACCGGCCACACCACCGACGTGGAACGTACGAAGCGTAAGCTGCGTACCCGGCTCGCCGATCGACTGTGCGGCGATGACGCCGACGACCTCGCCCTTCTGAACCATGCGCGCCGTAGCCAGGTTGCGGCCGTAGCACTTCGCGCAGACACCGCGACGGGCTTCGCACGTGAGCACCGAACGAATCTCCACCGACTCCAGCGGCGACTTCTCGATCGCCTCGGCGATGGACTCGGTGATCTCCTCGCCGGCCTTGCAAAGCACCTCGCCCGTGAGCGGGTGGATCACGTCGTTCAGGGCCACACGCCCCAGGATGCGGTCGTAAAGCGTCTGCACGACGTCGTCGTTGCGCTTGATGGCCGTAGCCGTCAGACCGCGCAGCGTGCCGCAATCCTCCTCGTTGATGATGACGTCCTGCGCC
>CANPHE010000084.1 GCA_947573795.1 uncultured Alistipes sp. | reverse complement strand
GAGGATAAACCAAAACTTATTTCCTTCTGCAAACTGCGGCTCTTTGAGCCGCGCGAGCCGCAGCCTCCGGCGGCGGAGGCTCGCTTCACTCGCCCCGCAGGCTACGACTCGCAACTACGCGACGTCAGCACCTCTATTCATAAAGCCCGACTCTTAGCCGGTCGCAGTTCGCCACCACCCCCGGCAGCGGACTGCCTCTCGCCCGAAAGTTCGGGCAGCCTTCACTGGCAGCGAACCGCGACCGAAGTGAAATGTTCTCGCGGACGCAGGCTGCAACCCGCGCGGCTCAAAGAGCCGCAGTTTGCAGAAGGAATTCAGTCTGACCGAAAATTCTTAATTTTGAATTCTTAATTCAGAATTGCTTAGGTGCTGCACCCCGAAATTTTGTCTTAAGATAAGAAAAACGAATAACCCGATGAAAAAAGCACTCCGTACGCTCCTGCTGCTCGTCCTCTGCACGGCTATGCAGGCGAATTCTGCACTGGCAAAACCCGCCTCCGACACCAAGGAGGTAGATATCTGCATCTACGGCGGCACCTCGCTCGGCGTAATCGCCGCCTACACGGCCCGCACCTACGGCAAGAGCGTGCTGCTCGTCGAACCGGGGCGGCACCTCGGAGGGATGAGTTCGGGAGGCTTGGGCTACACCGACATCGGCAACAAATTCGTCGTCACGGGACTGGCTCTCGACTTCTACCGCCGCATAGGCCGTCACTACGGCACGCTGGAACAGTGGATTTTCGAACCCCATGTCGCCGAGGAGATATTCGAGGAGTATGTCCGCGAGGCCGATATCGAGGTGTGGTATTCGCGCCGCGTCACCGAAGTGGAAAAATCGGGGGCACGGATCGAGCGCATCACGCTCGAAGACTCCGCGGCACCTTCGAGCGCCACCGACCGTCGTGTCCGCGCGAAAGTCTACATCGACTGCTCGTACGAAGGCGACCTGATGGCCCGCAGCGGCGTGAGCTACACCGTCGGACGCGAAGATAACAGCCGCTACGGCGAGACCTTCAACGGCTGCCATATCCGCCACCTCCACCAGTTCAAGGCCGACGTCGATCCCTACGTCGTCCCGGGAGACCCGACGAGCGGCCTGCTATGGGGTATCTCCGAGCACCCGAACCGCCCCACCGGCACGGGCGACGGCAAGGTTCAGGCTTACAACTACCGCATCTGCCTGACGGACGACCCCGAAAATCGCATTCCCATCACCGAGCCGGCGAATTACGATCCTTCGCGCTACGAACTGCTGATCCGCTGGAAAGAAAAAGAGCCTTGGGAGCGTCTGACCGATGCCTTTATCTGGAGCCGCATGCCCAACCGCAAGACCGATATCAACAACCGAGGGGCCTTCTCGACCGACATGATCGGCATGAGTTGGAACTACCCCGACGCCGACTACGACGAGCGGGCCCGTATCATCCGAGCACACAAAGATTACACCAAAGGCCTGCTTTACTTCGTCGGCCACGACGAGCGCATCCCGCAGCATATCCGCGACACGATGCTGCGCTACGGTTACCCGAAGGACGAATACGTCGACAACGGCCATTGGTCGCCCCAGCTCTATGTCCGCGAGGCACGCCGCATGGTGGGCGAAACCGTCATGACGCAGCACCACTGCCAGGGGCGCGAAGTATGCGACGACGGCATCGCCTGGGCCGCCTATATGATGGACTCGCACAACTGCGACCGCATCGTCGTCGACGGTTGCGTACGCAACGAAGGCGACGTCGAGGTGGGAGGTTTTCCGCCTTTCCCGATCTCCTATCGGGCCATCACGCCGAGGCGCACCGAAGCGGACAACCTGTTGGTGACGAGCTGCATCTCCGCCTCGCACATCGCTTTCGGCTCGATCCGCATGGAGCCCGTATTCATGGTGCTGGGCCAATCGGCGGCCGTGGCGGCCTGCATGGCGATCGACGACTGCGGCAGCGTCGTGCAACGGGTCGACGTGAAGCGCCTGCAACGCGAACTGCGCGAAAATCCCTTCGCCGACGGCAGCCGGGGCGATATCGTGGTCGACAATGCCGACACCCGGCACACCCGAGCGGTCGGCGACTGGGCGACGGGACAGTTGAAATGTTACGGACTGGATTATCGATTCACCGAACCTCGTGCCGGCTCGAACGCCTCGTTCCGCTTCCTCCCCGAGGTGGAACACTCCGGCGAATACGACCTCTATTATTACTACTCGCCCCGGCATTGCACCTCGAAGGTGCTCACGATAGACCTCTGCGACGGCCGCGAGGTACGCACGCTGCGGATCGAGACCGCGCAGATCGAGATCAAAGGGCAGACCTCGGGCGAATGGGTTTCGCTCGGCCGCTACCGGCTCGACGCCGGACAGCAGGCCTACGTCGATATCACCGACCGCGAAGCCGACGGCACGGTCGCAGCCGATGCCGTGCTGCTCGTTCCCGCAAACAGAAGGTGAAACGTGCAAAAGCCGGCCGGGCCCCCTACGGTATTTCAACCTCGCGACCTTACGGGGTGTACCCGAAGCCCCTCCCGAGGGAGGGGTTTGGGGTGGGGTCGGATTTACAAACGCGGCCAAAAGCCGCGAGACAACAGCGATCTTCAGCGAAATCTGGACCTAAAAACCGACAAAGGTAAAGTCGTATAGAGCTGCCCTACTCAATATACCGCCCCACGAACTCCCCGACGCGGCGGGTATAC
Organism: uncultured Alistipes sp.; assembly: GCA_947573795.1. Classification (GTDB taxonomy): domain Bacteria; phylum Bacteroidota; class Bacteroidia; order Bacteroidales; family Rikenellaceae; genus Alistipes. Next base: position 2,120 of record CANPHE010000084.1, on the reverse strand, counting down.
TCCTCGCGGTTATCCCGGTAAGAGAGGGCATGCGCAGCCCCCGGAACGACCCACAGCTCCTTATCGCCCGGTTTGGCCTCGTAGAGCGGCCAGACCATGCGCGTAGGCACGAAATCGTCGGCATCGCCGTGGATGAACATCATCGGGAGCATACATTTGCGGACTTGATCGATGGCCGAGGCTTCGCGGAAATCCCAACCGTATTTCACGCTGCACAGCCAGCCCGCGACGTCCAACAGCGGGAACGTCGGCAACGAAAAGCGTTCTTCGAGCTCCTTGGCGAACTGCTCGCGGACCGACGTATAGCCGCAATCCTCGACGAAACACTTCACATAAGGCTGTTGCGGCTCGCCCGAGACCATCATCGTCGTGGCGGCACCCATCGAGATGCCGTGGACGACCATCTGCGTATGGTCGCCGAACGTCGCATCGGCCACCTCCATCCACCGCAGCACGTCGCGACGATCCTTCCACCCCATCTGGATAGCCTGCCCCTCGCTCTCGCCGTGGTGGTAAAGATCGGGCAGGAGGATGTTGTAACCCAGATCGTGATTATAGAGGTATCCGATCATCAGCATCCGCACGGCATTGTCCGTATATCCGTGCACGATCACTGCGGTACGGTCGGTCGGTTCGGGCGCCGCGGCATAGAGTGCATGGAGCCGAATGCCGTCCTCCCGCACGATCGTCGTATCGCGCAGCGCCCCGCGACTCCGCAGGCTGTCGACCCACCCCTCCAGAAAGGGGTATTCGTCGTACATATAGGCGAAGGATGCGGCATCCTTCGCCGCGATCGTCTGCTCGGGCGTCAGCGAATAGGAGATCAGATAGAGGCTGCCGCCCAGCACGGCGAGCAGCACGAACAGCACGGCGAAAGCCAGTGCGCGAAGCAGTTTTTTCATGCGGTATCGTTTTTTGCGAAGAACGGCCCCCGATAGAGAACGGACGCGATACGAGGCCGTCGAGCCCCTGTCGCGTCCGAGTCTCACAATTCGTGCCGGAATCCTACTGAGCCAGCTTCCGCCGGATATGGGACAGCATATCGTCCGTCATGCGCGAGAGGTCCCACTCGGGACGCCATCCCCACTCCTCGCGGGCGCAACTGTCGTCCAACGAGTTGGGCCAGCTTTCGGCGATCTCCTTCTTCACGGGATCGACATCGTAGTCCATCGTGAAGTCGGGCAGGCGCTTACGAATCTCGGCATAAATGATCTCGGGCGTGAAGCTCATCGACGCAAGGTTGAAGCTGTTGCGGTGGACGAGTTTCGTCGGATCGGCCTCCATCAGCTCCACGCAGGCGCGCAGGGCGTCGGGCATGTAGATCATGTCCATGTAAACGTCCGACGGCACGGGGCACGTAAAATGTCCCGAGCGAATCGCCTCGTAATAGATCTCCACGGCGTAGTCGGTCGTACCGCCACCGGGCAGCGTGACATTCGAGATGATGCCCGGGAAGCGCACCGAGCGCGTATCGACCCCGTATTTGTGGTGGTAGTAGTTGCCGAGCAGCTCGCCCGTGACCTTGCAGACTCCGTAGATGGTCGTCGGCTGCATGATCGTATCCTGCGGTGTGCCGTCCTTGGGCGACGTAGGCCCGAAAGCGCCGATCGACGAAGGAGTGAACAGGGCGCAGTGGTGCTGACGCGCGACTTCGAGCGAGTTGTTCAGCGCCCCCATGTTGACCTGCCAGGCCATTTGGGGATTACGCTCGCCGACGGCCGACAGCAGCGCCACGAGATTGAAGATCGTATCGATCCGATAACGCGCCACGACCGAAGCCATCGCAGTGGCATCCAGCGCATTCAACACCTCGAAGGGACCCGTTTCACCCAACGCCCGGCACTCGCGCATGTCGGTCGCCACGACGTTGTGATCGCCGTAAATTCCACGCAGGAAGACCGTCAGTTCGGAACCGATCTGGCCTCCCGCTCCTACGATTAATATTCGTTTCATCTCTCTGTTAATCCAGTTTTGTGAAGTAAAGGTAGAAAAATATTATGAAAAGTGTACATTTTTTTTGGACATTTCAATTTTCTTACGTACTTTTGCACCGCTTAAGTAAAGGAAATGCTGTCTTAGCTCAGTGGTAGAGCACTTCCTTGGTAAGGAAGAGGTCGTGA
>CANPHE010000083.1 GCA_947573795.1 uncultured Alistipes sp. | reverse complement strand
GCCGTGGGGGGGGGCCTAACTATCATGGGTCGTTCCAAAATTTAATCCGTTGGGTTTCTTGTGCGGAGTTTTGGTGGGGGGGCCCCGGAGACCCGGGCACCCCGCGGTTTCAGATTACGATGTTGATGATTTTGCCCGGCACGACGATCACCTTCTTCGGGGTTTTGCCGTCGAGCCACTTTTGCGCCTCGGGTTCTGCGACGACCGCCGCCTGGATTTCGGGCGCCGTCATCGAGGCGGCGTACTGCTTCTTGAAGCGCAGCTTGCCGTTGACCGACACGGGGTATTCGATCGAGCTCTGCACGAGGTAACGTTCGTCGCAGACCGGGTAGGCGGCGTCGCAGACCGACGTCGTGTGGCCCATGCGCGACCACAGCTCCTCGGCGATATGCGGAGCGAAGGGGGCCAGCAGCGCCGTGAGGGGTTCGAGCACCGCGCGCTTGGAACAGTCGCCCAGCTCGTTGAGGCAGATCATGAAGGCTGCCACGGAGGTGTTGAACGAGAAGTTCTCGATATCCTCGCCGATCTTCTTGATCGTCTTGTGCAGCGTGCGCAGTTCCTTTTCGTCGGCCGCGTCGTCCGTCACGCGGAAGGCGCCGTCGCGGTCGAAGAACAGACGCCAGAAGCGGCGCAGGAACTTGTGTACGCCGTCGATGCCGTTCGTATCCCAGGGTTTCGACTGTTCGAGCGGTCCGAGGAACATTTCGTACATGCGCAGCGTGTCGGCGCCGTAACGCTCGACGATGTAGTCGGGGTTGACGACGTTGTACATCGACTTCGACATCTTCTCCACGGCCCAGCCGCAGACGTATTTGCCGTCCTCGAGGATGAACTCCGCATCGGCGAAGTCGGGCATCCAGCGGCGGAACGCCTCGGTGTCCAACAGGTCGTTCTTGACGATGTTGACGTCGACGTGTATCTCCTGGGTCTCGTACTGGTCCTTCAGTCCGAGCGACACGAACTTGTTGGTCCCCACGATGCGGTAGACGAAGTTCGAACGTCCCTGGATCATGCCCTGGTTGACGAGCTTGCGGAACGGTTCCGGTTCGCAGACGTAGCCCAGGTCGTAGAGGAACATGTTCCAGAAGCGCGAGTACATCAGGTGACCCGTGGCGTGCTCGATGCCGCCGACGTAGAGGTCCACCTGCCGCCAATATTCGTCCGCTTCGCGGCTCACGAGGGCCTCGTCGTTGTGCGGGTCCATGTAGCGGAGGTAGTAGGCCGACGATCCGGCGAATCCCGGCATCGTCGAGAGCTCGAAGGGATAACCCTCCGCCGTCGCCCAATCCTTCACGCGGGCCAGAGGCGGTTCGCCCTGCTCGGTGGGTCCGAAGTTCTCGATCGGCGGCAGTTCCAGCGGCAGTTTGTCCTCGGCGAGGGGATATGCCGTGTCGTCCTTGTAGTAGATCGGGAAGGGCTCGCCCCAGTAGCGCTGGCGCGAGAAAATGGCGTCGCGCAGGCGGTAGTTTACCAGCCGTTTGCCCAGTCCGCGGCGCTCGACCTCCTCGAACATCAGGGCGATGGCCTCCTTGACATCCTTGCCGTCGAGGAAGCCCGAGTTGATCATACGGCCCGCTTTGGCGTCGTAGGACTCCTTCTCGACGTCGCCGCCCTCGACCACCGGCACGATCTCCAGTCCGAAATGGCGGGCGAAAGCCCAGTCGCGCGAGTCGTGGGCCGGAACGGCCATGATGGCTCCCGTGCCGTAGCCGGCCAGCACGTAGTCGGAGATATAGATCGGAATGGCGCGTCCGGTGAAGGGATTCACGGCGTAGGAACCCGTCGCTACGCCGCTCACATGCCGTGTCTCGGCGATGCGCTCGCGCTCCGAACGTTTCTTGGCGCCCTGGATATACTCCTCGACGGCGGCGCGGTTCTCGCTCGTCGCCAGGTCGAGGGCCCATTCGTGCTCGGGGGCGATGACCATGAAGGTCACGCCGAAAATCGTGTCGGGACGCGTGGTGAAAATCTCCAGTTTGCGGTCGCTGCCCTCGATGTCGAAGAAGACTTGCGCACCGACCGAGCGGCCGATCCAGTTGCGCTGAATCTCCTTGAGCGAGTCGCTCCAGGCCAGCGTGTCGAGTCCGTCCAGCATGCGCTGGGCGTAGGCCGTCACGCGCAGCAACCACTGCTTCATGCGCTTCTGCTCCACGGGGTATCCGCCGCGGACCGAAAGTCCGTCGCGCACCTCGTCGTTGGCCAGCACGGTACCCAGTTTCGGGCACCAGTTGACCATCGTGTCGGCGCGGAACGCCAGACGGTAGTTCTGCAACACCTGCTCCCGGCGGGCGTCGTCCCAGCCGTTCCATTCGTCGGCCGTGAAGTGCATTTCGGTCGTGCAGGCGGCGTTCAGCCCTTCGTTGCCGCATTTGGCGAAGGCCTCGACGAGCTCCGAGATGGGTCGCGCCTGCTGCGTATCGTTGCAGTAGTAGTGGTCGTACATCTTCAGGAAGGCCCACTGCGTCCACTTGTAGTAGCCGGGATCGCACGTGCGGACCTCGCGGTCCCAGTCGAACGAGAAACCGATCTTGTCCAGCTGCTCGCGGTAGCGGGCGATGTTGCGCTCGGTGGTCACGGCCGGATGCTGCCCCGTCTGGATGGCGTACTGCTCGGCCGGAAGGCCGAAGGCGTCGTAGCCCATCGGGTGCAGCACGTTGAAGCCCTTCTGCCGCTTGTAGCGGGCATAGATGTCCGATGCGATATAACCCAGCGGGTGACCTACGTGCAGACCCGCTCCCGAGGGATAGGGGAACATGTCGAGTACGTAGAATTTCGGCCGTGCGGGGTCGATTTCGACGTGGTAGGTTTTATCGTCCCGCCAGCGTTGCTGCCAGCGGGATTCGATCTCTCTGAAGTCGTATTCCATAGCCTTATGCGATCTTTGTTTGCGTTGTGTAAGTTGTTTAACGGCAAAGGTAGCAAAAAAGCACGGATATTCGTTCGCTCGGGCCTATTTTTCAGCCGATAGGCTGCATCGCGGGGACCGGGCGGCTCCGTACGGCGGCTCAGGGGCGTCCGCCCGGGATCGTGCGGATCGATCCGTCGGCTTCGTAGTGCAGTTCGCAGACCTTGGCCGAACGCAGCGACGAAACGCCGCCCGACGGGGCGCTGTCGTGGTGGAAAAGCCACCAGCGGCCGCCGTATTCGACGATCGAGTGGTGGGTGGTCCATCCGACGACGGGGGTCAGGATCACGCCCCGGTAGGTGAAGGGACCGTAGGGGTTGTCGCCCGTGGCGTAGCAGATCAGGTGGCTGCCGCCCGTCGAGTAGGAGAAGTAGTATACGCCGTCGCGGACGTGCATCCAGGCGGCTTCGAAAAAGCGGTGCGGATCGTCCGCCCGCAGGGGGTCGCCCCGCTCGTCGAGAATCTCGACCGCCCGCGGCGCCTCGGTCAGCGACCGCAGGTCGTCCGAGAGCCGTGCTACGCGAGGCGGCAGGGCCGCCTGGCCGGGTTGCGGAAAACGGGGCTCTTCCAGGCGGACGTTGTCGCGGTAGCATTGCAGCTGCCCGCCCTGCAAACCTCCGAAATAGAGATAGATGCCGCTCGGGTCCTCGAAAACGGCGGGGTCGATGCTGTAGGTGCCCGCGATGGGTTCCGGTTCGGCGGCGAAGGGGCCTTCGGGACGTGCGGAGACCGCTACGCCGATGCGGAAATCGCCCTGCCGGTCGCGGGCCGGAAAGAAGAGGTAGCAGCTGTCGCCGCGTTGCAGCGCGTCGCAGGCCCACAGCTGCCGCGAGGCCCACGGCACGTCGTCGAGCGTCAGGATGGCGTCGTGGCGTTCGACGGTTCCGCCGCGCGGATCGAGCGCCAGGGCGCAGTAGTCGCGCATGTCGTAGTGGGCGCCGTCGGTGGGATCGGTCACCTCCGTGCGGCGGTCGTGCGAGGTGTAGACCCAAACGCGTCCGTCGATGACGTGTGCGGCGGGATCGGCCAGGAAGTCGTCCTCGGCCAGGTAGCGTGCACCGTTGTCGGGTGCGGCGCCGTGCCCGCGGAGCGTGCCTGCGCAAAGGATCGATGCCAGAAACAGAGGAAGATAGGTTCGCATGGTCCGTTGTTTTTCGGGTGGGCATATCATCTTACCCTCATCGGTTTCTCGACCCGGTTTCCTGGTGCGTCGGTCGAAGCCTCGCGGCGTTTCCGATGCTGCCTCTCCTCGGAGGGGGCTTTCGGTGCGACCCGCAAGGTCGCGGGGGTAAAATGGTATATGATCGCTTTTCGTATTTGTTGTCCAAGGCAAAGATAGCGAAAAATCGCGCTTGCCGCAACCGGCTCGCGGGACTCGCTGTGTAGCGCGTTAATATTTTGATTGTCAGAATATTGCTATTTATGTAATAAGTTTTCGATTATAGAAATATAAAAAGTATAGATAAAAAGAATCCGAAGGCTGCTAAAATGCTGAAAAAATGCGAAAAAAGATGCTCATATATATTGTAGTTCAAAAAAAATGCGTAACTTTGCAGGCCATTTTGGACAATGGAAATAGATTTTTTAACCATTAAAGGACATTAAGAAATGCCAACTATTCAACAGTTAGTGAGAAACGGTCGGGTTTCGCTGGAGGACAAATCCAAGTCGCCGGCACTCGCCGCATGTCCGCAGCGCCGAGGCGTTTGTACGCGTGTGTACACGACGACCCCGAAGAAACCTAACTCGGCGATGCGTAAGGTAGCACGTGTGCGTTTGACCAACGGCAAGGAGGTCAATGCCTACATTCCCGGCGAAGGCCACAACCTTCAGGAGCACTCGATCGTGCTGGTGCGCGGCGGTCGTGTGAAGGACCTCCCCGGTGTACGTTACCACCTCGTTCGCGGTGCTTTGGACTCGGCAGGCGTAGACGGTCGCCGTCAGCGTCGCTCGAAGTACGGTGCCAAGCGTCCCAAGGCCGGAAAGAAATAATCACTCAAGCAAAACACATTCGCGGCCGTAGCTCAAGCGAAGGCGGCCGACTGAAATTTCAACATTTTTAATAGCAATGAGAAAAGCTAAGCCAAAAAAGCGAATTCTACTTCCGGATCCGAA
>CANPHE010000082.1 GCA_947573795.1 uncultured Alistipes sp. | reverse complement strand
TCTTCGGCGGCTGGGCCGGTCGCACCGGAGGTGCGAGCCGCCGAAGATGCAACGCCTGTGGCGTTGAACCGACTACAACCCGTAACGTCAGGAAGATGATCGGAGGGGACGAGTCGTAGCCCGCGGGGCGAGCAAAGCGATCCTCCGACCGGAGGTGGCTATGGTTCGCGCGAATCCGCGAGCCGCAACTCCTGGGAAATCATAAAACCCGGCCGGGCCGGTCGCGCTGAAAGCGCGAGCCGCCGAAGATGGCAAGGCAAAGCCTTGCAGCTTGCTGCGACCCGTAACGTTAGAGCCAAGCGGTCCCCCGCATCCGGATGCTACGGATTGCGCGGCTCCGAGAGCCGCAATTGCCGGAAAATCATAGAATCCGGCTTTCGGCAATTTGGCCGGTCGCACCGAAGGCATTGCGGATTGCAGCCGGCCAAAATCCGGGCATTTGGGAGAAAGCGATTATCGATTTTCGATAAAATTTATTTGTTTTTCGAAATTTAATCCTATCTTTGCAACGGGAAAACAACTTTTCGACAGCCGAGAGCAGGCCGAATGCGATTCGAACCGAGCCGAAGCGAGAAAAGGGACAAGAGTTCGAACCTTTTTCGCTCAGTCGACAGCAAAACCGAACGCTGTTCGGGCTCTCCGAAGCAAGAAAAGTTGCAAGAACATGAACGAAACGACGACTATGCAGAACAAAAAATCGCTCCTGCAACGACTTCTGGTGATCTACATCACCTTTTTCATCGTGCTCGCCGCCAGCATCGCGCACAGCGTGCTGCCCAACTTCACGAAGGGTTACAGCGAAGGCGCGCGTATGGGCCACGAGATGCTCCGCGACCTCGAATCGGGTACGCCCCGCATGATCTACATGCTGACCGCCGTTCCCGTCGAAAGAGGCGCCGAATTCGAAATCGGACACGGAAACGCCGACTGTCCCTCGCGCAGCGTTCGCGGCCGGGCGACGCAGATCGCACTGACGGTAGGGGAGGATGCCCCCGGCATTTCGGTATGCGGAATGGCTTTCCGGTCGATCGGCGGCCGGACCTGGATGTATGCCTGCATGATGCTGAGCATGTGTTCCTTTCTGGCGATCATCGTGTTGATGTTCCTGATTATCCGATCGCTCCGGCGTTCGATCCGCGAGGAACGCACGCTCGACCGGCGTAACGTCACGATGCTGCGCACGATCGGCGCTCTGACCATCCTTTCGGAGGCGCTGCACGATCTGGTCGAGTGGAGCATGGCCCGCCGTGCGGCCGAGCTGCTCGCCGGGAGCGGCTATACGATCGACACCGGACTGCATGTTTCCTACACGACGCTCATCATGGGCATTCTGATACTCTTCGCCGCCGAGGTATTCGCCATCGGGCAGAACCTAAGCGAAGAACAACGACTCACGATCTGAAACGACTACGCAATGATACATTTACGAACCGCAAAAGGAGGGGGGGGGAAGACATTATGGCGATAATCATCAACATCGACGTCATGATGGCCAAGCGCAAAATGTCGCTCGGAGAGTTGGCCGAGCGGGTCGATATCACACCCGCGAATCTTTCGATCCTCAAGAACGGAAAGGCCAAAGCCATCCGTTTTTCGACGTTGGAAGCGATCTGCCGCGAACTGAACTGCCAGCCGGGCGACATCATCGAATACCGGCCCACGGAGACTCCGGAACAAACCACTCAAAAATAAAAAGCATGAAAAACACACTGAGAAAACTGCTGTTGCTCTGTATCGGGGCATTTACCCTGTGCAGCGGCGTGGCACAAGCGCTGGACCCCATGGCGCCCATCCCCACGGACCCGGAATTCCGCATCGGACGTCTGGACAACGGCATGACCTACTACATCCGCCACAACGAGAAGCCCAAGGGGCAGGCCGATTTCTATATCCTGCATAACGTCGGAGCCATCCAGGAGGAGGATTCGCAGCAAGGCCTGGCCCACTTCCTCGAACACATGGCCTTCAACGGCACGAAGAACCTGCCGGGCAAGCAGTTGATCGAATATCTCGAAAAGGTCGGCGTGAAGTTCGGCGCCAACCTCAATGCCGGAACGTCGTGGGACTATACGGTTTACAACATGAGCGACGTGCCGACCTCGCGCGAGGGGATCATCGACTCGGCGCTGCTGATCCTGCACGACTGGTCGCACTTCATCACGCTCGATCCCAAGGAGATCGATTCCGAACGGGGCGTCATCATGGAGGAGTTGCGCACGCGCGACGGCGCTTCGTGGCGTTCGACGATGAAGATGTTGCAGGCCGTCGGTCGGGGTTCGAAATACGAACACCGCAACCTGATCGGTTACCTGGACGGCCTGAAGAATTTCGGTCACGACCAACTCGAAGCCTTCTATCACCAGTGGTACCGTCCCGATTACCAGGCCGTGATCGTCTCCGGCGACGTGGATGTGGACAGCATCGAGGAGAAAATCCGCACGTTGATGGCCGATATCCCGGCGCCCGACGCCTCGGCGCCCCGGAAAGAGGAGTATACGGTGCCCGACAACGAACAGCCGATCGTCAACATCTACACCGATCCCGAAATGCAACAATCGCGCGTACAGTTCTTCATCAAACGGCCTGCGACACCCAAGCAGATTCGGTCGGCCGTATACGGCGAGATGCTTGACGTGGTACAGGCCTTCATGACGACCATGGAGAACGCCCGTCTGCAAGAGATTTCGATGCAGCCCGATGCTCCGTTCCTGGGTGCCGGCATGAGTTCCGGGTCCGTGCTGGGCATCATTCCCACGCTGGAGCACACCGTATTCGTCGCCGTCACGCCCGACGGCAAACTCGCCCAGGGTTTCGAGGCGCTCTACGCCGAAATGGAGAAGATGCGCCGCTACGGATTCACGCAGGGTGAGTTCGAACGCGCCCAGGAGGACCTGATGCGGCAGGTGGAACGCAGCTACGCCAACCGCAACGACCGCCGCAACGAAGAGTTCGTCGACAATTGCCTGGACAACTACCGCAACAATGCGCCGCTGCCCGACGCCGAGACCGAATGGAAACTCGACAGCATGTTGATTCGCACGCTGAGCGTCGACGTGGTGAATGCGTTCGCCCAACAGGTCGTCACGCCGACGAACCAGGTGATCGACGTTACGTCGCCCGCCAAAGAGGGCGTCGCCGTACCGACGGAGGAGGAACTGCTCGCCATCCGCAACCGCATTGCGGCCGCCGAGCTGAAGCCTTACGAAGATAATGTAGTCAAGGAGCCGCTGATTCCCGAAGGCACCGCGCTCGAAGGTTCTCCCGTGGTGAAGACCGCGCGCGACGAACAGTTCGGCACCACCGAATGGACGCTCGCCAACGGGGTTCGGATCATCGTGAAACCCACGACGTTCAAAGCGGACGAAATCCGCATGAAAGCCGTGGCGAAAGGCGGTCTTTCACAGCTCTCCGACGCGGAGTTCTACATGGGCGAGATGATGCCCTCGATCAATGCCATGTCGGGCGTCGGCAAGTTCTCCGCTACGGAACTCAAAAAGCAGCTTTCGGGCAAATCGGCCTCCGTGTCGACGTCGACGGACAACTACGACAGCTCGATCGCGGCGACCTGTTCGCCCAAGGACCTCGAAACGATGCTCCAGTTAGTATGGTTGCAGTTCGCCGCCCCGCGTTTCGACGAGAACGACTACAACACGATGATCCGCATCGTGCGTTCGCAGCTCGAAAACGCCCAGTCGAACCCCGACTACTTGATGGAGGAGCGTTTCACCGACGTGGCTTACGGACACAATCCCCGCCGTCAGCTCATCACGACCGACCTGCTGGATCGTTTCGATTTCGAGGCGCTGCCCGCCATTTACCGGAAGCTCTACCCGGGTGCCGACAGCTTCGTCTTCACCTTCGTAGGTAACGTCGATCCCGAGACGCTGCGCCCGCTGGCGGAGCGATACATCGGTTCGATCCCCGCGTCGAATGCGAAGAGTGCCGCTGCGGACGACGGCTGCCGTCCCGCGAAAGGCGCCGTGACCGAGGATTTCCGCACGCCGATGCAGCAGCCCAAAGTCTCGGTACACTATCGTTTCTCGGGCGACATGGCCTATACGCTCGAAAACAAGGTCGCCCTGTTCTTCCTTTCGCAGGCGCTCAATTCGCGCTATCTGATTTCGGTACGCGAAGAGAAGGGCGGCACCTACGGCGTAGGCGTATGGGGTACCACCGAATACGAGCCGACGCCGTACTACCTGCTCGATATTCAGTTCGACACCAACGAGGAGATGGCCGACGAACTGCGCGAGATCGTCATGAAGGAGATCGAAAAGATCGCTGCGGACGGTCCTGTGAGCGAAGATATCGAGAAGACCCGCGAATTCCTGCTCAAGAGCTGGAACAACAGCCTGGAGCAGAACGACAGTTGGATGCGTTATATCCAGGCCAAGGAGAACGCAGGATTGAATTACCTCGAAGGCTACGAGCAGGCTATCCGCCGCCTGACCGATGCCGACGTGCAAGCCCTTGCGAAGAAGATGCTCGCCGACGGTAATCTGGTACGTGTAATCATGCGTCCCGAAGCCGCCGAGACGAAGTAGGGGAGAGCCGGAGTATGAAAAAGGAGGAGCGATCGTGCTCCTCCTTTTTCGTTTATACCCGGCTAAGCTTCCGGAGCCTTTCCCGAGGCCCGGCTAAAAGTCGTTTTTTTTTAGGATTTACGTTGCAATAACAAGGTTCGGCCTTGCCATCTTCGCCAGCCCGCACTTTCAGCGCGACCGGTCCGGTCGCCGAAGACGATTCGCCTTAAACGCCGAAACAGCGATCGCAATTCTTAATAAGTGCATTGCTCCCGGCTGCCAATCACCGTTAACCGGCCACTTACTCCTCGACGATCGTTACCGAGAGCATCCGGTCACCCGGGCGAATATCGTCGATCACGTCGAGCCCTTCCACGACCCGTCCGAAGCAAGTATGGCGGCCGTCGAGGTGCTGCGTATTCTCGCGATTGTGGCAGATGAAGAACTGCGATCCGCCCGTATCGCGTCCGGCGTGCGCCATCGACATGACGCCGCGGTCGTGGTACTGACGCGGTGCCGAAGTCTCGCATTTGATCGTGTAGCCCGGGCCTCCGGTTCCGTCGCCGCGCGGGCAGCCGCCCTGAATCACGAATCCGGGAATCACCCGATGGAAGGTCAGCCCGTCGTAAAAACCGTGCTGGGCCAGTTCGACGAAATTCGCCACCGTGCCGGGCGTCTCCTGGGTGTACAACTCGGCTTTCATCATCCCTTTCTCGGTGACGATCACCGCATACTGTTTCTTCTGAGTCATCTTTTCATACATTTTATGGCTACGACATACAATTTTACACGAAACAAGCTCCAATCCTCCATGGCCTCCGAAGCCCAGCCTGAAGCGGGGCGGGAGTGGGCCTGTTTTGCAAACGCACCCCGAGGCGCGAGGCTTCAACCGCCCATAGCGCAATAAGAATCGAGAAGTTGATACAATATAAAATTGCACACACTTGCCTGTTTTTCAAATAAAAAGCTGCCGGAGAGCCCGACAGCTTTTTCGTGGAGGTGGCGGGAGTCGAACCCGCGTCCAAACAGGGAACCCGAAAGCTTT
>CANPHE010000081.1 GCA_947573795.1 uncultured Alistipes sp. | reverse complement strand
GGAGGCTACGGCTCGCGCGGTCTTACAGACCGCATTTATTCGTAGAAGATGCAACACCGAGGTGTTGAGCCTACGGTTCGCGCGGCTCCGAGGAGCCGCCGAAAAGGGCAAGGCGCAGCCTTGCTGTTTGCCGCCAAACGAAGTCGAACCTAAACCCGCTTGGCCGGATGGTATACCCGAATATTTTTCGTATATTTACCACCGGGCCGGACCTTTTTCGACCGGTCGAACGAAAAATATGAAATCGGCTTATCTGTTCTTCATCTCTCTTGCCGCGCTGTTGGCTACGGCTTCCGCGACGGCCGAGACCGGAAATATCGAATTCAGAACCTTGTCGGTCAACGACGGACTTTCGCAAAGTACCGTATTGGCCATCGCGCAAGACCCCTTGGGACGTATCTGGATGGGTACGCAGGACGGTCTGAACCGCTATGACGGTTATTCTTTCACGGTATTTCGCCGCGACGAGTCCGACGACTGCTCGCTGGCCGACAATCTGGTGAGCGCGTTGCTCTTCGACGGCGGACGGCTGTGGATCGGTACGGCATCGGGTCTTTCGTCCTACGACGCCGCGACGGGCCTGTTCGAAAACTTCCGGCTCGACGGGCGGGACATGGCGGTCGCCGATATCGCGGCGATTCCGGGGAGCGACCATCTGCTGCTGGCCACCGACCTGGGCGTGGTGTTGTTCGACCGGTCGACCCGGACGCTGAAAATCCGGAACTACCTTTCCGGAATCGCCGTGCATACGGTCAGCCCGTGTCGCGACGGCTTTCTGGTGGGCACTTCGAATGGGGCGTATCTCTATTCGGTGACCTACGACAATGTTTCGCGGGTGTTGCCGCAGATGGCGAGTTTCGATGTCGCCGATATCCTGACCGATGCCGACGGTTATTGGATCGCGACGCACGGAAACGGACTCTATCGGCTCGATGCGGGGTTGCAGGTCGTCCGGCGCTATACGGCTGCGACCCATCCGGGACTGGGCTCGGATTATATCCGGGTGCTGGAGCGCGATGCCGAAGGCCGGTTGTGGATCGGTACGATCGACGGGCTTTCGATCTTCGATCCCGCGGCGGAACGTTTCACCCGACACATCCATTCCTCGCATCGTTCCTCGCTGAGCCACAATTCGATCCGCTCGATCTTCATCGACGAGCAGCACGGCGTGTGGCTGGGAACCTACTACGGCGGCGTGAGCTATTACCACCCGCTGGCGCATCGTTTCAACGTATTGCGCCACGATCCTGCCGGCAATTCGTTGGGGGACAATACGGTGAGTTGCATCGTCGAGGACCCGGGCTCCGACCGCCTGTGGATCGGCACCAACGACGACGGCGTGAACAGCTACGATATTCGTTCGGGCCGTTTCAAGGAGTACAATATCCGAAGCGGCGCCCTGTTGTCGAACAACGTTAAGTGTATTCTCCCCGACGGGCGGGACCGCATCTGGATCGGCACCCATACGGGGGGCCTGACCTGTATGGAGACCGCCTCGGGGCGTGTGCGCCATTATCCGGTCAACGCCAATATTCCGATCAACAACAGTTGCTATGCGCTGCTCGACGAGGGCGACGGCTCGCTGTGGATCGGTACGCTCAACGGTCTGCAATCGCTGGACAAACGTACGGGCGCTTTCTCCCGGCATCTTTGCGCCGATTACGAACCACGCCTGGGATCGTTGCAGATCAATACGTTATTCCGCGATTCGAAATGGCATGTGTGGATCGGCACCAATTCGGGGCTGTTCCTCTACCTGCCCGAATCCCGCGAGGTTCGTGCGTTCGAAACGATGATTCCGCGCACGGACGGTTTTACCCCCCCCCGGCACGAACCGGCGATCCTCTGCATTGCGGAGGATGCCCGCCACGACATCTGGATCGGGACCCGTCAGGGGCTTTTCCGCTACGATGGCGCCGGGGAGACCTTCGCGCGCTTCACCACGGCCGAAGGGCTGCCCAACGACGTGGTATACGGTATTCTGGAGGATGATCTGGGGCGGCTGTGGCTCTCGATGAACGGCGGTCTGGTCTGCTTCGATCCTCAGAAGGAGACGTTCCGGACCTATACCCGTCGCGACGGAATCGCCCACAACCAGTTCAACATCTACTCCTACTGCCGCAGCCGCGACGGGAGGTTCTGGTTCGGCGGCATCGGCGGCATCACCGGATTCCGGCCCCACGATCTGGCCGACAACCCCTTCGCACCGGGAGCCGAGATCGTCGATGTCGACGTGGCCGATGCGGCGGACGACGGACGGGTGCGCATCGAGCGCGATTCGCTCGGCCGGGTGGTCCGGGCGTCGTTCCCCTCCGTGCACAACATCTTCACGGTGCGTTTCGTGGCGGTCAATCCGCTGGCCGGAGGCCGCAATACGTTCGCGTATAAACTCGAAGGATTCAATACGCGCTGGTATGAAACCGAGCGTCTCGAAGCGGGGTATTCGAACCTCGGGCCGGGCGATTACGTATTCAAGGTCCGTGCGGCGAACAACGACGGCCGCTGGAGCGACCGCGTGACGACGGTCGAGATTCGCGTCTTGCCCATGTGGTGGCAGACGCTCGGAGCCCGGATTCTGTGGGTGCTGCTGGCTTTGGGAGCGGTCGGCGGGGTAGTCCTGGCGATTACGGGCCGCATGAAGATGCGGTTGCAGTTGCGGCTGGAGCGTATGGAGAAGCAGTCGATCGCCGACCTGAGCCAGGAGAAAATCCGCTTCTACATCAACCTGGCGCACGAGCTCCGCACGCCGCTCACGCTCATCATGTCGCCCTTGCAGGAGATTCGCAAGCACGGCACGGCCGACAAGTACGTCGCTTCGCGGCTGAACTATATCTACCGCAACAGCATCAAACTGCTGCATATCGTCAACCAGTTGCTCGACTACCGCAAGGCCGAGTTGGGCATGTTCAAGATGAAGGTCGCCGTGCAGGATGTCGAGGCGATCGTGGGCGAAGTTTTCGGCATGTTCGAGGAGGTGGCCCAAAGCCGCGACATGGATTACATCCTGAGCTCCGACCTGCGGGGCGAACAGCTGCCCGTGGACCGGATGTTCCTCGAAATGATGCTCACGAACCTGTTGTCCAACGCCTTCAAGTTCACGCCCGACGGCGGGATGATCCGCGTAGCGCTCCACCGAGGCGAGGGCCGTTTCACGATCTCCGTGCGCGACAGCGGCATCGGTATTCCGGCGGATCGGCAGCAGCAGGTTTTCGAACGTTTCTATCAGGTGCGCGAGTCGCATTCGGGCAGCGGCATCGGGCTCTCGATCGTCCGACGCATCGTCGAGCTGCACCAGGGCGAAATCGAGCTGGAGAGCGAACCGGGGCAGTATACCGAGTTCCGCATCGCGCTGCCGGACGATCCTTCGGTCTACCCGGCCGACAAATGCGCCGGGGAGAACGACGTGCGGGCCTCGATCATCTGCGATGCCGGACAGTTCTTGCCCGAGGAGTGGTCGTCGCCCGATACGGACGAGTTCCCGGACGAAGAGGAGGAAGCCGAACGCAAGCAGGGTACGATTCTCGTGGCCGAGTCCGATCCCGATGTTTCGGGATACATCGCCGATTATTTCAAAAGCCGGTTCCGCGTGCGGACCGTCGCCGATGGTAATGAAGCCTCGGAACTGCTCAAGACGCTGGAACCCGATATCATCATTGCCGACAAGTGGCTGCCGGGCATCGACGGACTGAAACTCTGCCAGACGGTCAAGCAGAATATCCGCACGTGCCATATTCCCGTGATCCTGCTCTCCACGGAGGACGGTGTCGAGGAGCAGATCACCGGCATTGAGGCCGGGGCCGATGCCTACCTGCCCATGCCGCTGTCGATCTCGCTGCTTGCTGCCAAGGTGCAGAACTTGCTGAAAAGCCGCTACCGGATGCGACACAAATATTCGGACAACGCCGAAATCGATCCCGATCAGATCACTTCGAATCCGATGGACGGCGAATTCCTCAAGCGGGCGATCCGCGTCGTCGAGGAGAATATGGACAACGAGGAGTTTTCGTCGAACGATTTCAGCAAGGCGTTGTGCATGAGCCGTTCGAACCTGCATCTGAAGATGAAGTCCGTCACGGGAGAGTCCGCCACGAAGTTCATCCGCAAGATCCGTTTCAACTACGCCTGCAAACTGCTGCTCGAACGCAAACACACCATCGCCGAGATTTCGGCGATGGTCGGATTCAACTCGCCGTCGTACTTCGCCACGAGTTTCAAGAAACACGTGGGTTGCTTGCCTACGGAGTACGTTCGGCAGCGCAAGGGCGAGAAGCGAGAGTAACCGTATAATGATCGCTCCCGCAGTCTCCTGCGGGGGCGATTTTCGGTGGGCGAGGCCCGTTGCGACGGCATCAGCGGGCGATGCGGCCCGAGAGCGATCCGGTCGCCAGTGTGCGCACCTCCTCGGCCGAGAACTGGTTGTAGTCGCCCGGGACGGTGTTTTTCAGCGCACAGGCTGCGGCGCCGAAATCGAGCGCCTCTTGCGGTGCGTCGCGGTGCGCGATCAGCCCGTAGATAAGTCCCGCGACGAATGCGTCGCCCACGCCCACGCAGTCGATCACGGGATCGATGTCATAGACGCGCGTGCGCAGCAGCCGTTCCTGGGTGTAAAGCGTTCCCGAGATGGTGTGATGGTTGGCGCTCAAAACGTTGCGCAGGGCGAAGACGATGGCCCGGGCCCGGGGACAACGGCAGGCGATCTCCTTCGCGGCGGTTTCGTAACCGGCCGTGTCGAGTTCGTAGGCCGCATCGAGGGCCTCGAAGGCGGGAAATTCGACGCCGAGCGTGCGGCGGTACTCCTCGTCCGTGCCGAACAGCACGTCGCACTGCTCCATCATCGGGGGCAGCACTTCGTCGATTCGCTTGCCGTAGCGCCAGAGGTTTTTGCGGAAATTGATGTCGCAGGAGACCGTAAGGCACATGCGGCGGGCCGTCGTCACGGCTTCGGCGCATACCGCGGCCGTGGATTCCGAAACCGCGGCCGCGATGCCCGACCAGTGGAACCAGGTCGCGCCGCGCAAAATCGCCTCCCAGTCGATCTGCCCCGGGCGAAGCTGGGCGAACGAGGAGCCCGAGCGGTCGTAGACGACGTGGGAGTTCCGCAATGCGGCGGATTCCTCCATGTAGTAGAGTCCGATCCGGTCGCCGGCGCGCAGGATATGGCCCGTTCCGACGCGGTAACTGCGCAGGTCGTCCAGACAGGCATCGGCGATGCGGTTGGCCGGGAGGCTGGTTACGAATTCGCTGTCGAGTCCGTAGTTGGCCAGCGACACGGCGACGTTGGCTTCGCTGCCGCCGTAGTTGACCTGCAAGAGATCGGTTTGGTTGAAACGCAGTTTGTCGGGCGGCGTGAGCCGCATCATGATTTCGCCGAAGGCGACTATTTTTTCGGATTGCATGACGATCGTTTTTGGTCGTGTAAAGATACGAATAAGCGAGGGCAAAAGCAAGTTTACTTGTATTTTGCCGAGCGGGAATATCTTCGACAGAGTCAAAGATGCGAAGAAATCGGCAATAACAGCGGCTTTATCCGAAAAATTCCTCGGGGGTCGGGAGTCGGGTACTCGGGAGTCGGGGGGGGGCGAGGGCTCGGGGCGCTGGAAAAATCGACGCCTCGGCTGCTGCGAGCGTGCGTTTTTTTTGCGGCTCCTCGGAGCTGTGCGGGCGCAGGCTCAATGCCTCGGTATTACATCTTCTATTGGTAGAATGTGGTCTGTAAGACTGCGTGAGCCCCGCAAATTGACATTTGCGGCAGACTCAACGCCATCGGCGTTGCATCTTCGGCGGCTCGCACCTTCGGTGCGACCGGCCCAGCCGCCGAAG
>CANPHE010000080.1 GCA_947573795.1 uncultured Alistipes sp. | reverse complement strand
CCGAAGATGATCTTTTCTGCAAACTGCGGCTCCTCGGAGCCGCGCGAGCCGTAGCCTCCCCCCGGCGGAGGCTCGCTGCGCTCGCCCCGCAGGCTACGACTCGACCCCGTCAGCCGCCGAAGATAATCTTTTTCTGTAAACTGCGACTCCGAAGGCCCACCTAAGTCCGGGGACAGAAGACCGTAAGAACGGCCACCACCCCCCGTAATACCCGGCTAAAAGCCGGGTTTCGCAGGCTGCAACTCGCTATCCACTGTCAAAAATGATTTTCACGAATTTTTTATCCCGCAATAATTCGTTATTTTTGATACCTCCTTCGAAAAAGCATCCGTTATGGAATACCGAAACACTTTCTACGATAGCGAAGATTTGTCGTTGCTGCGGGAATATTGCCGCGAATGCGGACGGGTGGAACATTATGCGCGCCGCGAGGTGTTCCTGCACGCAGGGGCACCGGCCGACCGGATGGCTTATATCGATCGGGGAAGCATCTGTTATTCGTTCTGCGGATTCGACGGACGCGAATACACCGGTGCCTACGGGTTTCGAGGCGGCTTCGCCGTGGATTATGCCGCGCTCGTGCGGCGTCTGCCGGGACGTTTCGACCTGCGGGCGATGGAACCCGCGACGCTGTACGTGATCGATTACGAACAGTTCATGCGCTTCGCCGAGCGCGACGAATATTGCGCTGCGGTGATTCGCGATTTGGGCGACGGACTTTGTTTTTCGCTGAGCGAGCGGCTGCTCGAATTTTACAGTTGTACGCCCGAGGAGCGTTATACGCGGTTTCTCGACCGTTATCCCGGCCTGTCGGAGCAACTTTCGATGCGTGAAATCGCCTCCTTCGTGGGCGTTACGCCCGAGGCGCTGTGCCGCATTCGCCGTCGTTTGCTCGGGCGGTAGCTTCGACTTCCAACTGGGCCCGCGATTTCGAACGCGTCACGAGCCATACCCCGGCGAAGACGCATACCGCGGCGGCGGCTTTCGTGAATCCGAACGTGTCGAGTCCCATCGCCACGGTGAAAAGCACCGCTACGACGGGCTGTACGTAGTTGTACATCGAAACCACCGTCGGACGTAGATACCGTTGTCCGATGGGTACCATCAGGTAGGAGAGGAACGTGGAGCAGATCACCACGTAGGCGACGCCTGCCCACGTGCGGGATGCGACGGCGGGGTAGTCGATCTCGGCGATCGGTTCGTAATAGATCGCGCCGGCGACGATGGCGGCGAAAAGAAACATCCACTTCATCGTCGTGACGGGCGAGTAGCGCACGATCGTGTCGCGGAAGGCGGTGAGGTAGGTGGCATAACTTATGGCGCTGACGATGCACAGCACATCGCCCAGAACACTCGACGTCTGCTGGGCGCCTTGGTGGCTCACCAGCACGAGGATCACCGCACCGGCGCATCCGAGGAATACGCCGCCCGCTTTCATCCACGTGATCGGTTCGCGCAGGAAGATCGTCGCCAGCACCATCGTCAGCACGGGGACTACCGTGGCGATGATCGAGGTGTCGATGGGCGAGGTGAGCGACAACCCCCATAGGAAAAGCATCTGGTTGAGTTGGATGCCGAAGAGCGATGCGAAGAACAGCGACACGATGTCGCGTCGGGTGACCCGTTCGCGCGGCAGGAAGGCCGAAGCGATCCAAAACAGCGCCGCGGCGCCGAACATCCGGTAGGCGCTCAGTGCGAAGGGGCTGATTCCTCCGGGGTTGTTCGCCGAAGCGAGCACGCTTTTGCCGATCGGGGCGTTGAGACCCCATACGATGTTGGCGACCCACAGCGCCGCATGTCCTTTGAGCTTGTCCATGAAAACTGTTATTGATTGCTATATACGACTTTATACCTGTTTGGGACCGTAAAAGGTCTGCGGGTTCCGCCGCGTTTGCAAGTCTGTCCCAACCCTGAATCCCCTGGGGAATCGAGTGCAACCGGCCTGGTTGCGGGTTCTAAATGCCGTAAAGGGAAAGTCCCCTGATAGGAAAACGCCCTTGCCGAGGCACGGCAAAGGGCGTTTCGTCCTATTCGGAAACGGAGTTATTCCTCCTCCTCGACCTCCTTCATGTTGTGGTAAACGTTCGTCACGTCGTCGTCCTCCTCCAGGCGTTCCACCAGCTTCTCGACCGACTCGCGGCCCTCGGCGTCGAGCTCCTTCGAGTCGACCGGAATGCGTACCGATTCACCCGAGACGATCTCGTAACCCTGGTCGTCCAGCCATTTCTGGATGGCGCCGAACGACTCGTAGGGGGCGTATACCGTCACGCCGTCCTCCTCGGCATAGAACTCGTCGACACCCAGGTCGATCATCTCCAGTTCCAGTTCTTCGGGATCGACGCCTGCCGCCGGGCGGAACTTGAACGTGCACTTGTGCTCGAACATGAAGCCCACCGAGCCGCTGTTGCCCAGCGTACCGCCGCACTTGTTGAAGTGCATGCGCACGTTGGCCACCGTACGGTTGGTGTTGTCCGTCGCGGTCTCGACCAGGAAGGCGATGCCGTGGGGGCCGTATCCTTCGTAGATCACCTCCTTGTAGTCGGCGGCGTCCTTTTCGGTGGCACGCTTGATGGCGCGTTCGATGTTCTCCTTGGGCATGTTCTCGGCCTTGGCATTCTGGATCAGAATGCGCAGACGCGTGTTGCCCGACGGATCGGAACCTCCGGCCTTGACGGCGATTTCGATCTCCTTACCCAATTTGGTGAACGTGCGGGCCATGTGTCCCCACCGTTTCATTTTTCGCGCTTTGCGATATTCGAAGGCTCTTCCCATAGGTTTATCTTTTTTTGTTGTTCGTCTTCCGTATCTTGAAGCAACTCGGATGCACGTTGCATTCCGAAATGGCATTTGTGCTCTTTTGCGCGACAAAGTTATAAAATTTACCGGTTATAAATCGAGAATCCGGAGCGAAAAATTCGTTCCCGGCGGGGATATGCGTCCGGATTTCACGATCTTTGCGTAAATTTGCGTCGTACAAAACACGAACGATATGGAAATCAGAAGCAGATTCGATCATTTCAACATCGACGTCACCGACCTCGACCGCAGTCTGGAGTTCTACGACAAGGCTTTGGGTCTGAAAGAAGTCGGCCGCAAAGAGGCCTCCGACGGTTCGTTCGTCCTGGTCTACCTGGGCGACGGCGAGACGGGCTTCCGGCTCGAACTCACGTGGCTGCGCGACCACGCCGCAACGCCCTACGAACTGGGCGAGAACGAGAGCCACCTGTGCTTGCGCGTGGCGGGCGACTACGACGCCGTGCGCGAATACCACCGTGCGATGGGGTGCATCTGCTACGAGAACCACGATATGGGGCTCTACTTCATCAACGATCCGGACGATTATTGGATCGAAATACTTCCCATGCGATGAAATACGAACAACAACCGAAAAAGGGTGCCGAGCCCGCATCGCCGCGGGATAAGGCTCTCGACGAGGAGGTAGCCCGGGCCGTAAGTACGCTCCGCGAAGGGGGCATCATCCTCTATCCCACCGATACGGTGTGGGGCCTGGGCTGCGATGCGACCGATGCCGAGGCCGTGGAGCGCATTTATCGCCTCAAACGAAGCGAAAACAAGAAATCGATGCTCGTGCTGTGCGCCTCGGCCGACATGGTGGTGCGCTACGTGAACCGGGCTCCGGGCATCGCTTTCGAAGTGATGGAGATGGCCACTTCGCCCCTGACGCTGATCCTCCCGGGGGCTGCGGGGGTCGCCGCGAACCTCATCCCCGACGAGGGAACGCTCGGAATCCGCGTCCCCGACCACGAATTCTGCCGACGCATGCTGCGCGCCTTCGGCCGGCCCATCGTCTCGACTTCGGCCAATATTTCGGGCGAACCGTCGCCCGTGGGGTTGCAGGAGGTAGCCCGCGAGATCATCGACGGCACCGATTTCGTCGTCAACCCCCGTTTCGAGGGCAAACCCACGCGCAAAGCGTCGTCGATCATCGCCTTCGGCGAAAACGGCGAGGTGCGCATCATTCGCGAATAGCATGGCACGTACGCTCGACACCCCTATTCAGAAGCGGTTCTCGGATATCGATCCTTTCGTGCATGTCAACAATGTCGCGCAGCAGGCCTATTTCGACGTCGGGAAGACCGACTATTACGAAAAGGTGCTCGGTATCGAGGTCCTTGCGGGCGATCTGCGCGTGGTGACGGTTTCGACCGCGACGGCGTACATGGGGCAGGTGCGTATGCACGATCCGGTGCATGTCACCACGACCTGCGAACGCATCGGCGACAAGAGCATGACGCTCTTGCAGCGGTTGATGGTCGGCGAGGAGGTGCGCAGCGAAAGCCGCTCGGTGATGGTGGCTTTCGATTTCGCCCGACAGCAAAGTGTCTCCGTACCGGCGCTTTGGCGCGAACGGATGCTGGAGGAGTAAAGGCCGAGGTAAAAGGTTTCTTGAGCCGCCGAAGATGGGTATTTCTGCAAACTGCGGCGTTTTGGAGCTGTGCGAGCCGCAAGCTCGACGCTTCGGCATTACATTTTAAATGCAGCCTTTCAGATTGTGCGCGCCATAGCCTTCTCGGGTGGAGGTTCGCTATGCGCGTCCCGCAGGCTACGACTCGCAAATCGACATTCGTGGCAGACTCAACGCCATCGGCGTTGCATCTTCGGCGGCTCGCATCTTCGATGCGACCGGCCCAGCCGCCGAAGATGATCTCCGGATGCAAACTGCGGTTCTCGGAGCCGCGCGAGCCGCAGCCTCCGGCGGAGGCTCGCTATGCTCGCCCCGCAGGCTACGACTCGCCCTCGGCCGTCGTAGATGATATTTCCGTAAGCTCCCGAAGAATTGGAAACCCCGACTTTTAGTCGGGGTTCAATCGTTTATTCAGTCTTGGGCTCCTGAGCCTGCGACGGCTGGGCCTGCGGTTTGTCGCCGCGACGGTGGCGGCGTCCTCCGCGGTGGCGGCGTTTGCGGTCGCGCGTGCCGCGATTCCCTTCGCCGCGGCCCGAAGCGTGGTCGTTGTCCGGCTGCGATGCAGCGGCCGGTGCCTCGGGGACCGGTGCTTCGGCGCTCGGCGCTGTCGCAGCATCCTGGGGCTTCGACGACTTGCGGCGGTCGCGGTCGTTGCGGCCGCCTCGGCCCCGACGTCCTCCGCGGCCGTTTTCCGAGCGTCCCCGTCCGCCTTTGCCGCGATTCTCGTCCGGAGCATACTTCGGACCTTCGCCCACGGACTCCGGCAATTCGGCCTTGCGGATGTCGCGCTCGATGAATTTCTCGATGCGGTGGAACTTGCCCTGCTCCTCGACGCAGACGAACGTCACGGCACTGCCCGTCGCTGCGGCGCGGGCCGTACGGCCGATGCGGTGGATGTAATCCTCGGGGTCGTGCGGCACGTCGTAGTTGATGACCAGTCCGATATCCTCGATGTCGATGCCTCGGGCCACGATGTCGGTCGCCACGAGGATATCGATCTTGTTGTTCTTGAAGTCGAGCATCACCTCCTCGCGCTGGGCCTGTTCGAGGTCGGAGTGCATGGCCGCGACGTTGAGTTTCATCCGTTTGAGCGTGTGGGCCAGCTCCTTGACCTTCAGTTTCGAGGAGGAGAAGATGATGGTTTTCGAATCGGTCGGCCGGGAGAACATTTCGCGGATGATGCCCAGTTTTTGGTTTTCGTAGCAGACGTAGGCCGACTGGTCGATGGCTTCGTTGGGCTTCGAAATGGCGATGTTGATCTCGACCGGATCGTGCAGGATCGTGCGGGCCAGTTCGCGGATCTTCGGAGGCAGCGTCGCCGAGAACATGATCGTCTGCCGCTGGCGGGGCATGTAGGAAATGATGGTCATGATATCCTCGCTGAAACCCATGTCCAGCATCCGGTCCGCCTCGTCGAGGATCAGATATTCGACGTGCGAGAGGTCTACGCCGCTGTTTTGCAGGTGGGCGATCATGCGGCCCGGGGTGGCGATCACTACGTCGGCGCCGTTGAGCATGCCCTGTTTCTGTACCTCCCAGCCCTTGCCGTCGCCGCCGCCGTAAACCACCGTCGTCGAGACGGGCAGGTAGTAGGAGAAACCCTGGAACTGCTGATCGATCTGCTGCGCCAGTTCGCGCGTCGGCACGATGATGAGCGATTTGACCACGTTCTGCTCGTTGCCCTCCACCAAAAGGCGGTTCAACAGCGGGAGCGTATAGGCTGCGGTTTTGCCCGTGCCGGTCTGGGCGCAGCCGATCAGGTCGCGGCCCTCCAGAATCACGGGGATCGTATGTTCCTGCACGGGAGTCATCTCCTCGAAGTGCATATCGTAAAGACCGTCGAGAATCTCATCCTCCAGGTCCAGTTCGTCGAAACGCATGGTCGTCGTTATTTATATCGTTCGTATCTCCTCGGAATGCCCTGTCGCTCTCGGCCGCCGAAGCCTCGCGGCCGTTGGCCGCG
>CANPHE010000079.1 GCA_947573795.1 uncultured Alistipes sp. | reverse complement strand
ATGATGGCGAAGCGTCTTTGTGGTATTCGGAAGGGTAGTTATAAGGATAATTCCCTTTATTTTTAACAGCCGCTCGATATGATCCGGAATTCGTCGTCCCGCCCGAGGTGCTATCCCGGCATATCGAACGCGTAAAGCGCCTCGGACAAATCGCAACACCTCTGTGCCGAGAACGTATCGGCCTCTATGACTCGTATGCCCGGTAAACCGAAGACCGGAGCCTTCTGAGAGGCTTCGGTCTTCGAATTCACGTAGACTTCTCGGCTTCGGCTCCCGACTAAGAGCCGGGATTTATAAATTCCAGCTGTAAACGGCGGCTCTTCGGAGCCGCGCGAGCCGTAGCCTCCGGATGCGGAGGCTCGCTTTGCTTGCCCCGCAGGCTACGACCTGCCCTCAACAGAACAGCGGCTCTTACTATTAAAAGGTAATTCTTAATCGATGAATTGCTACGGCTCTTGGCCGGGCGATTATCTCGCTGCGATGCGGCAATATTTGTCGTAACGTCCGATCACGTCGTCGACGTAGGCGAGCGTTTGGCGACTTCCCGTGAAACGGCCGCATTCGACCACTTCATTCTCGTAATATTCGGGTTCGGCCTTCAGCGTCAGATAACGGGCCACGACTTCCCACGAATTGGGGTCCTCGCCATGCAGTCGGGCCAGCCGCCGGGCATCGTTCACGTGGCCGATGCCGCCGTTGTAGGATGCCAGTACGATGCTCATACGGTCTCTCTCCGGAACGCTATCGGGAATGCGGAGCGTCGTCGCGATCTTCGACATCAACTTGTTAGCCAGCCAGATATTGGTCCTCAGATCGGTGATCCGTTCGGTCGGAATGTCGAATTGCCGCGCTACCGAAGGCATGATCTGCATCATGCCGCGCGCCCCGCTGCGCGAGGTCAGGTCGGGGGTAAAGCGCGATTCGTGGTAGGCAATGGCGCTCATCAAACGCCAGTCGTGCCCTTCGGTTTCGCTGATGCGGCGGATCAGATCGTCGTAGACGGAGATTTCGTAGTCGCCTTCGCGCAGCAGCGAATAGTCGTCGGTCCAGGCCGCACCAGTCGTCGTTGCCGAACCGAGCCGGTCGGTGGAGCCGTAAAAAGAGTTCAGAATAGTTAGGAACGCAAAAGTCAGAATCGTCTTTTTAATCATAAAGGGTTGTTTTGCGGGCAGTTCCTACCGCGCAGAACAGTACGCTAATCATAGAATCCCCATGAGATACCCATCTTGAACATGCCCGGATTGAGCGGGTAACCCGCTGCGGAGAAATACTCTCCGTTTCCGAACAATCCTTTGTTGACATGCTGATATTTGAGAAATATCCGCATTCTCTTCCACTTTCCCATCACGAAAGCGTCCATGTAGGGGTATCCCCCCACTTCCATCTCCCGTTGGTTGTAGAACACCGACAGTGCCGGATTGTATCCGGGCGCATAATAACGCGTATTATAGCGTCCGTCCAAACCGATCTGCAGGCGCAATACATCGCGCACGACCCAGAATTCGTAATAATACGACAGGAAGGCGCTCAAAAGCGGAACGGGTGCAACGTCTTGATCCGTACTCCACTGCATCAATACCCGGTTGTCCAGGTGAAGTCCGCCGAGGCGGAAATCCTTGCGTGCATACACACTCGTGAGGCTGAGGCTCCCGCTTTTCTGCGCGACGTCGCTGTCCGTTCCGTAATAGATTTTATCGGTCGTGACGCCCTGCCAGACCCCGGCCTCGAAGGCGTAATCGGGGAGCGAGAATTTCACCTCGAAACGAGTTTCATTCTCCTTGTCCAAAGGAGCGGACCACACATAGTGGTTCGAGAATAGGTTCTCCTGCCAGTAGTTGGGCGAGCGGCGGTCCATCGAGAACCGGCCTTCGAGAACCAGGGGGTGACCGCGGAGATATCCCGTCAGCGCCAGGTGTGCGCCGATCTTGAGGTCTCCGCCTCTGTATCCCGACGGATAGAAACGCATGTCGGCATCCCAATCGACATACTTTTTGATCTTACCGCCGACCGAGCCGTAGAAAAAGTAGCTCGTCTCGTTGACCTGCGTGTATTTGCCCGCCGTGTAGTCCGACGGACGGAATTGCGCATAGGTATGCAGGTCGATACCTACTCCCGCATCGATCGTGCCGACGACACCGTTGCGGTCCCACGGCTGGGCCTGGACGAAGAAACGGTTGGAGATTTTGCGTTCGTAGATCGAATCGCGCGTCTGCGAGGGGTTGATGTACCAGTTCTTATAATAGGAGAACGTGTCGCGCACGAAGTTGCCCGCTTCGTCGCGGTGGCCCCGTTCGTCGACATAGTTTGCCCGAATATCGGTGTAGACCTTGCTCCACGAGCTGTATTCGAAGGAGTGGCCTACGTAGACGGCCGAAAGTCCGGCCATCGAGAAGTCGCGGTCCGTAAGCCGTTGCAGGGGAATGCCGTACGACTGCGTGACGAAGAATCCGTTGTTGCGGTAGGTATTCTGAGCCTGGGATTCGGCGAGCTTCATCGGCACGCCCGAAGGACGCTCGAACACCGTGTCGGCGATGGCCCAGATTCCGACCACGCCGCCGTTTTCCTGCTGTTCGATGTGGTTGTTGTAGAATCCGGCGTGCACCGAATAGCGTTTTCCCGTGTGGCTCACGGCTACCGAGACGTTGTGGTTCTTCGTGCGCGACCAGATATACTGACCGCGCGTACCGCGCGACTTGTAGTCGACGTTGAATCCCGTCGAGGGCGAAACGTTCTGCGCCACGAGGATGCCGAAATTCTCCTCCCGGAATCGCTTCTGACCCGACTCGGCGTAATCCATGCGGATCAACGGCCGTTTGGAGTTGTAGAACGGCACGTTTTCCATGTGGTACGTATAGGCGTAGTAGGGATCGGCGAAGATGAAATCGAACGATTGCGGACGCCGGAAGTAGTTCAGAGGCAGCGACGCCTGTCCGAGGGCACCTTGTGCGATGTCGCCCACGTCCTGGCGATAGAACGGGTAGTCGATGCGGTAGTCCGTCAGCATCGTGTCGAGCGGCGCGATATCGACGCGGTTGTAGTCGCGGCTGATGTTCCACTTGAAGTTGTTCAAAGCCCGGACCGAGTCGCTGAAGAAATAGGATTCCAGCGGTTTGCGGATTTTCTTCTCCTTCTTGGTCGTATCCTGTTGCTGTCCCTCCTGTTCTTCACCCTCTTCGCCGGATTGGGCGTAGGGATTTCCGCCGTAAAGACTGTTCGTCTCGCCCCGCTGCTGGGCCCGCATCAGGTCGCGCGCGTTGAAATTCTGCGCCTGCGCAACACCGCACCAGGCGAGTAACCACCCGATGAGGAGTATTTGCGATATGTGGGTCAAGCGTTTCGTCATACAGTGTTCGATCCGAGGTGCAAAGATAATCAAAATTCGGCATTTCGCATCTCGGGTTTCCGGTGGTGCGACAGATGCGTCCGATTCCGCCGCGGACGACTTCGTGCCGCGAAGCATTAACGGATTATCGGGTCGCGATATTGCGGCCGATCGACAAGGCGATGTAGAGCAGGATGATCGCCGGAATGGCGAAGGAGCCGAGCAGGGCGAGCAGTAGCGCCGAAGCGGCCAGGAACGAGTAGCGCAGTTCATTGCCGCGCCAGCCGAATCCCTGGAATTTGAGGGCGAACATCCGGATGTTCGAGACCATGAGCAGGGCGAATACCACGGCGATGCCTACGACTGCCTCGCCCGGGATGGCGATATCGCGGGTCTGGCAGAGCAGCCCCACGGATACGCAAAAGAGCGTCGCCGCAGGTGTCGGCAGTCCGCAGAACTCGGTGTGCTGCGTTTCGTCGATGTTGAATTTCGCCAGTCGCAGTGCCGCGCAGGCCGCGAAGACGAAGACCGCCGGGGCGGCCCACTCCGGCAGCCAGATGCCCGGCATGAGCCCGTAGAGGGTGTAGAGTACGGCCGAGGGGGCCAGTCCGAACGAAATGTCGTCGGCGAGCGAGTCCAATTGCACGCCGATGGGCGAGCTTTGACCCAGCAGCCGGGCCACGAACCCGTCGAAGAAGTCGAACGCCGCAGCGGCGACGATCAGCCAGAAGGCCCACGTCAGATCGCCGTAGACGAGGGCCGCGACCGTAGCCAGCGCTCCGCACACGAGGTTGGAGAGCGTTAATAAATTGGGTATGGTGATGAGTTTGATTTTCATTGGTTTGTGGTTTTATCTGCAAGCTGCGGTCCGCACGGGTGAAACGGGAAATGTTTCTCGATGGATCATCTTCGGCGTTGAGTTCGGGGCAAAATGGGAACCGGCGTGTCGCAGCGTTATATTATCGTTATCTTCATCCTTTGGGTTCGAAATTTAAACTTTCGACAGGCGACAAAGTTACGAAAATATTTTTATCTTTGTAATCCCAACACCCAGATATGACTTATGGCGAATAACAAATATTGTGTAATCATGGCCGGAGGCGTCGGAACGCGGTTCTGGCCCAAGAGCCGGCAGGCGATGCCCAAGCAGTTCCTCGATATTCTGGGGACGGGCAAATCTTTCATTCGGCACACTTTCGAGCGTTTCGCTCCGATGGTGCCGCCCGAGAACTTCCTCGTGGTGACCAACGTGCGTTACAAGCACCTCGTATTGGAGCATCTGCCCGAAATCGGCGAGGAGCAGGTGTTGTGCGAACCTGTCGGACGCAATACGGCGCCCTGCATCGCCTATGCCGCCTATACGCTGGCCAAGCGCGATCCCGAGGCCGAAATGATCGTCACGCCGTCGGATCACTTGATTCTCAACGAATCCGACTTCCGCACGATCATCGGCGAATGCCTCGAATTCGCTGCGGCGAACGATGCGTTGATGACCGTGGGGATCAAACCGACGCGTCCCGACACGGGGTACGGATATATCCAGGTTTCGGACGGGGCTCCCATCAGCAAGGTGAAGTGTTTCACCGAGAAACCCGATCTCGAACTGGCGCAGACCTTTCTGCAATGCGGTGAGTTTTTCTGGAATTCGGGTATTTTCGTGTGGAAAGTGAGCTCGATCATCGAGGCGTTCGAGAAATTCCTGCCGGAGCATCACCTGCTTTTCAGCGGAGTGATGAATGCCACGGGAACCGACGCCGAGCGCAATATCGTCGAACTGGCCTTCTCCGAGTGCCGTGCCATTTCGATCGATTACGGCATCATGGAGAAGGCCGACAACGTATATGTCCGCTGCGGCGAGTTCGGGTGGAGCGACGTGGGCACCTGGGGTTCGGTCTACCAGCATTCGCGCAAGGATCGCTACGCCAATGCCGCCCCGGCCGAGGGGTGCTATCTTTACGATACGCGTTCGTCGATCATTTCGCTGCCCGAGGGCAAGATCGCGGCGATCAGCGGGTTGAAGGATTTCATCGTGGTGGATACGGACGATGTGCTGATGATCTGCCCGCGTGCCGAGGAGCAGAATATCAAGAAATTCATCGACGAAGTGAAATACCGCAACGGGGAGAAGCATATCTGATCCTTAAGCCGCAAGCAACCATGTCCGAGCTTTACGACCTTTTTCTCCGGCATCCGCGCATTTCGACCGATACGCGGCGGATCGAGCCGGATTCGATCTTCTTCGCGCTGCACGGCGCGACTTTCGACGGCAACCGTTTCGTCGGCGAGGCTTTGTCCAAAGGCGCCGCATATGCCGTGGCGGACGATCCTTCGGTCGCGGGCGAGCGGATCATCCTTGTCGAGGATACGCTCAAGGCCTTGCAATCCCTGGCTCGCGAGCACCGGCGCGCGCTGGGCATTCCGATACTGGTCATCGCCGGCAGTAACGGCAAGACCACGACCAAAGAGCTGGTGAGCCGCGTCGTGGCCGAGCGTTTCGCGACTTATGCCACGCGGGGCAATCTCAACAACCATATCGGCGTGCCGCTGACGCTGCTCGCAATGACGCGCGAAGTGCAATTCGGTGTCGTCGAGACGGGAGCCAGCGCTTGCGGTGAAATCGCGCTCTTGGCCTCGATCGCCGAGCCCGACTACGGCATTCTGACCAATATCGGGCGTTCGCACCTCGAAGGTTTCGGTGGTCCCGAGGGGATTCGCCGCGGCAAGGGCGAACTTTACGACTACCTCGCCGCACATGGCGGTCGTGCCTTCGTGCGCCGCGAGGATGAGACGCTTTGCGACATGGTCGCCGAGCGGCCGGGGCTCACGGCGGAGTACTATTCCGAGACGTTGGCCGACGGGATGGAGAGTGCCCTCGAAGGAGATTACAACTGTTACAACATCGCGGCGGCTGTCGCTGTGGGGCGCTATTTCGGGGTGGACGACGCGGCGATCCGGCGTGCCGTAGCCTCCTATGTCCCCGACAATGCCCGCTCGCAGCGGGTCGTCACGGCGCGCAATACACTCGTCGTGGATTGCTACAACGCCAATCCGTCGAGCATGCGGGCTTCCGTAGCCCATTTTCTCGGCGAACCGCTCGGCGGACGCACCCGCCGGATGCTGATTTTGGGCGATATGCTCGAATTGGGCGCCTGGTCCGAGGCGGAGCATAGCGCCGTTATCCGGCAGGTCGCACAGGCGCCCGATGCGGAGTTGTTCCTCGTCGGTCGGGAATTCGCTCGTGCCTACGCCGCACTTCCGGAGCCGCGGCCCCGGGCGATGCTCTTTGCTTCGTGCGAAGAGTTGCTCGATCGGTTTGCCGCCGCACCCGTTGCGGATGCCTTCATCCTTATTAAGGGGTCGCACGGCATCGGGCTCGAACGGCTCGTTCCGGGGTTGTGATAGCCCGGCTGAGCGCTGGGGGCGAGTCGTAGCTTGCGGGGCAAGCCGCGGTTTGTAGAAAAGAATCATCTTCGGCGGCTGGGGGCGTCGCACCAAAGGTGCGAGCCGCCGAAGATGCAACGCCTGAGGCGTTGAGTTTACAAGCGAAAGTTTTTTTATGGGAATTATCCTTATAACTACCCTTCCGAATACCACAAAGACGCTTCGCCATC
>CANPHE010000078.1 GCA_947573795.1 uncultured Alistipes sp. | reverse complement strand
TTTAGGGGAGGGTCGGATTTATAAACGCGGCCAAAGGCCGCGAGGCATCGACCAGCCTGTATGAAATAAAGGTCGAAAACCCGAGCCGGTGTAAAGTTGTATTGTTTGACAGAAATCGATCATGAAATATCTTCTTTCCAAAATCGCCGCCATCTGCGGCGGAACGTTTTTCGGATGTGACCGGACGGTGGAGTCGGTGGTGACCGACAGCCGTTCGCTGACAGCTTCCGGGGCTGCCCCGTTGTTCGTGGCGATGCGCGGTGCCAACCACGATTCGCACGATTATATCGAGGAGATGCGGAGTCGCGGCGTTATGGCTTTCTTGGTCGAACGCGAAGTCGAGGCGGCGCCCGGCTGCGGATACGTGCGGGTGGAGCATGCCATCGAGGCGTTGCAGTGCTTGGCGGCTTTCCACCGGGCCCGGTTCCGCGGTACGGTGGTGGGTATCACCGGTTCGAACGGCAAAACCGTCGTCAAAGAGTGGATCGCCGAGGAGCTGCCCGCAGGGATGAAGTTTTTCCGTTCGCCGAAGAGTTTCAATTCGCAGCTGGGCGTGCCGCTCTCGGTGCTGATGCTCGAAGGCGACGAGCAGCTGGCGATTTTCGAAGCCGGAATTTCGAAACCCGGCGAAATGGAGCGGTTGGAGCGGATACTGCGACCGGATGTGGTGGTCTTCACCTCGATCGGCGATGCGCATCAGGAGAATTTTGCCAGCCTCGAACAGAAATGCGACGAGAAGATCGCGTTGGCCCGCAGCGCCCGCACGATCGTCTACCACAGTTTTTACGAACCGCTCGCGGGGATGATCGTCCGGCGTTATGGCGATCGACGGCTGCTCGACGCCGCCTCGATGCCCGAGCCTTCGGTGGAGGTCGTGGGCAATGCGGCCTGGCGGCGCAACGCGCAGATCGTCGAAGCGTTCTGTGCGGCGATGGATTTTCCGCAGCCCTCGTTCGCGGCGGCTCCGACGCTGCCCATGCGACTCGAAGTCCGCGACGGGATCAACGATTCGCTGCTCATCAACGATGCCTACAACCTCGACCTCAATTCGCTGGCCCTGGCGCTCGACTACCTGCACGGCGTGGCGATGGGGCGCCGTCGTACGCTGGTGCTTTCGGACATCGCGCAGAGCGGTTTTTCGGATGAAGAACTCTACGCCCGCGTCGCGGCGATGATCGCCCGGGCAGGAATCGACTTTCTGGTGGGAATCGGTCCCGGCATCCGGCGCCATGCGGCCCTGTTCGGCTGCGAGGCGGAGTGGTATGCCTCGACCGACGAGTGCGTCGCGCGGTTGAGCCGCCGGGCCGTGGCGGGGTGTGCCGTGCTGCTCAAAGGAGCCCGGAGCTACCGTTTCGAAAAGTTGGCCCATGCCCTGGCGCGCAAGAGCCATACGACGGTGCTGGAGATCGATCTCGATGCGATGATCCAGAACCTCAATCGTTTCCGGGCACGGCTGCGGCCCGGAACGCGGCTCGTGGCGATGGTCAAGGCGGCATCGTACGGAGCCGGGGATTTCGAGGTGGCGCAAATGCTCCAGCATCAGGGAGTGGATTACCTGGCCGTGGCGTTCGCCGACGAAGGGGTGCTGCTGCGCGAGCGGGGGATCACGATGCCGATCGTCGTGCTGAATGCCGATGCCGACAGTTTCGAGCAGATGATCGCCTATCGGCTGGAGCCCGAGATCTACGGATTCCGCTCGCTGGCGGATTTCGCCGTGGCGGTCGGTCGTGCCGGAGAGCGTTCCTATCCGATTCATCTGAAACTCGATACGGGGATGCACCGCCTGGGATTCATGGAGGAGGAGATCGGAGCGTTGTGCGAGGCGTTGCCGGCTTATCCGCAATTGCGGGTGGCGACGATCTTTTCGCACCTCAATTGTGCCGACATGCCCGAGGAGGACGACTATACGCGGGCGCAGATCGCCCGCTACGACCGCATGAGTTCGGCCGTAGCCGCTTCGCTCGATTATCCGGTGATCCGCCATACGGCCAATTCGGCGGCGATCGACCGCTTCCCCGAGGCGCAGTTCGACATGTGCCGCTTGGGCTTGGGGCTCTACGGCTTCGGGTGGCGGCACGACGAGACGTTGCGCCCCGTGGCGACGCTCCGCACGCGGATCGTGCAGATCAAGCACCTCGCAGCGGGGGAGGCGGTCGGTTACGGACGGGCCGGAAAACTCTTGCGCGACAGTGTGACGGCGACCATCCCCGTGGGGTATGCCGACGGGCTGGACCGCCACCTGGGGTGCGGCCGCTGGTCGGTGCGGGTGAAGGGGGCTGCGGCGCCGATCGTGGGGCGTATCTGCATGGACAGCTGCATGATCGATATCACGGGCATCGAAGGCGTATGCGAAGGCGACGAGGTGACGATCTTTTCGCCCGAGCCGGGAAACGATGCCGAGGCGATGGCCGAGGTGCTCGGAACGATCCCTTACGAGGTGCTGACCTCGGTATCGGGCCGGGTGAAGCGGATTTACGTGCGGGGGTGAGGGCGAAAAGCGGTTTGACGAAAATGCGATCCTAAGGATCGCGCAGCTCGCCGCCACCCCGGGCGGCGGACTGCCTCTCGCTCAAGGGCTCGGGCCTCCTCCGCTGGCGGCGAACCGCCCGGCTCTGCGGACCGCAAAATCGTGCAACTGTCGGATGGATTATCCGCTTTTGCAACTGGGGGCGTCGCATCGAAGATGCGGACCTTTGCCGGGGGAGGCTACGGCTCGCGCGGCTCAAAGAGCCGCATCTTGCCGCAAAGAAATAAACCGATGCCGCGGAGCGGTACCGCAGAATCCGGCCGGATGCCGGAGCGTTTTTGGTGCTTTTGCAGCAAGAAAGATCATCTTCGGTGGCTCGCGCCTTTGACGCGACCGGCCCGGCCGCCGAAGACGGCAAGGCAAAGCCTTGCGGTTTGCGGCCCAACGGAGTCAATCTTAAATCCCGTCTCTTAGATGGGTGCGGGCCGTAGGCTACGCCTCGCAGACTTGCAGCACGAAAGGTGGCGGGGTTCCGCTTCGCCCGGCTCAAAGAGTCGCATTTTGCAGAATAATAATTGGTTTTAAATATGAACGCTACATACGGAACCTTATACCTGATCCCTTGTCCGATTTCGGACCTGACGCAGCCCTGGGACGTGCTGCCGGCTGCGAACCGGGGCGTGATGGATGTCCTGGATTATTTCATTGTCGAGAATACCCGTTCGGCACGGCGGTTTCTCTCCAAAGCCGGAATTGCGCGGCCGATCGATACGCTGGAGTTCCGCGAACTGAACGAACATACCGTGGCGGGACGCGAGGTCGAGGAGCTGGTGAAGCCCCTGCTCGCGGGACGTTCCGCCGGGGTGATCTCCGAAGCCGGTGTGCCGGGGGTCGCCGATCCGGGAGCGCTCGTCGTCGAGGCGTGCCACCGGCACGGTATCCGCGTGGTGCCGCTCGTGGGACCCTCGTCGATTCTGCTGTCGCTCATGGCCTCGGGACTCAACGGACAGTCGTTCGCCTTCAACGGCTATCTGCCCGTCAAACCCGCGGAGCGGGCCCAGGCGATCCGCCGCTTCGAGCGGCGCGCCCGTAGCGAAGGACAGTCGCAGCTCTTCATCGAGGCTCCCTACCGGAATGCGAAGCTCTGGGAGCAGATGCTCCAGATACTCGCCCCCGAAACGCGGCTGACGATCGCCGTGGAGATCACGGCTCCCGACGAGCGCATCGAGACCCGCACGGTGGGCGAGTGGCGCAAGCGGCCGATGCCCGAGATCAACAAGCGGCCCGCGATTTTCATCCTTGGATAGGTTGGTATACAATTTGATCGAATAGAGGGTAGAAAAACCGAAAAATACGATATATGAAAAAGGAAGAAACTTACAATGAGCCGATTACCGATCGCGAGGAGCCTGCTGCGAACGAAGGATGCCCCGCGGACGGCGATGCGGCGCATGTCAATATGGCAGACGATTCGGCAGATGCGCCTGACACGGTGGCAGATGACGCGCAGCCCGATCCGGCTGCGGCCGTAGCCGAATGGCAGGACAAGTTCCTGCGTTTGCAGGCCGAATTCGACAACTACCGCAAACGTACGCTCAAGGAAAAGATGGAGCTGGTCGCTACGGGCGGCCGCGACGTGCTGCTGGAGATGCTTCCCGTGCGCGACGACGTGCAGCGTGCCGTCGCTGCGATGGAGAAGAGCGACGACGTGGAGGCTCTGCGGGCCGGTGTGACGCTTATCGCGCAGAAATTCACCGAAGCGCTGCGCCGCAAGGGCGTGACCGAGATCGAGTGCCGCGACAAGGAGTTCGATGCCGACCTGTGCGAAGCGGTGGCGAAGTTCGCCGCCGGGGAGGACAAGAAGGGTAAGGTGATCGACGTCGTACAGACGGGTTATATGCTGGGCGAAAAGGTATTGCGTTTCGCCAAAGTAGTTGTGGGAGAATAAGGCCATGGCAGAGAAAAGGGACTACTACGAAGTGTTGGGCGTCCAGAAGAACGCTAACGCCGACGAAATAAAGAAGGCCTACCGCAAGGCGGCCATCAAGTACCACCCGGACAAGAATCCGGGCGACAAGGAGGCCGAGGAGAAGTTCAAGGAGGCCGCCGAGGCCTACGACGTGCTGTCGAATCCCGATAAACGCGCCCGTTACGACCAGTTCGGCCATGCGGGCATGAGCGGTGCTGCGGGTGGCGGCGGAGCCTACGGCGGCTTCGGCGGAGGCTTCTCGATGGAGGATATTTTCTCGCAGTTCGGCGATATCTTCGGCGGCCACTTCGGCGGCGGGTTCCGCTCGTCGGGCGGCGGCCAGCGGGTCAACCGCGGTTCGGATATCCGCGTAAAGGTACGTTTGAACCTCTCGGAGATCGCGAACGGCGTGACCAAGAAACTCAAGATCAACAAAACCGTGGCCTGCGACCAGTGCGGCGGCACGGGAGCCAAGGATGCGAATTCTTATACGACCTGCCAGACCTGCAACGGTGCGGGATATGTCACGCGTGTGGAGAACACCTTCTTCGGCCGGATGCAGACGCAGGGTGTCTGCCCGACGTGCAACGGTACGGGCAAGGTGATTTCGTCGCCGTGCGACAAGTGCCACGGAGAAGGAACGCTGCGCGGGCAGGAGGTCGTCGAGATCCGGATTCCGGCCGGAGTAGGCGAAGGCATGGCCCTCACGGTCTCGGGCAAGGGCAATGCCGCACGGCACGGAGGTGTCAGCGGCGATCTGCTGGTGATGATCGAGGAGGAGCCCAACGAAGAACTGGTTCGCGACGGCAACGATCTGATCCACAACCTCAATATCACGGTGACGACGGCGCTGCTGGGCGGTACGGTCGAGGTGCCGACCGTCGACGGACGCGCCAAGATCAAGATCGCGCCGGGAACCCATGCCGGCAAGGTGTTGCGCCTGGGCGGCAAGGGATTGCCCGATGTCAACGGCTACGGACGCGGCGACGAACTAGTGGTGGTCGATATCACCATTCCCTCGAAGCTCAACGCCGAGGAGAAACGTTTGGTGGAGAAACTGGCCGAGTTGCCCGATTTCCAGCGGGCCGAGTCGGTGAAGAACCAGAATATCTTCGAACGGATGAAGAGTTTCTTCCGTTGATCGGCGGCGGATTGTCGCAACGATGCGAAAGGCGTGAAGTCGATGGTATGCGATGAGACTTCCGCCTTTTTTAAATGAAAGGTTAAAGGTGAACGGGCTTCGCCGTTGAAGGCTGTGGCCCGAGTGGCTCTGAAGAGCCGCATGTTGCAGCAAAGTTCATCTTCGGCGGCTGGGCCGGTCGCGCTAAAAGCGCGAGCCGCCGAAGATGGCAAGGCAAAGCCTTGCTGTTTGCGGAAAAACCATAGAACCCGGTTTTTAGCCGGACGGCTGCTGTGAAACGAGCCTCCGCCGGCGGAGACTACGGCTCGCGCGATCTTTCAGGAACGCATTTCACCCGCCTGTTTGCGACGAAAAATCCGGTGAGGAAACAATATTTTGCCGCGAAATTCGTACCTTTACGAAAAAAACGGGACGACCATGAAAATATTCAGCCCATATAAGAAACACGCGAACCGTTTCAACTACATACCGCGTTATTACGATCCGGCGAAGGAGGCCCGCGAACAGCGGCGTGCCGAGTTGCGCGGCGAGCGTTCGGGAGATGCGGAGCGCGAATACACCCCCGGACAATATATCCGCACGCAGCGCGACGCCCGTGCGGCACAGCGTGCGGGAGAGGAGGACGGCGGACGCTCGAACATCTTGAAAATGGCTGCAATAGCGGTTTTGGCGATGTTGTTCATCTATATGCTTTATCCGCGCTTGGCCGACGTCCTCATGCGCATGTCGAATCCCGGAGTCCGGAAAAGCCAGGCCGTCGAGGAGTTCGACGCGTCGCTGCCCATTACCGTCGTTCCGAACGATTACCAGGAATAAATGGCCGATAAGATCAGACTTTTACCCGAAATCGTCGCCAACCAGATCGCGGCGGGTGAGGTGGTCAACCGTCCCGCTTCGGTCGTGAAGGAGATGATGGAGAATGCCATCGACGCCGGGGCGCGCACCGTGAAGGTCAACTTCCGCGACGGAGGCAAGGACCTCATCCAGATCGTCGACGACGGTTGCGGCATGTCGCCTATCGATGCGCGGATGGCTTTCGACCGCCATGCCACGAGCAAGATCCGTTCCGTGGAGGATATCTATGCGCTCCACACGTTCGGATTCCGCGGCGAGGCCCTCGCGTCGATCGCCGCCGTCGCGCAGGTCGAACTGCGCACGCGCCAGGCCGACGACGAGATGGGAACCGTCACGGAGATCAACGGCGGGCAGTTCGCCGCGCAGCATCCGGTGATGTGTCCCGTGGGCTCGCAGTTCTTCGTGCGCAACCTCTTTTTCAACGTCCCGGCCCGGCGTCGTTTCCTGGACAAAAGCACCACTTCGGCCTCGCAGATCAAGGCGGAGTTCCAACGCGTCGCCCTGTGCAATCCGCAGATCGGTTTCGAACTCTATTCGAACGATGCTCCGCTCTATTCGCTCGGTGCCACGTCGCTCGCAGGGCGCATCGTCGACGTGGTGGGGCGTCATATCAAACAAAACCTGCTGGAGGTTTCGGCCGATACCTCGATCGCCAAGCTCGAAGGATACATCGGACGCCCGGCTGCGGCCAAGCGCCGCAATGCGGAACAGTATTTGTTCGTCAACGGACGCTATTTCAAGAGTTCCTACCTGGGGAGCGCCGTGGCGAAAGCCTACGAGAAGTTGATTCCGCAGAACGCCCAGCCTTCCTATTTCCTATACCTTACGATCGATCCGGGGCGTATCGACGTGAATGTCCATCCCCAGAAAACCGAGGTGAAATTCGCCGACGAGGAGGCCGTATGGCAGATCGTCCACGCCGCCATGCGCGAGACGCTGGCCAAGACGGGCGCCGTGCCGTTGATGGATTTCGACCGCGA
>CANPHE010000077.1 GCA_947573795.1 uncultured Alistipes sp. | reverse complement strand
CATTGCCCAGCGGCAGGTGCACGGCCATCTGGTCGCCGTCGAAGTCGGCGTTGAATGCCGTACACGACAGCGGGTGCAGCTGCATGGCCTTGCCCTCGATCAGCTTGGGCTGGAAGGCCTGGATACCCAGACGGTGCAGCGTCGGAGCACGGTTCATCAGCACGGGGTGACCCTTGATGACGTTCTCCAGGATGCCCCAGATCACGGGGTCCTTGCGGTCGATGATCTTCTTGGCAGACTTCACCGTCTTGACGATGCCGCGCTCGATGAGCTTGCGGATCACGAACGGCTTGTACAACTCGGCGGCCATATCCTTCGGGATACCCATCTCGTGCATCTTCAGCTCGGGGCCTACGACGATGACCGAACGGGCCGAGTAGTCGACACGCTTACCCAACAAGTTTTGACGGAAGCGGCCCTGCTTACCCTTGAGCGAATCGGAGAGCGATTTGAGCGGACGGTTCGACTCGTTCTTCACGGCATTGGACTTGCGCGAATTGTCGAACAGCGAATCGACGGCCTCCTGCAACATACGCTTCTCGTTGCGCAAGATCACTTCCGGAGCCTTGATCTCGATCAGGCGCTTCAGACGGTTGTTGCGGATGATGACACGACGGTAGAGGTCGTTCAAATCCGACGTCGCGAAACGGCCGCCGTCCAGCGGCACCAGCGGGCGCAGCTCGGGCGGAATGACCGGAATGACGCTCAGCACCATCCACTCGGGTTTGTTCTTACCCTCCGAGGCGCGGAACGACTCGATGACGTTCAGGCACTTCAGGGCCTCGGACTTACGCTGCTGCGACGTCTCGGTCGACGCCTTGTGACGCAGCGCGTAGGACATGGAGTCGAGGTCCACCTGTTTCAGAAGCGTGAGGATAGCCTCGGCACCCATCTGTGCGACGAACTTCTGCGGATCGCTGTCGTCGAGCGCCTGGTTGCCCTTCGGCAGGGCAGCCAACACGTCGAGATACTCCTTCTCGGAGAGCGTCGCAAGGCGCTCGATGCCCTGCTCGGAGGCGGCACCCGCATTGATGACCACGTAACGCTCGTAGTAGATGATCGCCTCGAGTTTCTTCGACGGAATACCCAGCAGGTAACCGATTTTCGAAGGCAGCGATCGGAAATACCAGATATGCACCACGGGAACCACCAGCGAAATGTGGCCCATACGCTCGCGGCGCACCTTCTTCTCGGTAACCTCCACGCCGCAACGGTCGCAGACGATGCCTTTGTAGCGGATACGCTTGTATTTACCGCAATGGCACTCGTAGTCCTTCACCGGACCGAAAATCCGCTCGCAGAACAGACCGTCGCGCTCGGGTTTGTAGGTGCGGTAGTTTATGGTCTCGGGCTTGAGCACCTCGCCGCTCGACTGGGCCAGGATCTCCTCGGGGGAAGCCAGGCCGATCGAAATCCGGTTGTACCCGTTATTGGTTTTATTGTCTTTCGCAAATGACATAATCTATCTATCTTTTTTTCTTATCCACACACTGTAAGGCTTACTCCAACTTGACCGACAAGGCCAGACCGCGCAGCTCGTGCAGCAGCACGTTCATGGCCTCCGGAATGCCCGGACGCGGCAGGTTGTCGCCCTTGACGATCGCTTCGTAAGCCTTCGCACGGCCCATCACGTCATCCGACTTGATCGTCAGAATCTCCTGCAGGATGTTGGCGGCGCCGAAGCCTTCGAGCGCCCACACCTCCATCTCACCGAAACGCTGACCGCCGAACTGCGCCTTACCGCCGAGCGGCTGCTGCGTGATGAGCGAGTAGGGACCGATCGAACGGGCGTGCATCTTGTCGTCGATCATGTGGCCGAGCTTGAGCATGTAGATCACACCCACCGTCGCGGGCTGGTCGAACATCTCGCCCGTACCGCCGTCGTAGAGATACGTACGACCGCTGTGCGGCAGACCGGCCTGTGCGGTGTATTCGTTGATCTGGTCGAGCGAAGCACCGTCGAAAATCGGCGTCGCGAACTTCAGGCCCAGTTCCCGACCGGCCCATCCGAGCACGGTCTCGTAGATCTGACCGAGGTTCATACGCGAAGGCACACCCAGCGGGTTCAGACAGATATCGACGATCGTACCGTCCTCGAGGAAAGGCATATCCTCGTCGCGCACGATCTTGGCGACGATACCCTTGTTACCGTGACGACCGGCCATCTTGTCGCCCACTTTGAGCTTACGCTTCTTGGCGATGTAGACCTTGGCCATCTGGATGACACCCGTCTGCGGCAGTTCGTCGCCGTTGGTGAGGTTGTACTTCTCACGCTTGATGGCGGCGTCGGCCTTCTTCCACTCGATCGTATAGTTGTTGACCGTGGCTTCGATCAATGCGTCCGTATGTTCGTCGCCCGTCCAGCGGCAGGGGCCGAGGTTCAGGTAACCCATCATGACGCCCGTCTTCTCGTCGGTCGTCTTGCGCGAAATCTCTTCGAGCATCTTTTGCGAGAACTTCGTGCCTGCGGGGTAGATTTCCACACCGAAGTAGTCGAAAATACCCGTCGTGGTCTTGCCCTGGAGCAGCGTCCAGAGTTTGGCCACCAGGCGCTTGGTCAGCTCGGCGATCTCGGCGGCGAATTTCTCGTCGAGTTTCTCCAGCTGCACGCGCTCGGCGCTCTTGCCCTTCTTGTCGACCTTGTTGGCGCGGCTGTAAAGCGTCGTGCCGATCACCACGCCGTGCAGCGAAGGCTGCGCTTTGAGCGAAGCATCCTTCACGTCGCCGGCCTTGTCGCCGAAGATCGCACGCAGGAGCTTCTCCTCGGGCGAAGGATCGCTTTCGCCCTTCGGGGTGATCTTACCGATCAGGATATCGCCCGGGTGAACGTTGGCACCGATACGGATGATACCGTTGGCATCCAGGTCCTTCGTGGCATCCTCCGAGACGTTGGGAATATCCGACGTCAGCTCCTCGACACCGCGTTTCGTATCGCGCACCTCCATGATATACTCGTCGACATGCACCGACGTGAAGATATCCTCGCGCTGGATACGCTCCGAGATCACGATGGCATCCTCGAAGTTGTAACCCTTCCAGGGCATGAACGCCACTTTGAGGTTGCGGCCCAAGGCCAGCTCACCGTGCTGCGTCGAATAGCCCTCGGTCAAAATCTGACCCTTGGTCACCTTATCGCCCGTCAGGACGATGGGGCGCAGCGTGACGGAGGTATTCTGGTTCGTACGGCGGTAACGCGGCAGTTCGTACGTCGTGACTTCCGGGGCGAACGAGGCGAGAATCTCGTCCTCGGTGCGCTCGTAGCGGATCTGAATCTTCGTGGCATCGGCGAAAACCACCTCGCCTTCGCCTTCCGCGACGATCTGGATACGGCTGTCGGAGATCATGTCCTTCTCGATACCCGTGCCGACGATCGGGGCTTCCGAAGTCACCAGGGGCACGGCCTGGCGCATCATGTTCGAACCCATCAGGGCACGGTTGGCGTCGTCGTGCTCCAGGAACGGGATGAGGCTGGCGGCGATCGACGCGATCTGGTTGGGAGCGACGTCCATCAAATTCACCTCGTCGGCCGTAACCACCGGGAAGTCGGCACCCTGACGCGCCTTGATGCGGTCGGGCTGCAAGAAGTGGCCTTCGTCGTCGATCGGCATGTTCGACTGTGCGACGATCTTGCCCTCCTCCTCTTCGGCCGAGTAGTAGCGGATGTGCGAATTGTCCATGTCGATCACGCCGTCCTCCACCGAACGGTAGGGGGTTTCGATGAATCCCATCGGCGAAATCTTCGCATAGACGCACAGCGACGAAATCAGACCGATGTTCGGGCCTTCCGGCGACTCGATCGGGCACAGACGGCCGTAGTGCGTGTAGTGCACGTCGCGCACCTCGAAGCCGGCGCGGTCGCGCGACAGACCGCCGGGACCGAGGGCCGACAGGCGGCGCTTGTGCGTGATCTCGGCCAGGGGGTTGATCTGGTCCATGAACTGCGAGAGCTGCGAGGTGCCGAAGAACGAGTTGATGACCGACGAGAGCGTCTTGGCGTTGATCAGGTCGACCGGCGTGAAGA
Source organism: uncultured Alistipes sp. (assembly GCA_947573795.1). Lineage (GTDB taxonomy): Bacteria > Bacteroidota > Bacteroidia > Bacteroidales > Rikenellaceae > Alistipes. The sequence continues at coordinate 3,681 of CANPHE010000077.1, read as the reverse complement.
CCTCGTTGTCGCGCACGTTCATGCGCTCGCGGATCGTGCGCGCCATGCGCACGAAGCCCACCGAGAACTGGTTCGAAAGCTGCTCGCCCACGGTGCGGACGCGGCGGTTCGACAGGTGGTCGATATCGTCCACGTCGGCCTTCGAGTTGATGAGCTGGATCAGGTATTTGATGATGGCGATGATGTCCTCGCGCGTCAGCGTGCGGATAGCCGGATCGGTATCCAGCGACAGCTTCTTGTTGATGCGGAAACGGCCCACATCGCCCAAATCGTAACGTTTGTCCGAGAAGAACAGCTTCTCGATAACGTCGCGCGCCGTAGCCTCATCGGGCGGCTCGGAAGCGCGCAACTGTCTGTAAATGTAGACCACGGCCTCCTTCTCGGAGTTGCAGGGGTCTTTCTGCAAAGTATTGTAGATGATCGAGAAATCGATACCCGACTGGTTCTCCTTGTGCAGCAGAATGGTCTTGGCACCGCTTTCGATGATCTGATCGATATGCTCCTCCTGGAGCACCGTTTCGCGGTCGACGATCACGTTGTTACGCTCGATGGAAACCACCTCGCCCGTATCCTCGTCCACGAAGTCCTCGACCCAGGTCGAAAGCACGCGAGCCGCCAGTTTGCGACCGACAGCCTTCTTCAGGGTGGACTTCGAGACCTTCACCTCGTCCGCCAGGTCGAAAATCTCAAGAATCTGCTGGTCGGCCTCGTAGCCGATAGCACGCAGGAGCGTCGTAACGGGCAGCTTCTTCTTACGGTCGATGTAGGCATACATCACGTTGTTGATGTCCGTAGCGAACTCTATCCACGAACCCTTGAAGGGGATGATACGCGCCGAATAGAGTTTGGTGCCGTTGGTGTGCATGCTCTGGCCGAAGAATACGCCCGGCGAACGGTGCAGCTGGGAGACGATCACACGCTCCGCACCGTTGATGACGAATGTTCCGCGCTCGGTCATATAGGGAATCGTACCGAAGTACACGTCCTGAACGACGACACCGAAATCCTCGTGCTCGTCGTCCGTGCAGTAAAGCTTCAGCTTGGCTTTCAGCGGGACGCTGTACGTAAGGCCGCGTTCCAAACACTCCTCGATGGAATAACGCGGCGGGTCGATATAGTAGTCGATAAACTCCAGAACGAAGTTGTTCCGGGTATCCGTAATGGGGAAATTCTCCTGAAACACCTTGTACAAGCCTTCGTTCTTACGATTTTCGGCCGTGGTGTCCATTTGGAAAAAGTCCCGGAATGATTTAAGCTGTACTTCGAGCAGATCCGGATACGGGACCCGGTTCTTCACCGAAGAAAAGCTAATTCTCTGTTGTGTTTTTGCTGCGGACATCGTAAAATCCAAAATTAGATGAAGTGTAATGGGTTACGCTCCCCAAAAGTGCGGGTTCCGATCCCGCCAATGCCCCCGTTATGCGGGCATGATGCCCCGGGAGCACTACTTTCATCGACAGTTATATACTACTTTATCCTTATCGGTTTTCTGACTCTGATTTCCCAGACCGGCGGAGTCTCGCGGTCCCTGGTTACACCGTTAAAAGCGGGGTTCCGAAGGAAATAGCAACTCGTCATTCTTTCGAGTATCGGTCCCCGATGTTTGCCGCCTCTTCCTCGAATCCTCTCCTCGGAGAGAACTTCGGATGCAACCGGCAAGGTCACAGGGACAAAATACCACCAGGATATGATCGTATATAATTGCCCTTTCGTCAAAGAACGGACACAGCTCCTAATCGGCACTCCCGTTCTTTAGACCAAGAAAAGGCATAGAGCCTACTCCGAGGTAAGCCCTATACCTGATCCGTCTGTCAAGGTCTAAGCAGCAATACTACTTGAGCTCAACTTCTGCACCTGCCTCTTCGAGCTGACCCTTGATCTGCTCGGCCTCTTCCTTCGATACACCCTCCTTAACAGCCTTGGGAGCACCGTCTACGAGAGCCTTAGCGTCGCCCAGCGACAGGCCTGCGATCTCCTTAACGGCCTTGATGACCTGGAGCTTAGCCTGACCGGCCGACTTCAGGATAACGTCGAACGACGTCTTCTCGGGAGCGGCAGCCTCACCGGCAGCAGCGGGAGCTGCAACGGCAACAGCGGCAGCAGCCGGTTCGATGCCATATTCCTCCTTGAGGATCTGAGCGAGTTCGTTAACCTCGGTAACTTTCAGGTTTACCAGTTCTTCAGCAAGTTTCTTTACGTCTGCCATAGTTGTAAGCTTATTAATTTGTTTTTAATTCTTGTTTGTGATTAGTTGTTTCTCGATTCGAGCGTCTTCACGAGGCCCGCAATCTTTTGGCCTGCATTAGCCTGCAATGCAGAAATAACATTCTTCGCGGGAGATTGCAGCAGCGCAACGATATCTGCGATGAGCTCCTCCTTGGATTTGATGTTGCACAGCGCATCGAGCTTGTCGTCGCCGACATAAACGCCGCCCTCGGCATAAGCCGCCTTCAGGACGGGTTTGTCCGCTCCCTTGCGGAACTCCTTGATGAGCACAGCGGGAGCCTTCGCCACATTGGCGAACATGATCGAGGTCGGACCCTCCAATACGCCTACCAGATCGGCATCGGCCTTCTCAGCCTTCTCCAGTGCCTTGCACAGGAGCGTGTTCTTGACGACCACCAGCTTCACGTCGCTCTCGAAGCACTTGCGGCGCAGCTTCGCAGTCTGCTCGGCATTCAGCGCCTCGATATCGGCGATGTAGAAGTGAGGATAAGCCTGGAGCTGCTCGGTAAGGCTGTTAATTACAACCAGTTTTTCTTCCTTTGTCATCTCTTCTTTCCTCCTTCTTATTTGGTTTCTACCGATTTGGAATCAATCTGCACGCCCGGACTCATCGTGGTCGAGAGATAAATGCTCTTCACATAAGAACCTTTGGCAGCAGCCGGTTTCAACTTGATAATCATATTCAGAACTTCCTTCGCATTGTCTGCGATCTGTTCCGGCGAGAACGAAACCTTACCTACCGAAGTGTGGATGATACCGAACTTGTCGACCTTGAAGTCGATCTTACCGGCTTTCACCTCCTTGACAGCCTTGGCGACCTCCATGGTCACCGTACCCGTCTTGGGGTTCGGCATCAAGCCGCGGGGACCGAGAATACGACCCAGCGCACCGACCTTGCCCATGACGTTCGGCGTGCAGATGATTACGTCGACATCCGTCCAACCGGACTTGATCTTGTCGACATACTCGTCCAAACCGACGAAATCGGCACCGGCAGCCTGAGCCTCGGCCTCTTTTTCGGGAGTACAAAGTACCAGCACACGCACCGTCTTACCGGTACCGTGAGGAAGGGTCACCACGCCGCGGACCATCTGGTTCGCCTTGCGGGGGTCTACGCCCAAGCGCACGTCGATATCGACCGATGCATCGAATTTCGTGAACGTGATTTCCTTCAGAAGAGCGGCAGCCTCCGGAAGTTTGTAAGCCTTGCCGGCTTCAACTTTCGCGTAGGCGATCTTTTGATTTTTTGTCAACTTACTCATCTTCTACTACATATTAGGAAATTCACCGACGACATTGATACCCATGCTGCGGGCGGTTCCTGCAACCATACGCATGGCCGACTCCAGCGTGAAGCAGTTCATGTCGGGCATCTTGTCCTGCGCGATGTCGCGGATCTGATCCCACGTCACCTGTCCCACCTTGTCGCGGTTGGGCTGTGCGGAACCTTTCTGC
>CANPHE010000076.1 GCA_947573795.1 uncultured Alistipes sp. | reverse complement strand
GAAGACCGAAAACGTCTACATGCAGGACAACAACCGCCGCATGCCCGAGATCACCGACGAACTCTACTTCGTCATCGACGAGAAACTCAACTCCGTGGAGCTGACCGACAAAGGTCACGAGGCGCTCTCGCGCTACTTCAACGAGGACGGATTTTTCGTGCTGCCCGACATCGGCGCCGAAGTCGCCGAGCTCGAAAAGAGCGATCTCTCGGCCGAGGAGCGCGCCCGCAGACGCGACGAGGTAATCAACCAGTACGCGATCAAGTCGGAACGCGTGCATACGGTCATCCAGCTCTTGAAGGCCTACGCCATGTTCGAGAAGGATATCGAATACGTGGTGATGGACAACAAGGTGAAGATCGTCGACGAACAGACGGGACGTATTCTCGACGGCCGCCGCTATTCGGACGGTCTGCACCAGGCCATCGAGGCCAAGGAGCACGTGAAGGTCGAGGCCGCGACGCAGACCTTCGCGACGATCACCTTGCAGAACTACTTCCGCATGTACCACAAGCTGGGCGGTATGACCGGTACGGCCGAAACGGAGGCTTCGGAGTTCTGGAGCATCTACAAACTCGACGTCGTAGTGATCCCGACCAACCGCCCCGTGCAGCGCGAAGACCGCGAGGACCTGGTTTACAAGACCAAGCGCGAGAAATACAACGCCGTGATCGAGGAGGTGGTACGCCTCGTCGGTGAGGGACGCCCGGTACTGGTCGGTACCACGTCGGTCGAGATTTCGGAGCTGCTGAGCCGCATGTTGAAGCTGCGCGGCATCAAGCATAACGTACTGAACGCCAAGCAGCACGCCCTCGAGGCACAGGTCGTGGCCGAAGCGGGACGCTCGGGACAGGTGACCATCGCCACCAACATGGCGGGCCGCGGTACCGACATCAAGCTGACGCCCGAGGTCAAGGCCGCGGGCGGTCTGGCGATCATCGGCACGGAGCGTCACGAAAGCCGCCGCGTCGACCGCCAGCTGCGCGGACGTGCCGGACGTCAGGGCGACCCGGGATCGTCGCAGTTCTTCGTATCGCTCGAAGACGACCTGATGCGTCTGTTCGGTTCGGGCCGCATCGCCACGATGATGGACCGCATGGGACTCGAAGAGGGCGAGGTGATCCAGGCCAAGATGATGACCAAGGCGATCGAACGCGCCCAGAAGAAAGTCGAAGAGAACAACTTCGGCATCCGCAAGCGCCTGCTGGAGTACGACGACGTGATGAACTCGCAGCGCGAGGTGATCTACACGCGCCGCCGCCATGCGCTCTACGGCGAACGCATCGAAATCGACCTCAACAACATCATGTACGACTATGCCGAGAATTTCGTGGAGCAGAACCGCGGCATCGAGTTCGAGGATTTCCGTTTCGAACTGATCCGCGACGTGGCGATGGAGCCCTCGTTCGACGCCGCGGCCTACGAGGCAGCCAAGCCCGAAGAGCTGGTCGAAATGATCGTCAAGGACCTGCGCGCGACCTACGCCCGCCGTGCGAAGGCCGTGGCCGACACGGTGCGCCCCGTGATGGAGCGCATCTACGAGGACCGCAAGGACCAACTCGATTCGAACATCTATTTCCCGCTGACGGACGGTCACCTGGGTTACAACGTCCCGGTTAATCTTCAGAAATGCAAGGATACGGACGGAGGCGAGATCTTCAAAGTATTCTCCAAGGTGGTGATGTTCACCTCGATCGACGACGCATGGCGCGAGCATCTGCGCGAAATGGACGATCTGCGCCAGAGCGTGCAGAACGCCACCTACGAGCAGAAGGACCCGCTGCTGATCTATAAGTTCGAGTCGTTCGGGCTCTTCTCGAAGATGCTCGTGAAGGTCAACCGCGACGTGCTGGCGATCCTCGACAAGGCCTATATCCCCGTGCGCGAACAGGACCCCGAAGCTGCGGAGCGTCAGCGCCAGCAACAGATGCAGCAGCAGCGCGCCAAAGTCGACGTAAACAAACTCCAGGCATCGCGCATGCAGGCCGCAGCACAGGCCGGACAGGGCGAGAAGCAGAAGCCCATGCCCGTACATGCCGAGAAGAAGATCGGCCGCAACGATCCCTGCCCCTGCGGTTCGGGCAAGAAGTACAAGAACTGCCACGGCAAGGGATTGTAAGCAGACAAATGCACGAAGGCGAAAGGTGCGGGGAATTCCCGGCGCTTTTCGCCTTTTACTTTCGACTGGAGTCCAAGGAGGCACCTTTTCACTTATAACTTTTCACTTTTCGCTTTTCACCTTTCACTTTGTCGCACCGTGGGTTATCAGGAAGAAAAACAACACCAACTGGACATGCGCTACCTGCGCATGGCTCGCATCTGGGCCGAGAATTCGTATTGCGTCCGCCGTAAAGTCGGGGCGCTGATCGTCAAGGACAAAATGATTATCTCGGACGGCTACAACGGCACCCCCTCGGGTTTCGAAAACATCTGCGAGGACGAGACGGGGCGCACGAAATCCTATGTCCTCCACGCCGAAGCCAACGCCATCACGAAGGTCGCCAAGTCGGCCAACAACTGCGACGGATCGACGCTCTACATCACGGCGGCACCCTGCATCGAGTGTTCGAAACTCATCATTCAGGCCGGTATCCGACGCGTGGTCTACTGCGACGAATACCGTTCCGAAGAGGGACTCGATCTGCTGCGCCGCGTCGGCATCGAATGCGTGAGGTGCAATATTTCCCAATAAATCATCTGCGGCAGGGGGGGGGTCGCACCTCCGAAAAAGCCTTGTTGTCTTTCACAGAGCTTTTTCGAGCCGCACAGGGTGCCAATTCAACGCCGCAGGCGTTGCATCTTCGGCTACTAATTGCAGACTGTAAGACTGCGCGGGCCGCAGCCCCCCCCCTGCGGAGACTCGCTTTGGGCGTTCCGCCGCAGGCTACACCCCGCAAATCGGCATTCACGGCAGACTCAACGCCGCAGGCGTTGCATCTTCGGCGGCTCGCACCAAAGGTGCGACCGGCCAAGCCGCCGAAGATGAGTTTCGCGCAAGAAGCGACACCGGCAATCCGAATAAGCAGACGAAGTGTAACGTCCTGTCGCCGAAGATGATTAATACACAAGAACCGACACCGACAATCCGAATAAGCAGGCAGGCTACAACATCCTGCCGCCGAAGATAAGCAGTTCTGCGAACTGCGACTCTTTGAGTCGCACGAACCGCAAGCCTACACTCGCTCCACAAACGACTTTTTCACCTTCAATTTTCCTCCCATGTCAATCCCCACACGCATCGTCATCGTAGGCGCCACCTCGGGTATCGGGCTCGAAGTCGCCCGCGCTTGCATCCGCCGCGGATGGCGCATCGGAGCCGCAGGCCGCCGCACGGAGGCCCTCGAAGCCCTTCGGGCATCGGCTCCCGAGCAGGTCGTCGTCCGACGCCTCGACGTCACCGCAGCCGATGCACCGCAGCAACTACACCGATTGATCGATGCATTGGGCGGCATGGATATCTACCTCCACTGCGCCGGCATCGGCAGCCGCAACACGGCGCTCGACCCTGCGATCGAGATCGCCACGCTCGCGACCAACGGCAAAGGGTTCGTCCGCCTGATTACGGCCGCTTTCGACTATTTCCGCAACCGAGGCAAAGGACATCTGGCCGCCATCACCTCGATCGCCGGGACCCGCGGACTGGGCTCCGCCCCGGCCTATTCGGCGACCAAACGCATGCAGAACACCTACCTCGACGCCCTGGCGCAGCTCGCGAAGATGGAACGTCTCGGCATCCGCATCACCGACATCCGCCCCGGATTCGTCGCCACGCCCCTGCTGCGCGACGAGCGTTATCCGATGCTGATGCACCCGCAACGGGTCGCCGCGAAGATCGTGGAAGCTCTCGTACGCAAACGTCGCAGCATCGTCATCGACCGCCGTTACGCCGTACTGGTGTTTTTCTGGAGGCTGATTCCCGAATGGCTGTGGGAACGGCTGCCGATCCGAATGAAAGAGTAACCCGCCCCGAGCTCCATGAACGAACAACCCCGCCGCAAAATGCGACGGGGTAATAATACGTTCCGAAGGCCGAATGCACCTCCGGATAACATGCGCGCAGACTATGCTTTCGCAGCCAGGGGCGACGGAACGTTATAAACGCGTGCAGCCAGCTCCTTGTCGAGCATATACTGGCCGAACTTATTGCCCTCGACAGCCTCGCAGGCAGCGATCATACCGCGGGCATTTTCCTCCTCCTCGACCTGCTCGTTGACGAACCATACGAGCATATTGGACGAAGCGAAGTCCTTGTCCTCGGCAGCGATGGCCGCCAGGTTGTTAATCATGGCCGTCACTTTCTTCTCGTGCGCCAGCGTATCGCGGAACATTTCGAGCGACGAAGCCCACTCGGTCGGCACGGCGTCGATAGCGGCGAGTTTCACCTCGGCATCGCGCGAAAGCAGGTAGTTCATCAGAATCCGGGCATGGTCCTGCTCCTCGCGGAACTGGATGAAGAACCAGTTGGCTACGCCCTTCTCACCCTTGGCCTCGGCGTTCATCGACATCGACAGGTAGAGGTAAGCCGACCACATTTCGGCATTGATCTGCGCATTGAGCGCATCATGCAATTTTTCGCTTAACATAATCGTATCTATTTTTCGGTTCGTGTTCCAATGACGCACAAAGATACGACGGATTTTCCAGCTTCGTTCGCTTTTTCTATCAAATATTTTTATTATACAATAGTCTGCAACTATAACGCGACGCGCACCGTTCGCAAAGAACGATGCGCGCCGCAGCATGTCCGAACGCGGAATCAGTCGTCGATCTCGATCAACCGGAAATGGCGGTCGAACTTCAGGTCGAGGCCGTTGTCGAGTTCCGCTTCGTAGTGACGCCGGTCGCGATCGAGCTTCACGATGCGCCGACCCTCGAACTGCTCCGCGACATAGCGGGCGATCTGCTCCGGCACGGCCGATTCGGGCACGGCGGTGTACTTGCAGTCGATCTCCTTCCACGATCCGTCCTTCGCGAATTCGACCTTCGCGCCGTCGGCGAAAACCACCTCGTAGTCTACGTCCATCACCCCGTCGTCCACCTTGGCATAGGCGACTTTACCCTTGGGAAAATGGGTTTTGATGAACTGCTGCGCAGCGGCCGGAAGCTCGGCCACAGTCACCGGACGGTCGGCCCGTGCCGCCACGGAAATCACGAGCGCGCAAAACAACGCACCCGTCAAAAGAATAGCGATTTTTTTCATGGTCTTCCTTTTTTTGATCCGTAAATTCCGGACAGTGCAAATATACGCCCGAAATTCGTTTTTCCGCACGATTTTTTCACTCCGAAACCTTAAAAATTACGAACGGGACCGTTCGTCCCCGATCGCACCGACTTCGGGTGTATCGCCTCCCGACACGCCGACCAGCGCTTCGGACTCGGTATCGGTCCGCTCCTTCGCCACGTCATCCGCCGCCTCCCGACTCGTCGCCGGAACGCTTTTGGGCGGAGTCCCGCCCCGGTCCGAATAGGAATACAGCACCAACCCTACGCCGACGAATATAAGCAATGCGAAAAGCACCGTATCGCCGTGCAGCCGGTCGAGGCCCATCGCTACCGACACGGCGATCGCCAGCACGGGTTGCAGATAGGTATAGATGCTCGACACGGTTGCGGGAACCCCCTTAAGCGCATAGTTGAGCAGCAGATTGGGAATATAGGTCGGCACCAAGAGCACGAAAAGCGTCGGTAACAACGCATGGCGGGCGATAGCGGCATAGTCGGTCCGAACGATCTGCTCGATGCCGAACGGAAAGGCCATCACGGCCGCCAGGCAGTAAATCCACCGCAGGAGCGTCGCAACGTCGTATTTGGCGATCAACTTGCGGAAGGTCACCATGTAGAAGGCCGTCGCGCAGGCGCTCAACAGAATCAACACGTTGCCGCCCAATTGCGAATGGGCGTGAGTCGTCGTTGCGCCCGTCAGCACCACAGCCACGGCACCCGCCATACCCAGCAACAACCCCACGAGTTTGCGCCGCGTGAAGCGGTCCACGCCCAGTGCCACCGAGAGCACCAGCACCAGCAGCGGCACGACGGTCTCGATGATCGAACCGTCCACGGGCGAGGTTTTCGACATGCCGTACATCAGGAAGACCTTGCGCAGCACGCCGATCAACAGCGCCGCCCCGACCAGCTTCCGGATATCGGCCCGCTCGACCCGCACGGCTCGGCGCCACAGCAACGGCACGAGCGACAACAACGCCGCAGCGATGAGCGACGCCGACACGAGCGCCATCGGATGAACGTAACGCGACAGGACGATGTTGTAGAACGGATAATCCATTGCCCACAGGACATTGCAGGCCAACAGGGCCGCATGGAATTTGAATCGGGACATTTGCGATCGGTTTTTTCCCTCCGCAAAGCAAGAACGCAGCCAAACCCGCAAAAGAACGCCTCCGCACCCGCAAAAAGGGAAGGCCCGAAAGCCTTCCCGCAATTACCGAAGTACCGCCGCGAATCAACCGCCTATGAACTCCACGGCGAAGCGTTCGCCCGGGCCCGGTTCGCACCGAATGCCGCCAGTTCCGGCTCCAGCACGACGACGGCCGTTTCGAAACGGCCGTCGAATTTGTATTTCTCGAAACAGTAGACGCAGTGCCGGTTGCAGATGCGAGCGGCCATCACATGCATACGCGGATCGTGTGGAGATCCATCGTACGGCAAAGGTGCTTATTCGGTGAGTTTCGAAAGACTCGGCACGGCGTAACGCTCGACCTCCTCGTGATAGATCATTGTCTGCGTACCCTTGAACATGCCGCTGACGGCCATCAGGATTTCGGCGCTGCGGACCATCGGATCGATACTCAACCCCGTCTTGAACACCCCGTAGGCACCTTTGATCTCGTGGAACGGCCGACCGTGCTTCTCCTTGATATGGATTTTGACGGTTCCGTCGGGCATTGAAATCTTGATCTTATGCTCCGCACCGTCCGGATTGCAGAGCTGCTCCCACGCTCCGGCCGCCGTAAGCAGCGCATCGCCGCGTTCCACGTCGGCAAGGACCTGCTGCACGAGACCGCGAAGCCGGTTATCGGCCGCCGCGAGGTTGAGCGCCTCTTCGTAAAGCGTCATCCACCAGATTTCGTATGCCTCGGGATCGCGACCGAGCAACGGCAGCACCGTGGCGTCGATCTTTTCGAGCCGTTTGGCCCGATCGTTCTCGTAAAGAACGCCCGAGAGTGTCCCCCGATAGTCGCCCTTCTTGTCGGGAATGAATAGATTGCGGACCTTCTCGCCGCACTTGGCCAGCGTCGCACCGTCGGGGCCCTGCATAAGGGCATCGAAGCGCTCCCGCCGAGCGGCACGCTCCTCGTCCGTATGGTCCGTGAAAAAGAGTTCCGCCGGGACGGCGGCTGCCGGCTGCGGGGCCGATTTACCCTTGCGAACGTAATAGACGAGTCCGCAGATAATAAGAAGTGACAGTAAAAATCCCATAATTTTGAAGTTTTAGGTTAGCATGGTAGTAGCAATTCCTCCCCGATGCGGACGATCATCCCGCCAAAGAGAGGCGCATTCGAGCTGCGAATCACCGCAGCACGCAAAGGTTCATTGTTTTTTGAACAGGGATACGATACCGCCCGCAATCGCTCCGAGAAGCGAGAGGAGTAATTTGAAGATTCCGCCGAGGATCCACCCGAAAAGTTGGAATACGCTGCCCAGCAGAAAGTCGATGATGTCGCCGTCTTTGGCCATAAGATTGATTTTTGCCTCTCCCCGCACCTCGGGAAAGCATACGAAAAAAGAAAGCGTGGAACTGCAATATCTGATATTCGAGAAGTCAAATAAAGACGGAAATGAAAAAAAGAGCTAAACAAGTGCAAATATAATCATTGATATACTGTATTTT
>CANPHE010000075.1 GCA_947573795.1 uncultured Alistipes sp. | reverse complement strand
GTTCTCGGTGCTCGACGGCTGGTGGGTCGAGGGCTACCGCGAGGGTGCGGGCTGGATGCTGCCCATGGAGCGCACGTTCGCCGACCAGCACTACCAGGACGAACTGGACGCCGAGATGATCTACAACACCATCGAGGAGCAGATCGCCCCGCTGTACTACGACCGCGGCGCCGACGGCATCCCCCACGCCTGGGTATCCTCGGTGAAGAAGTGCGTGGCCGACATCGCCTCGAACTTCACGACCAACCGCATGCTCATCGACTACGAGGAGCGCTTCTACGACAAGTTGGCAGCCCGCAAGCGCGAGATCGTCGCCGGAGGCTACAAGCTGGCGCGCGAGATCGCCGCCTGGAAGCGTAAGGTTTCGGCCGCCTGGGACCAGGTGCGCGTAGTCGACGTACGACGCGTGGAGATCGACAAGGAGGCGGTTTACGTCGGCGAGAAATACCGCTTCGAGGTGCTGCTCGACGTGGCGAACCTCCGTCCGGAGGACATCGGCGTCGAGATGGTCATCGCCAAGCAGATCGTCGGCGGCCAGACCGTCAACGTGAAGCGCACGATCCAGCTCGACCGCGTGAAAGCCGAAGGCAATCTGGTCACTTTCGCCCTGGATTACACGCCGGACGAGACCGGAACGTTCGACGTCGCTCTGCGCGTCTACCCGAGCAATCCGCAGCTGCCCCACCGCATGGACTTCGCCCTGGTGAAGTGGGCATAGTCGATTCGGACCCGAAGATGCGACAAAAGATATCATTTTTCAATAAAAGGCTTGCGCCGCAATGAAAATTTTACTATCTTTAAAGTAGTTATCTTCGATTTACACGAAACGGCACCCGAAATCCCGAGTCTCCCTGCGGGGAAGACTCGGGAAAACCTCGGGGAAAAGAAAAAAACGCATTACAACGAAACCGATCTATAACGATATGTCTGCACTTACATTCGACAAAAGCGAATTGGGCAACCTGGAGTATTCGCTCCAGCGCGAAATGCTCGCCACGGACCGCATCGGCGGTTATATGAGTACGACCATCGTCTGCTGCAACACGCGCCGCTACCACGGCCTGATCGTGGCTCCGATCGACCAGAGCGACCGCACCTACCTGCTGCTCTCGTCGCTCGACGAGACGATCATCCAGCACGACCAGTCGTTCAACCTGGCGCTGCACCGCTTCCAGGGCGTCTACGAGCCGCGCGGACACAAGTACATCACCGACTTCGAATACACGCCTACCCCGACAATCACCTACCGGGTCGGCGGCGTGATTCTCAAGAAGGAGATGCTGTGGATCCACAAGCGCACGCAGCTGATGATCCGCTACACGCTGCTCGACGCCCATTCCGAGACGCGGCTGCGGCTGCGTCCGTTCCTCGCCTTCCGCGACAAACACGCCCTGACGCACGCCAACCTCGAAGCCGACGGACACTCCTATCCGGCCGTCAACGGTGTGAAATGCCGCCTCTACGGCTCTTTCCCGTGGCTGTACTTGCAGACGAGCAAACCCGGCACGGAATTCGTCCCGGCACCCGACTGGTACTACAATTTCGAGTATCTCCAGGACATCGCCCGCGGCTACGAAGGCCATGAAGACCTCCTGACGACCGGCTATTTCGAAACCGAGCTGAAGAAGGGCGAAAGCATCATCTTCTCGGCATCGCTCGACGAGATGGGCTCGACGAAGACCATCGAGGAGATGTTCACCGCCTCGATCGCCCGCCGCACGCACAAGATCGACTTCCTGAGCTGCCTGGAACATGCGGCCCGCCAATTCCTGATCCGCCGTCCGGGCGGACGCACGGAGGTGATCGCCGGATACCCCTGGCACGGAGTTTCGGGACGCCAGACCTTCGTCGCCCTGCCGGGCATCACCCTCCGCCAAGGGCATAAGGAGGATTGCATCGACGCCTTGGACACGATGGTCCGCGACATGCGCGACGGCATGTTCTCGGGCAATGCCTCGGCGGCTGTTGCGGCCGACGCCCCCCTGTGGTTCTTCTGGACGTTGCAGGAGCTCGAAGCCGAATACGGCGCCAAGGAGGTCTGGGAACGTTACGGCGAAGCGATGAAACAGATTCTCGAAAGCTACCGCCGGGGCATCGCGGGCCGCGTGGTGCTCGACGGCAACGGACTGATCCGCGCCGCTGCCGAGCAGCCCCTCACGTGGATGGACTCGGTGATCGGCGGCGTAGCCGTCACCCCGCGCAACGGCTACCAGGTCGAAGTCAACGCCCTGTGGTACAATGCCGTTTGCTACACCCTCGAACTGGCCCACCAAGCAGGAGACAAAGCCTTCATCGACGCCTGGGAGGAGCTGCCCGAACGCACGAAAACCACCTTCAACGCCCTGTTCCGACTCAAGGAAGGTTACCTGGCCGACTACGTGGGCGAACAGGGTGCCGACGCATCGATCCGCCCCAACATGGTGATCGCCTGCGGTCTGAAATACAAGATGCCCGACCTCGAAACGCAGGTCGAAGTACTCCGCACCGCCCGCCAACACCTGCTGACCCCGAAGGGTCTGCGTACGCTCTCGCCGCGCCATCCCCTCTACAAGGGATCGCAGGCCGGGACGCCCGAGGAGCGCGACTTCGCCGGCAAGAACGGCTCGGTATGGCCCTGGCTGCTGAACTTCTACGCCCGCGCGGCGTTCGATATCGACGGAGCGCGCTTCCTGCCGCGAGCCGAGGAGATGCTCGAAAACTTCAACGAGGACATCCAGAGCTACGGCATCGGTTCGATCGCCGAACTCTTCGACGCCGATCCTCCCTTCGCGCCGCGCGGCGCCGTCTCGCAGGCCTGGAGCGTCGCTGCGGCCCTGGATATCCACCACCTGATCTGCCTGCACCGCCCCGAGGAGAAACCCGCCGCGAAGGCTGCGCGCAAAACCGCGGCGAAGACCGAAAAGGCTTTCGCGAAGATCGAACGCGCCGCCTCGAAGCAGATCGCCAAGGAGGAGAAGGCCGAAGCCAAACAGGTCCGCCGCACGCGCAAGAGCGCCGCAAAGAGCGACAAGTAGGAGTGCCCAGGATAGAATAATAAATAAAAAAGAATAAATACGTTATGAGAGTATTGATGTTCGGCTGGGAATTCCCGCCGCATATCGCGGGCGGTCTGGGAACGGCATGCTACGGAATGACCCGCGGTCTGGCCCGCAACGGAGTCGAGGTGACGTTCGTCGTCCCGCACGCCTACGGCGACGAGGACCAGCGCTTCACGCACGTGCTCAACGCCAGCGACGTGGAGGCCGTCTACGGCGCGACGGAGAGCGGAGCCGATGATATCCTGGAGAAGATGTCGTTCATCCACATCGACTCCAACATGGTTCCCTACATCTCGCCCGAAGAGTACGAAACCTACCACGAACAGTACGTCAAGACCGGTCAGAAGGTCTGGTCGACGACCGACGCGTGGAAACAGCGGTACACCTTCTCGGGAAAATACGGGGCCAATCTCATGGAGGAGGTCGCCCGCTACGCCGTGGTCGCCGCCCAGGTGGCCAAGGACCTCGAAGGGCAGTTCGACGTGATCCACGCCCACGACTGGCTGACCTACTATGCCGGCATCGCCGCCAAACGCGTCTCCGGGAAACCGCTGGTCGTACACATGCACGCCACGGAATACGACCGCAGCGGCGAGAACGTCAATACGCAGGTCTACGCCATCGAGCGCGCCGGCATGCACGCCGCCGACCGCGTGATGGCCGTGTCGAACCTCACGCGCAATATCGTCATCACGAAATACGGCGTTCCGGCCGAGCGCGTCGTGACGGTGCACAACGCTGTGCGCTTCGCCGAGAATTCGGGCGCCGCGCCCGAACGGGGCGTCGACGACAAGATCGTCACCTTCCTCGGCCGCATCACCTACCAGAAGGGCCCCGATTACTTCGTCGAGGCGGCTGCCAAGGTCCTCAAGCGCGTTCCGAACGTACGCTTCGTGATGGCCGGCTCGGGCGACATGATGAACCACGTCATCCGCCGCGTCGCACGCCTGGGCATCGCCGACCGTTTCCACTTCACGGGCTTCCTGCGCGGCGAGGACGTGCACAAGATGTTCCAGCTGTCGGACGTCTATGTCATGCCCTCGGTCTCGGAGCCGTTCGGCATTTCGCCCCTCGAAGCGATGCGCTCGAACGTTCCGGTCATCATCTCCAAGCAGAGCGGCGTGGCCGAAGTGCTCGACTACGCCGTGAAGGTCGACTACTGGGACGTAGACGCCCTGGCCGACGCCATCTACGGACTGGTGAAATACCCCGCCCTGGCCCGCATGTTCTCCACGAAGGGTCTCGAGGAGGTCACCAACCTCAAGTGGAACGACGCCGCGGCGAAGATCAAACGCGTCTACGAAGAGGTGATCGAAGAGAGTCAAAAACCCAGCAACAATTAATCTAAAAATACCCTATGAAAACCGTCTGCTTATATTTCCAGGTCCACCAGCCCTGGCGTCTGAAGAAATACCGTTTCTTCAACATGGGCAAGGACCACAACTACCTGGACGACTTGTTGAACCGCTCGGTCATGCAGAAGGTGGCGCGCCAGTGCTATCTTCCGATGAATGCCCTGCTGCTCAAGCTCATCAAGGAAAACAAGGGTAAGTTCCGCTGCTCGTTCTCGATCACCGGCACGGCCGTCGAGCAGTTCCGCGCCTTCGCACCCGAAGTGCTCGACTCGTTCAAGGAGCTCGCCGCCACGGGCTGCGTGGAGTTCCTGGGCGAAACCTATTCCCACTCGCTGGCCGCTCTGGCCTCGAAGGAGGATTTCACCGAGCAGGTGAAGCTCCACACGGCGATGCTCAAAAAGGAGTTCGGCGTGAAACCCACGGCCTTCCGCAATACGGAGCTGATCTACTCGGACGAAATCGGTGCGATGGTCGCCTCGATGGGTTTCCGCACGATGCTGGCCGAAGGCGCCCGCCACATCCTGGGCTGGAAATCGCCCAACTACGTCTATGCCAACGCCATCGACCAGAAACTCCGGCTGCTGCTGCGCAACTATAAGCTCTCGGACGACATCGCCTTCCGCTTCTCGAACCAGGGTTGGGACCAGTGGCCGCTGACGGCCGACAAATACGTGTCGTGGCTCGCTTCGGACCAGACGCCGGGCGAGGTCATCAACCTCTTCATGGACTACGAGACCTTCGGCGAGCACCAGACCGCCGACACGGGCATCTTCGAGTTCATGCGCGCCCTGCCGCAGGCGATCCTGTCGAAATCGGGCGAGCTCGAATTCGCCACGGTGAGCGAAGCAGCCAAGAAACACCAGCCCGTCTCGGTGCTCCACTGCCCGCACGTCATGTCGTGGGCCGACGAGGAGCGCGACGTGACGGCCTGGCTCGGCAACGAGCTCCAGAACGAAGCCTTCTCGAAGCTCTATGCGCAGAAAGAGAAGGTCAAGGCGCTCAAAAGCACCGATTTCGATTACGTATGGAGCTTCCTCCAGACCTCCGACCACTTCTACTACATGGCGACGAAGTGGCTTTCGGACGGCGACGTACACTCCTATTTCAACCCCTACGACTCGGCTTACGACGCCTTCATCAACTACATGAACGTCCTCTCGGATTTCATCATCGAGCTGGACAAGGCCGTAGCCGCCAAGGGTGCGAAAGCCGCCAAAGCGAAGTAATCGGCCGGCCGATCGGGTCTGCGAAAAAACCGCCTGCGAAATGCCGACGGTTTTTTTCGTGCCCGCAAGGCGGAAAAAACGCCGGATGCGACCGATTTTCCGAATCAATCGTTATCTTTGCAAGCGAGGAACTTGCGATCGGTTCCCGATTACTTACGAATAATTTTTTGAGACGATGAAAAAATTTCTGCTTTTCCTGTCGTGCCTCCCGCTGCTTATCGGGGGGGGGTGCAGCGACTACGACGACCAACCGCTCCAGGAGCGGGTCGACGACCTCGAAAACCGAGTCGATTATCTCGAATCGCTCTGTTCCCGGATGAATCTGGATATCGCGTCGTTGCAGGCCCTCGTCCAGGTGTTGCAAAACAACGACACCGTTCAGAGCGTCGTTCCCGTCGTCAAGGACGGCAAAACGATCGGATACACCATTACCTTCACCAAGAGCAATGCGATCACGATCTACAACGGCGAAGACGGTAAGGACGGTGCCGACGGCAAAGACGGCTCGTCGACGGCTCCCGTCATCGGCGTAGCGCAGTACGAAGGCGTATGGTACTGGACGATCAACGGCGTATGGCTCACGACGCCCGACGGCGAAAAGGTTCGCGCCGAAGGCCGGGACGGTGCCGACGGCAAACCGGGAGAGGCCGGACAGCCCGGCGCCGACGGCAAGCCGGGAGAACCGGGACAGGACGGCAAAGACGGCGTAACGCCGCAGCTCAAGATCGAGGAAGGCTACTGGTATATTTCGACCGACGGGGGCGCTACGTGGACCCAACTGGGCAAAGCCACGGGCGAAGACGGCAAGGACGGAGCCGATGGAGCAGCCGGCAAGGACGGCGATTCGCTGTTCAGCGGCATCGAGCAGGACGACACGAAGGTGACCTTCACGCTCGCCGACGGCACGACGATCGTCATCCCCAAGGCACAACGTCTGGCCATCGCACTCGATGCCACCGAATGCGCTCTGGCGGCGAACGTACCCGTCGAGATCGGCTACACGCTCACCGGAGCCACCGAATCGACGCAGGTAGAGGTCATGGCCACGGGCGCCGTGAAGGCCCGCATCGCGTCGCGCACCGAAACGAGCGGCATCATTAAGATCGTGACGGAGAATCCCGAAGCGATCGACGAATACGACAAGGTGCTGGTCATCGCGGCCGACGGCGAACGTTCGGCCATTGCGGCGATCACCTTCGAGCAGGGCATTCTGCGTGTCGCCGAGGCCTTTGAAGCAGCCGCCGAGGGCGAGACGGTCACCGTAGCGGTAGAGACCAACCTCGACTACACGGTAGCGATCGAAGCCGCCGCACAGTCGTGGCTTACGCAGGTGGAGACCCGCGCCCTGCGCACCGACTATCTGCGCTTCGCCGTAGCGGCCAACGAAGGCCCCGCACGCACGGGCATGATCGTGCTGACGGCGGGCGATATCGAGCGCCGCATCTGCATCGCCCAGGCTTCGGGCGAGAAGCTGCCTGCGATCTACAAGATCGAGATTCCGGACTTCGCGACGGGTTGCGTTCAAAAGGCGATGGCCGGCGACAAGCAGATCGCCGAGGTCTGCCTCGAATACATCCGCTCGGGCGAGATCGACCGACAGATGGTCGTCATCTATCCGATGGCGAACGGCAAAGCCGACCTGAAGAAGGGTTTCAGCCGGGAGTGCGCATCGGTCGTATGGGATTCGGCGGCGAACACCTGCACCGTCACCGGCGGAAATACGGCAGAGGTCATTCGCACGACCTTCTATGTAACGGAAGACGGCACGATCAGCGAGTCGATGCCCGATTATCCCGCCACGGAGGTGGAGACCACGGTCGAAGCCTACCTGCTGGTGGACGAGCGCGGCACCGAGACCGAAACCTATAAGATCGCGAAGATCGGCACCCAATATTGGATGGCCGAGAACCTCCGCACGGAGCGTTATGCCGACGGTTCGTCGATTCCGGTCAAAGAATGGACCGCCACCGAGACCGCAGGCGCCTGCAACTACCTCTTCGGCGAGCGTGCAGACAACCGCCCCGTTTACGGAACGCTCTACAACGGCTACGCCATGCTCGACGAGCGCGGTCTGGCACCGCAAGGCTGGGAGATTTGCACGGCCGACGATATCACGAAGCTGAAAACCTATCTCGGCACCTCGGTCGTCGGCACCAAACTCAAATCGGAGACGGGCTGGAGCAAATATCCGGGTTCGAACCTTACGGGATTCAACGCCTATCCGGGTATGTACTACCAACCCTCTACTTCGGCGGAACTCTATGGCGGCTCGGTTCCCGAGGTCTATTTCTGGACCACGACGAAGATCGTGGACCCGCTGAACAAGAACGGAATCAGCCTCGCATACTATCGGCTCTACGACACGAATACGCGTCTGACGTTCGAGCCCAATCCTTCGGCATTCAACGTAACGTGCCACGCGGCAGCGTTCGGACACTACATCCGTTGCATCCGGAAATAATCCGTATCGAACATACACGAAACCGAGCGGCCTTTGCAGGTCGCTCGGTTTTTTGTGCAGTGTTTGCGAACCACTATTTCTAAAATCCGGCTCTTTACCGGGAGGGGGGGGGCCGTGGTGCCGCGAAACGGAATTATTTTTTTGCTGCGGACTGCGATCCGCAGGATCG
The DNA here is from genome assembly GCA_947573795.1 of uncultured Alistipes sp. GTDB lineage: Bacteria > Bacteroidota > Bacteroidia > Bacteroidales > Rikenellaceae > Alistipes. Next base: position 1 of record CANPHE010000075.1, on the reverse strand, counting down.
C
>CANPHE010000074.1 GCA_947573795.1 uncultured Alistipes sp. | reverse complement strand
ATACTTGCTGCAAAATGCAAGGCGCAGCCTTGCCATCTTCGGCGGCTCGCACCTTCGGTGCGACGCCCCCAGCCGCCGAAGATGATTATTCTGTCAAACTTACGCTTAAACCCGGCTCTTAACCGGGCACAGGCTGCAATCCGCACAAAGACTTTTTACCTTGAAACTAAGCCTTCTTACTTTGTCGCGATATAGAAAAGGTCGTAACAATCCTCCGAGACGGGCGCTATGCGGTAGTCGTCCATCCGGATCGAACAGGTCTGCTCGGGATCGGCCTTCAGCAGGCGGCGGCGGTTGATGCGGTTCAGCAGGTCGTAGGGGAGTTGCAGCAAGCAGCGGGGCAGACGGTGCTGGAGATCGAAGATATCCCACCGGGCGATCCGCTCCACCGCCCGGCGATTGCGTTCGTAGTAGCTTCGCACCTTTTCGTTTCCGGCGACTCCCAGACTCTCGACCTCGCGGAACGTGCCTCCCAGCAGCTCCCGAAGCTGCTCGGGAGTATACTCCCGAACGTGCCAGGGATTGCGCGTAAGCGACATGGGGGCATTGGGCGTCGAGACGACGAAACGCCCTCCCGGACGCAATACACGATGGATTTCGCGGACGAATTCCGCGTCGCGTTCGATATGTTCGATGACCTGAAACGAAATCACGCAGTCGAAACTCGCGTCGCCGAAGGGCAGCGGCGGCACCGTCGCCCGGCGGAATTCCACGCCGGGGCGTGCCGTGAGTTCCGGAGCCGGGGCGTGTTTGTCGATCGTCACGAAGCGCTGTGCGTGCGGCGCCACGACCTCGATGCCGTATCCCGAACCGGTGCCGATTTCGAGCACGTCGCCGCCGATACGCTCCGCCGCGACGTGGTAGGCCAGCAGCGAACGCTGGAAAACGAAATTGTCCGAAGCCTCGACCGAGACCCGTTCGGCTGTCGCGATCCGGCTCATGAGCGTTTGATTTTCATGCCCTCTTCGGTCGTCTCCACCAGCCCGCGTTTGAGCAGCACGCCGAGCGAGCGTTTGAAGACCTTCTTGCTCGTATGCGTCAGGCGGGCGACCTCCTCGGGAGCGCTGCTGTCGTTCAGCGGCAGGAATCCGCCATTCCCGCGCAGCAATTCGAGCAGCGCTTCGGCCGAATCTTTCACCTGGGCATAGCCCTCCTGCTGAAGGCTTACGTCGATACGATTGTCCTCCGTGATGCGACGCACATACCCCGTGAGGCGTTCGCCGATGGCTACGGGACGGAACAACTGGTTGCGGTAGAGCATGCCCCAATGGCGGTCGGCGACAACGACGCGATAGCCGATCGGGCTTTCGGAAGCGACCAGCAACGACACCTCCTGTCGCGGCGAGACGGTGATCGTCTCGTTGTCGATGAATCCGCGCAGCTTCATCGTCGCCACGCAGCGGCCCGTGATGTTGTCTTCGTAGAGGTAGACGACATAGCTGTGGCCGGCCAGCACGCCGCCCTGCTGGTTGCGGTTGGGCAGAAAGAGGTCCTTGCCGTGCAGCCCCCAGTCGAGGAACGCTCCGTGCAGCGTCTTATCCACGACGCGCAGATAGCCGACCTCGCCTACGCGCAACAAGGGCGTTTCGGTCGTGGCCACCAGACGGTCTTCGGAGTCGTGGTAGAGGAAGACCTCCTTCGTGTCTCCGGGTTTGTCGGTCAACGATACGTAACGGTTGGGCAGCAGAACCTCCTGCTGCTCGTCGTCCGCGAGGTAGAGTCCGTATTCCGATACGCGGCTTACGGTAAGCGTCTGTGTGCGTCCTGCTCTGAGCATAGAAATGATATTCGGAAGCGCCGGCGTAAGGCGCATGTTTACGGGGCAAAGATACGTTTTATTTCCTTCGCGGACAACTTTCCGCCGCCGGGCAGCCGCGTTTTTTGCCGATCGGGAAAAAATCCGTATCTTGGCGGAACCGTTAACGATCATATACCATGCTGCGTTTCCTCCTCTCGCTGCTCCTGCTGCCGTTCCTCGCAACGGCGTATGCGGGGCGTCCGTTCTGCGAATGCTACGAAAAAAACGAATACCGCATTCCCATGCGCGACGGCGTGCGGCTCTACACGGCCGTTTATTCACCCCGCGACACCGCGTCGGCTCCGATCGTCATTCTGCGCACGCCCTACGGGTGCCGGCCTTACGGGCCCGATGCCTATCCGAACTGGGACGAGGGCTACATGCACGCCTATGTCGAGCGCGGCTACATCATCGTCCTACAAGATGTCCGTGGCCGCTACCGCAGCGAGGGCGAATTCGTCCACGTTCGCCCGGTCGGGGAGGGTCCCGCGGACGAGACTACGGACAGTTACGACACGGTGGACTGGCTCGTCGCCCGCATCCCGCACAACAACGGCCGCGTAGGATTCATCGGCAGTTCCTACCCGGGATTCTACGCCCTGATGGGGGCCTTGAGCCGACACCCGGCCGTGAAAGCCGCCTCGCCACAGGCTCCCGTCACCGACTGGTTTCTGGGTGACGACGTACACCATAACGGGGTATTGATGCTGGGCGATGCGACCCGCTTCCTCGCCTCGATGAACACCCCGGCAGGGCATACGCCTTCCGAGACGGCTCCCGGCCGTTCGGTCCGCACCGAACCCGACGAGCGGACGTTCTTCCTCCGTCACGCTACGCGTGCGGAGATCACCGAGCTGCTCGCCCCGAACGCCTTCTGGGAGGAGATGATGCGCCATCCCGACTACGATGCCTGGTGGCGCATGCGCGATACGCGCAACGCCTGCCGCGACATAGCCCCGGCCCTGTTGATCGTCGGCGGCACGTTCGACGCCGAAGATTGCTACGGAGCCTGGAATCTCTACCGCGCCGTGAAGAAGCAAAGTCCCGCCACAGCCTGCCATCTGGTCGTGGGCCCCTGGGCCCACGGCGCCTGGCGCGGGGAGGGGCGCCGCCTGGGCGACTTCGATTTCGGCGAGGAGGCCTCGGGAGCATGGTACGTCGAGCGGTTCGAAATGCCCTTCTTCGACCGTTACCTGCGCAGCGGCTCGGCCGAACCGCTGCCCGGCGTTTCGGTCTTCACCTCCGGCGACGATCGTTGGCATGCCTTCGACGAATGGGTGCCCGGCGATGCGTCCGAAACGACGCTCTACCTCGACCGCGAAGGAACTCTTTCCGAGCGCAAACCCTCCGTGCGGCGGGCTTCGACCGGCTATGTCTCCGATCCGGCCGATCCGGTGCCCTATGTCGCCCGGTCGGGCATCCGACGCCCGAAGGAGTATATGATCGCCGACCAGCGGTTCACCGAAGGACGGCAGGATGTCGTACGCTTCCGCAGCGAACCCCTCGCCGAAGATAGGACCTTCGTGGGCCCCGTCGATGCCGATCTGCGGGTCGTGCTTTCGACGACGGACGCCGATTTCGTCGTGAAGCTGATCGACGAATTTCCGGCGGATTCGGATCGGCCCGGTTACCGGATGCTGGTGCGCGGCGAAGTGATGCGCGGCCGCTACCGCAACAGTTTCTCCGCCCCCGAGCCCTTCGTGCCGGGACACCCGGCACGCGTACCGGTCCATACGACCGATATCGCCCACACGTTTCGCGCCGGTCACCGCATCGTAATCGAGGTGCAAAGCAGCTGGTTCCCGCTCGCCGAGCGCAATCCCCAGCAGTTCGTCGACTTGTGGCGGTGCTCGGCTGCGGATTTCATCCCCTGCCGCGTCACGCTCCTGCACCAGCGGAACAATGCCTCGTCGATCACGCTCCGGCGGCTGAATTCCGGGAAATAAGATAGATATTGTCTTAAAAACCCTTATCTTTGCAGGTCGGCCGCACCGGACCCAATAAAAATGTGCCGCCGAACGTTTGGGAAACGATGAAAGAAGACAAGATCAGCATACTCGGCGCCCGGGTGCACAACCTCAAAAACGTCGATCTGGAGATTCCGCGCCGCAAGCTCGTGGTAATCACGGGACTGAGCGGCTCGGGAAAATCGTCGCTGGCCTTCGATACGATCTACGCCGAAGGACAGCGCCGCTACATGGAGACGCTCTCGACTTACGCCCGGCAGTTCGTCGGGACGATGGAGCGCCCCGACGTGGACAAAATCACGGGATTGAGCCCCGTGGTGGCCATCGAGCAGAAAACGACCAACAAGAATCCCCGCTCGACCGTGGGCACCGTCACCGAAATCAACGATTTCCTGCGATTGCTCTATGCCCGTGCGTCGCGGGCCTACTCGCCCGTCACGGGCGAAGAGATGGTCCACTACTCCGACGAACGGATCGCCGAACTGATCCTGCACGATTTCGACTCGCGCCGCATCGCCCTGATGGCCCCCGTGGTCAAGGGCCGCAAAGGCCACTATCGCGAGTTGTTCGAGACCTTCGCCAAGAAGGGGTATATCTATGCCCGCATCGACGGCGAAATTCGCGAAATATCGGCCGGCATGCGGCTCGACCGCTATAAAATCCACACGATCGACCTGGTGGTCGACCGGCTGCAAGTCTGCGGCGACATACGCGACCGGCTGATGACTTCGCTCAAGGAGGCGATCCGCCAGGGCAAAGGTACGATGGCGGTCTATGACTACGGTACGGAGCAACAGCGCTTTTACTCGCGTCACCTCATGTGTCCCTCGACCGGTATTGCCTTCGAAGACCCGGCGCCCCACACCTTCTCGTTCAACTCGCCGAAGGGGGCCTGTCCCCAGTGCAACGGCCTGGGCGAGGAGGCGGTATTCGACCTCTCGAAGATCATCCCCGACAAACGGCTGTCGCTGCGCGAAGGGGCCGTCGAGCCGTTGGGCAAATACCGCAACAACATGCTTTTCGCCATCCTGGAGATGCTGGGCCGCCGTTACGATTTCACGCTGGACGATCCCGTGGAGACTTTCTCGGTCGAGGCGCTCAATGCCGTGCTGTACGGCGATTCCGAGCCGCTGACGGTCGATCTTTCGGTCTTCAGCGCCCCGTCCGGGGGCCGGCAGTTCCTCTCGTGGGAGGGGGTCGCCGAATATATCGGCCGTACGGAGGACGAGGATTCGGCTCGCGGCCGCAAATGGCGCGAACAGTTCCTCATGCACCGCACCTGCTCGCTCTGCAACGGCACCCGCCTGAAAAAGGAGGCGTTGCAGTTCCGCATCGGCGGTAAGAACATCGCCCAGGTCTCGGCCATGTCGATCGCCGAATTCGCCGAGTGGATGGAGCATATCGAAGAGCACCTCTCCGACAAGGAGCAGCGCATCGCCCAGGAGATCGTCAAGGAGATTCGCGAACGGTTGCGGTTCCTGAACGACGTGGGGTTGGGTTATCTCTCGCTGGCGCGCTCGTCGCGCTCGCTGTCGGGCGGCGAAAGTCAGCGCATCCGCCTGGCCACGCAGATCGGCTCGAAGCTCGTCAACGTGCTTTATATCCTCGACGAACCTTCCATAGGACTTCACCAAAGAGATAACAAACGGCTGATCCGCAGTCTCGAAGAATTGCGCGACGCCGGAAACTCGGTGATCGTCGTCGAGCACGACGAAGATATGATGCGCGCCGCCGACTATATCGTCGACGTCGGTCCCCGGGCAGGACGTCGCGGCGGACAGATCGTCGCAGCCGGAACATTCGATCAAATCATTGCCAGCGATAGCATTACGGCCGATTACCTCACCGGACGCCGTAAGATCGAAATACCCGCCGAACTGCGCAAAGGCTCGGGAGAGAGCATCGTCATCCGCGGAGCCCGGGGCAACAACCTCAAGGGCATCGACGCGGAATTCCCGCTCGGCAAACTGATCTGCGTGACGGGTGTCAGCGGCTCGGGCAAATCGACCCTCGTGAACGAAACGCTGCGGCCGATTCTCGCTCGCGAACTCTACCGGGCCCTTACGCCGCCGTTGGAATACGCCTCGATCGAGGGCATCGAGCATATCGACAAACTGGTCGTCGTCGACCAGTCGCCCATCGGACGCTCGCCGCGTTCGAACCCGGCGACCTATTCGGGAGTCTTCTCGGATATCCGCAAACTCTTCGAAATGACGCCCGACGCCCAGATTCGCGGCTTCAAGGCGGGCCGGTTCTCGTTCAATGTCAAGGGAGGCCGTTGCGAGGAGTGCCGCGGCGCGGGGGTTCAGACCATCGAGATGAATTTCCTGCCGGACGTTTACGTCCGCTGCAAGGCGTGCGGCGGCCACCGCTACAACCGCGAGACGCTCGAAGTGAAATACAAGGGCAAGAATATCGACGACGTGCTGAACATGACGATCAACATGGCCGTGGAGTTCTTCGAAAATATTCCGGCGATCCACCAGAAACTACGTGCCATTCAGGAGGTAGGGTTGGGTTACCTCACGCTCGGACAACCCTGCACGACGCTCTCCGGAGGCGAGAGCCAGCGCATCAAACTTTCGGCCGAGCTCTCCAAACGCGACACGGGCCGCACGCTCTACATCCTCGACGAACCGACGACGGGTCTCCATTTCGAGGATATCCGCCTGCTGCTGGAGGTGCTGAATAAGTTAGTGGACCGCGGCAATACGGTCATCGTCATCGAGCACAACCTCGACGTCATCAAGGTCGCCGATCATCTGATCGACATCGGTCCCGAAGGGGGTGTCGGCGGGGGTGAAATTCTGGTCGCAGGAACACCGCACGAAGTGGCGCAATGTCCGCGCAGCTATACGGGCCGTTTCCTGAAGAAGATGGGCCTATAATGACGAAGGCTGCCCGCGAATGCAATCGCGGGCAGCCCTTGTCTTCGGCGATCGACGCGGCTATTCGCCCCGATCTTCGTGGTGCAGCTCCTTGGCGGCCTGCTTGCTTCCGGCGACGGATTGCAGGGCCAGATACTCCTCGCCGTAATCCATCAAGTTCTGCAACTCGGTGCGGAACGTATCCAAATGGCGCTCCTCCTCGACGACGATATCCTGGAACATCTTGTGCGTCACGCTATCCAGCTGTTCCGCCGCGATGCGCGATGCCTGGTTGTAACTCTCGATCGTGCTCTGCTCCAGCTGCATGGCCAGACGCAGCATATCCTTCGGATCCTTCATCTGGCGGGTGCGGAACGCCGGGTTCATGTCTACGTCGCCCTCCAAAAACAGAACCCGGTCGGAGAACTCCTCGATATGACGCATTTCGGCGATCGATATCTCGCGCATGATGCGCGAAAGATAGCGATAGCGAGCATCCTCGAAATGGGTGTGGAAATACATGTACTGCAACGACGTGGCAATCTCCTTGCCGATGGCGTCGTTCAACAGGTCGATGCTGACCCGGTATTTGCTCTGTGTCTTGACTGCGTTTTCCATACGAAAAAAGGTTTTGCAAGGCTCATTGCAAAACCCGTTCCCGTTTGTCGTCCCGGAATACTCCCTGCGGACCTATTTCCAGTCGATCGCGGCACGTACGGCCGCGATGCCGTCTTCGCCGCTCACTTCGAACGAGGCTCCCCGCGGCCGGAGTTCGCAACCGACCGTAAGCGTCTGTCCGTAGCGGCACTCCTTGAGGAAATGAATGTCGAGCCGCATGGGCGCAGGGTCGGTGACGAGTTCGAGCGGCAGCATGTCGAGCATCATTTCGATGTAACGCATCGTGTTGACATGACGGTTGAAGTCGATATCGCTGTATACGACACGGTGTTGCATCCGCTCGGTCGGGGCGACGCTCCGGATTTTGCGGGGCTTGTCGGTCGGCGGTTCGGCGGCAACGATCGCTTCGGCGTGCTCGCGTCCCACCCACGAAAGGTCCACGGCCGCACGGCTCTGCAAGTCGATCATCGCCCATTGCGACACGGCGCGGCCGAACTCGTGCCCCGCGGCGTCCGTCAGCGTGAAATTTCGGGTCGACAATACCCGTCCGTAGTCGCTGATCCACGTAGCGACGGTATATTCGTCGTACTGCTCCGGACGCGCGTCGATCTCCACGGCCATGCGCGAAAGCACCCACGAATGGTTGTCGGCATTCAGAGCATCGATGCCGAAACCCTTGCCGTGGGCATCGGTTCCCGCCGTGTTGAGAATCGCCGCACCCAGGGCCGGGATCGTAGCATGCAACGTAAAATCGACCTCCTGGGGTTCGATACGGTATCGGTAAAGCGATTTTTCTGCCATAAGGGTAGGGTTTTACTGCAAAGATACGAATAAGCCGAGAGAAAAAAGCAAGCTCGCTTGCATTTTTTCCGAGGCGCAGTATCTTCGGCGAAGCCAAAGTACGAATAAGCGAGGGCAAAAGCAAACTTGTTTGCATTTTGCCGAGCGGGAGTATCTTCGGCGAAGCCAAAAATAACAATAATTTATTGGAACATTGCCTTTGCGGAAGTAAATCATCTTCGGCGGCTGGGCCGGTCGCACCAAAGGTGCGAGCCGCCGAAGATG
>CANPHE010000073.1 GCA_947573795.1 uncultured Alistipes sp. | reverse complement strand
ACCGCGACGCCCGCATCATGAACATCTACGAGGGTACCTCGCAGTTGCAGGTCGTCGCCGCGATCAACGCCGTGACGAAGGGCACGTTCATGGAGCAGATCGAGCGCTATGCCGCCGGCGAATACGTCGAATCGATGCAGCCGATCGTCGCCAAGCTCAAGGAGCTCACCGCGAAGTTCGCGGAGATGATCGCCCGTGTCGAGGCCGGAGACAAGGAGTGCCGCGGATTCAAGGATTTCCATGCCCGTCGCCTGGTGGAGACTGCCGGACACATCATCATTACCTACCTGCTGGCCCGTCAGAGCGGCGAACGCGAGGAATATGCCGCTTCGGCCCGCATCTTCGCCAAGCTGGCCGAGGGTAAGGTCGCAGAGGCCTACACCTATGTCATGAACTCCACGACCGAAGACGTCGAGTTGTTCAAAGGCGTAGAGACGGAGTGCTGATTCATCGGGTTTTTGCCCCGATAGACCGAGCGGAGTGCCCTTGCGGGTGCTCCGTTTCGGGTTTTGGAGGGGCCGCAGCCTTCGGCGACGGCACGTTTTGCTCGCCCCCCCCCTTCCTTTCCTAATGTTACGGGTCGCAGCAAGCTCAACGCCGCAGGCGTTGCATCTTCGGCGGCTCGCGCTTTCAGCGCGACCGGCCCAGCCGCCGAAGATGATTTACTTCCGCTCGGCAATGTTCCAATAAATTTGACATTGCTCTCGTTTATTCGTATCTTTGGCTGCACCGAAGATACTTCGCCTCAACAAAACTCAAACAAGTTTGGTTTTGTATTCGGCTTATTCGTATCTTTGTCCGTAAAACGCTCCGTGTTATGGTACGAAAAACGATATTGATAGCCGTCACGCTGTGCGCTGCGGCATGCGGCGGCCGCGGCGGTCGTCAGACCTCCGCGCCGAAACCGTCGGCACCCCAACCGGCGGTGTTCCTTCCGGCCATTCCTCCGGCGGCCCTCTCCGCAGAGGAGAAGCACGACTACCTGCGGCTCCATTACTGGGATCGTTTCGACTTCTCCGATACGACCTTCATCGCCCGGATCGATACGATGCCCATGATCGAGGCCTATGCCCGCTACGTGGCGCTCCTCTCCGACCGCCCGACGGACCGCGCACCGATGGATTCGCTCATGCGCCGCGCCGCGTCGTCGCGTCCGATGCTCGACTACTTCGCGATGTTGGCCGACAAGGTGCTGCACGATCCCAACTCGCCGCTGCGGAACGATGAATTCTACATTCCCGTGCTCGAAGCGCAGCTCGCGAGTCCCTACTACGACGAATATGAACGCATCGGTCCGCAGTACGAGTTGGAGACCGCCATGCAGAACCGCATCGGACAGCCGGCCAACGATTTCCGTTATACGTTGGCCTCGGGTGCCTCGGGCACGCTCTATGGCCTTCGGGCGGAGTATGTGCTGCTCTTCATCAATAATCCCGGTTGTCCCATGTGCCGGGATATCCGCGAAGCGATCACCCAGTCGCCGATGCTGACCGAGATGATCGAACGGGGACGTCTGAAGGTGTTGGCGCTCTATCCCGACGAAGACCTCGCCGAATGGCACCGCTATCGGGAACAGATTCCTGCGGAGTGGATCAATGCCTACGACCGGGGATGCGTATTGCGCGAACGGAACCTCTACGATCTTTCGGCCATTCCGGCGCTCTATCTGCTCGATTCGGCCAAACGCGTGCTGGTGAAGGACTCGACCGATGTAGCGCAAATCGAGGAGACGATCGATCGGAGAAGTTGACCGCAATATAGATTTCGCTTATCGACCCATAAAAAAAGACGATCGTTTTTTTATAGGGAGTTCGGTGGGAATGATTATCTTTGTCTTGCGAAATAAGAGCAAACACTAACATCAAACTTTACGTAATTATGGCAAAAAAATGGCGTTGTACCGTATGCGGGTACATTCACGAAGGTCCCGAGGCACCCGAGCAGTGCCCGATGTGCAAGGTAGGCAAGGATAAGTTCGTCGAGGTCGAGGAGAAGACCGGCGATCTGGATTTCGTCACGGTTCACAAGATCGGCGACGGCAAGGGTGCCAGCCCCGAGCTGTGGGAGGGTCTCCAGAACCACTTCATGGGCGAGTGCACCGAGGTGGGTATGTACCTGGCTATGAGCCGTCAGGCCGACCGCGAGGGCTATCCCGAAATCGCCGAGGCCTACAAGCGTTACGCTTGGGAAGAAGCCGAGCACGCTTCGAAATTCGCCGAACTGATCGGCGAGGTGGTTTGGGATACCAAGACCAACCTGGAGAAGCGCATGAACGCCGAGTGCGGCGCCTGCGAGGACAAGATGCGCCTGGCCCGTCTGGCTAAGCAGGAGAACCTCGACGCTGTGCACGATACCGTACACGAGATGGCCAAGGACGAGGCTCGCCACGGCAAGGGCTTCGAAGGTCTCTACAAACGTTACTTCAAGTAGCGGTCGGCCGCAGCGATGCGGCCTGATGCGAACGACGGCTCCGGATTTCCGGGGCCGTTTTTCGTGTTTTGAGCCGGTTCGCGGATTGTAGTCGGGGATTGCCGCGGGTTTTTGTCCGGAGGCTACGGTTCGCGCAGCTCGAAGAGCCGCAGTTTGTCGGAAGAATCATCTTCGGCGGCTGGGCCGGTCGCACCGAAGGTGCAACGCCTGCGGCGTTGATTTTGCCGGGGAAGGCCGGAGCCTCATGCTTTTTGACCGCGTTTCCCAATTCTAATAGCCGAACCGGCGTACGGTTGTCGCTTTCAGCAGTCCCGGCCCGGTTGTCGAAGATGATAATGCCCGCTCCGAAGTCGATCCCGATTTATTTTTTTTCAATGTTCGACGAATATTTTCCATCCGGCAATTTGCTTCGGGGGGGGGAATTTGTATCTTTGTCCCGGCGGCGGTTACCGGCGAGATATCGGGAACCGGCTGCCGCAGGATACGAAAAAAGAAAACGATGATGAAAAAAGTTTTTTGGCTGCCGTTGTTGGCGGCTGTGACATTGACGACGGTTGTCGCCTGCTCGGACGACGATACGCCGGGTGATCCCGAGGGTACCGTGATGCTCAACATGCTCGACGAGGATAACGGCAAAACGCTGCTCGCTACGTCGGGAATCTATATCGATAACGGGTATAATTTCGTAACCGGCGACGATTGCCGGCTCTTTTCGGCCGGCAAGGTCGGGGGGCTGGGGAGCATATCTCCCGAGTCGTTCGATAATCCGGCGCCGCGTATCGCCGTTCAGGCCGGATACGGCTATTTCGCCGTACGGCCGCGGGCCCTCTGCTCGTTCCCTTCGGGTGCATTGGCACTCCCGATCGACGGAAGCGTGGATTACCTCCGGTTTTACGTGGTTTCGCCGCTGGCGCAGGGTGACAAGATCGTAGGGGCGGCCGTGAAATATTCGATCGAGGATCCCCGGACTTACGGATTGCCCGCGTTCGACAGCACGGTGTTGACTTTCCACCGGGCGACTTACGATGACGAACGGTTGACGCTGACGCTTCCGACTTCGGATTTCGAATACGACTTCAACGATTACGGACGGGTGTTCGAATGTACGCGGGAGGGTCGCAAACTGCATTTTCGCTTGGTCGAGTACCCCGATTTGGGGCGTTATGCGCTTTGGATTCGCGTTCGCGAAAGTTATACGCGCGTATACGTCGAGGTCTGTGACTGATCCGGTCCGTGAAGACGCAGCGAAAGCCCGGGGAGACCTTCGAATAGTCTCCCCGGGCTTTTCGTTGCAAGACGGGGTTTGACCGTCCCCGACGTCGCCGGATGCCGTCAGAGCAGTTCGCGCAGGATTTCCACGATGGCTTCGCGCAGTTTGAGCAGCGCCCGAAGACGCTCTTGCACCCAGTCGTAGCCATTGCGGGCCAGGCGGGCCACCTCGTAGACGGTTTCGAGTTGATCCTGCATGCGGGCCAGCGGGCGCCGCAAGGCCAGCAGGTAGATCAATAGTGCCGCGATGATGCAGGCGCCGCAGACGATCAGTGTCGCGACCGCGACCGATCCCATCAACTCGGCCAGCCAGGCTACGAGCGTCGTGACGAGCAGTACGAATCCCGTCGCTGCTATCAGCACGAAGAAGATCAGTGCCACGACGAAGTTGCCTCCGAGCGCATTTTCGCGATCCTTTTTCATGGGCGGCCTACAACGTCTCTGCGCACTTGCAACGTGCTTCCTCGATCTTCTCCTCTAACTTGTCTGCCTTTTCGCGCACCTTGTTTTTCACCTTGTCCACTTCGTCGCCTACGCGACCCTTGATTTCGTTGCGCATTTCGGGACCCGATTTGGGGGTGAAAAGCATGGCGAGAACCGATCCTACGAGCATGCCGCCGAGAAGCGAACCGAAAGAGAAACCTGAATTTTTCATAGTTGTAGTTATATTTGGAATGTACCGTACCGTTTGCAAAGTACGGGCCAAAACGCTATCTTTGACGCGATGATCCCCACGGAACATACCTCCGTCGCTTTTACGGGGCACCGCACCTATCGCGGCGAGGCCGATGCCGAGCTGCGCGATACGGTCGTGCGGCTCTATGCGCAAGGCGTGCGTACGTTTCTGAGCGGCATGGCCGTAGGGTTCGATCTCGCGGCGGCCGAAGCGGTACTGGACTGCCGGACACGGTGCCCCGGGGTAAGATTGGTGTGCGTCGTACCTTTCCGGGGGCAGGCGGCGCATTATTCCTTCGCGGACCGGGAGCGTTTCGAGCGCCTATGCGCCGAAGCGGACGCGTGCGTCGTCTTGGCGGAGAGTTATCACCGGGGATGCTATACTCGGCGCAACGATTATCTGGTGGCGCATGCCGCATTGCTGGTCGCCTGGTACGACGGTTCTCCGGGCGGCACGCAATATACCCTGCGGCGGGCGTTGGACCGCGGCCGCGAGGTGTGGAATCTGCATCCTTCGGCACGCGTCTGCGTGCAGCCGGTGCAGGAGACGCTGTTCTGAGCATGAAAAACGGGAGGCCTTCGCGAAGGACCTCCCGTCGATCTTTTTGTCCGGGGCGTTATTCGGCCGACCGGGGAGCGGCGATCTCGATGCCGCCAAGCAGCTGGTCGATGCGCCGACGGGTCTTCTCCTCGTCGTATTCGGCGCGGGGATAACTGATCCCTACGGTCAGCAACGTGTGTCCCGATACCAGGTCGTAGGTCGTGAAAATATGGTCGGGATACTCTGCCCGCAGGCCTTCGGAAAAGAGCATTTCGATGCCGTTCGTTTCGATCTCCCGGGCCGATATGCGGATGCCGCCGTCGTAATAGGCCGAGTCACGGCGCTGGCAATACGTCGCGATTTCGGCAACGGATCGGGTCTCCTCGTCGAGCAATCCCTCGATCGCTTCGCTGCGGAATTCCCAGTTGCCGTCGAGGACATACATGGTGTGATAGGCATACGTGGAGTCCGTTTCCGGTTCGGTCTGCGTTTCCAGGGCGGTGTAGCCTGCCGGAATCGTGATGCGCAGCCCGATTGCGTCGCAAGTGTAGACCTGCTCGGTGTCGAGCAGGTCGATCTGCGGCGTGCGGACCATCCGCAGGGAGATCGTCGTAAGGTAACCTACGAGTGCCAGGGCGCAGACCGCTGCGACGATCGTTCGGCAAAAAGCCGTCTTGTCGCCGTCGCGAAGCAGGAATCCCAGGTAGGCGGCCAACCCTTTGATCGCCTGAAAAGCACCCCAAAGAATGGCGCCCGTCGCCACGACGTAGCGGCTTCCGGCTTGTGCGAAGTAGTAGGATGCGAAACTGAAGGCCAGGCCGCCGACGCACCACAGCGTTCCGACGAGCATGTTGCGTCGTGCATCGGCGCGCAGGTCGGCCGGTTCCGACACGGGCGTTTCCGCCGAGGGGGTCGGGTTTTCGGGCATCGGCTCGAATACGGGGTCGTTTTTCATGGCATTCGGTTATTTTTGCGCGGCGAGGTAGGCATCGTACATCGCGAGCATCCAGGCCGGGTCCTCTTTGTCGGCTTTTTTGCGTTCTTTACCTTCGGGGCCTTTGTACCAATCCTTGGCGAATTCCTTCAGCCCCGGTTTTTTGTCTTTGAGCAGCACCGAGGTGGCCAGCGAGTAGGGATAGACGATCTCGTCGTCGTGGAACCGGATGCCATACACCGTAATCAGCCGGCGGGTCTGCCCCTTGGCATTGGTCGTCACGTCCCAGGTCTTCCACCAGTAGACGGTGGCGTTTTCGCCCGTTTTGTAGTGACATACCAGGCGGCGCATCGTGCGGTAACGGTCCGAGAGTCCGGGGGCCGCTATGGGGTGCGATTCCCAGCGGATACCGTCGGGGGCATCCTCGGTCCGTTCGACGTATTCCACGCTCGTCACCTCGTCGGCCGTGTAACGTGTCGTCTCTTTGCTGTCGGGCGACGGGGCGAGTTTGAACGAGAAGTTCTCCTTCTTGAATTGGAAGAGCGAAGCGTCGGCGTGCCAGTTGCTCGTCAGGTAGCCGTCTACCTGTTCGCCCGTGGCGAGGGTGACGATGACGTGGCGGAACTCCTGGTCCTTGGGTTTCTTGGCCTGAGCCGGAGTGGCGGTGCCGAACAGGATCGTTGCGGCGACCGCAAAGAGGATGGTGCGTTTCATATCGTTAATTCGATGGGTTTGCTTGCTCGGGGGCGTAGTGATGCAGCAGTTGCACGGTCTTGCTGCGGTCGGTGTTCGATTGCAGGATGAGTCGGGCTGTCGCCGGATCGTCTGCGACGTAGCGGGCGAGTCGTTTGCGGAAATGCCCGGTGGTGCGGCGGCCTATCGGGCCGAGTCTGACGAATCCGGCCGCTTGCTTGTCGGCGTAGAAATCGACGTCTTTACGCCGGAACATTCCTTTGCGGCGGAAGAGGCGGATGCCCCCGTTCGAGGCGATTCCGTAACCTTTTCCGGCATGGATGCCCACGCGGATCGCCGGAGTTTCGAAATAGACCCACATCCACCCTCGTTCGGTCGTGGGGAGGAATTTCCGGCGGTGCTCCGGATCCTGCGCGTGCCAGCAAACTACCGAGTCGATTCGTTCGAATGCGATATTTTCCCGGGTCTTTCGGCGGAAAGCGTCGCGCAGGATATGCAGTTTTTCCCGGCCCCGGGGCAGGAGTATCCGGTCGTGACCGGTAATTTCGAGCGTCGTGCCGTCGTTCAGGTAGACGATTCCTTCGGCCGTGCTGCTGGCACGGGCATTCGTCGCGGTGAACAGCAGCAGAAACAGTAGATAAAGGTGTGCGGGTTTCATCGTCATCGGCGGGAGGTCTTTGGACAAAGATACGAACTCCCCCCCCCGAACCAAATTTTCGGACGGAAAATATCATTCGGACACCGAAAAAATTGATCTGGATCAATGTTTCGGGGGCGGAAGGGATGGTTTTCGTGCGGTTTCTGGGGTGGGGGCTCTATGCCGGTGAACGGTTTTTGCGGCAATAATCATCTTCGGCGGCTGAGAGGGCAAGCGTAGCGATCCTTCGCATCCGGAGGCTACGACTCGCGCGGCTCAAAGAGCCGCAGGTTGCGGCAAAGCCGACGCGGCGGCGATCATAAAAAATCCCGGTTCCTTTGCGGGGAACCGGGACGTTGTACATGCGGAACGGAATTATTTCCAGTTGAGAATCTTGTGGAAATCGTACTCCTCGGGGTTGGCGACATACTGCTTGGCAGCTTCGTAATCCTCGGGGCAGATCGCGTTGAGGATATTCTCGACCACCGACGAGAACTTGTCCGAGTTGATGTCCACCAGACGGGGCGGAATCTTGCCCGTTTCGGGGTCCTGAAGGTCCTTCAGGTAGAGGGGCGATACATTGCCTTCCGAATCCACGTAAACCATGCAGCCCGTTTTGCCTTCGGTGAAGAGTTTGTATACGCCGATACCCAGCTCCGAGCAGTAGGTCAGGTCGTAAGCGATCGGGGTCTGGCAACGGATTTCGTAGCCCAGCTCCACCGGACGGCTCTTTACCTTGATGCCCAGCTCCTTGAGCTTCTTCTCGATCATCTCGTTGAAGATGTGGGCCTTCGATACCTTGCCCAGCTCGGGGTGTCCGTGCTCGTCGTAGGTGAAGTGTACGCCGCTCTTGCGGATTTCCTCGTCCGAGAGTGCGTGGAACACGCCCTCCGAGATCACGGCGGCACCGTAGTCCATGCCCATGATCTTACGCTTGATGATCGACGAAATAACGAGGTTGACGATCTTCTCGACCGTGATTTCCGTCTTGTCGAACATTTCGGGGATGACGATCATCGGGTAGTGGCAGGCTTCGCCGATACCGAATGCCAGGTGACCGGCCGAGCGGCCCATGGCAGCCAGCACGAACCAGTTGCCGCTCGTACGAGCGTCGACGTAAACGGCGCGGGCGATGACGGCACCCTTGTCCTTGGCCGATTCGTAGCCGAACGTCGGCGTGCCCTTCGGAAGCGGCAGG
>CANPHE010000072.1 GCA_947573795.1 uncultured Alistipes sp. | reverse complement strand
CCGATCCGTCGGTCATCCGCGCCGAGGACGGCAGCTACTACCTCTATGCCACCGGTCACGGCTACTCGATCTTCCGCTCCGAGGACCTCGTGGCCTGGGAACGGGTCGGAACGGCTTTCGACGAGCAGACCTGGCCCGCAGCCATCCGCAACGAACGTCGCGGCGATCTGTGGGCCCCCGAAATCCGCCGC
The DNA here is from genome assembly GCA_947573795.1 of uncultured Alistipes sp. Classification (GTDB taxonomy): domain Bacteria; phylum Bacteroidota; class Bacteroidia; order Bacteroidales; family Rikenellaceae; genus Alistipes. The sequence goes on along the minus strand of CANPHE010000072.1, from coordinate 8,525 downwards.
ATCGCAGACCGGTACGTACTCTTCTACACGCTCTGGTTCGGAGACGTGAAATACAGCGTCATCGGCTATGCCGCAGCCGACAGGCCCGAAGGGCCCTTTACGGACCGGGGCGTACTCGTCGACAGCCAGCAGATCGGCGTCGAACAGTCCATCGACCCCTATTATTACGAGGAGAACGGCGAGTCCTATCTTTTCTGGGGCAGCTTCCGCAACCTCTACGTCATGGAACTCGACGTGACGGGCGATGCGTGCATCGTCCCGCGCCCCGAGACCAAACGGCTCTTCGCCGGGACGGCTTTCGAGGGAACGAATATCTGCAAGCACGACGGATGGTACTATTTCTTCGCCTCGACGGGCGATTTCGCCGGCGGCACGGAAAGTACCTACCGAACCGTAGCGGCCCGCTCGCGCAACCTGCTGGGTCCCTATACGGACAAGCAGGGACGGTCGATCCTCGACAACGGCTGCGAGCTCGTTCTGCAACGAAACGACGCCTTCGCCGGACCGGGCCACAACGCCGGGCTGCTGGAGGACGCCGAAGGCCGGACCTGGATGTTCTACCACGCCTACGACGTCACCCGCCCGGAGCTGGGACGCCTGGGACTGCTCGACGAGGTGCGCTGGGACGACGAAGGCTGGCCCTATATCGAAAACGGAAGCCCCTCGTCGAAGGCCGCGGCTCCCGTCGTGGAACAATAACCCGAACGTCGGCGAATCGCGGATCGCGCGAGCCGACCCTCGAAAGCTATTCTTAACGAACATGAAACGTACGATCGTTCTTTCGCTCCTATCCCTGGAGCTGCTGGCCTGCACCTCGACGCAGACCGAAACCGACCGCCGCGTCGAAGAGCTTCTCGCCCGGATGACCCTCGCCGAGAAGGTCGGACAGATGGCCCAGCTGACCGTCGAACCTTTCGTCGTCGCCGACGATGCGGGCGGCTTCTCGCTCGATACCGCCCTGTTGCGCGAGGCAATCGTGGACTACGGCGTAGGCTCGCTGCTCAACGTTCCCCTGAGCGAATCCCAGCCTCCCCGGATATGGAGTTCGTTCATCGGGGAGATCCAGCGGATCGCCACGGACGAAACCCGGCTGGGCATACCCGTCATTTACGGCGTGGATCAGGTCCACGGCGGCACCTACACGCTCGGCTCGACGCTCTTTCCGCAGCAAATCGCCCTCGCGGCGACGTGGAACCCCGCGCATGCCCGCCGCATGGGCGAGATCACAGCCTACGAGATGCGGGCCTGCAATATCCCGTGGAACTTCGCGCCGATCCTCGACCTCGGGGCCGATCCACGGTTCCCGCGCCAGTACGAGGGCTTCGGCGAAGACCCCTATCTGGGTTCGGTGCTGGGCCGCGAGCTGGTGAAAGGACAGGAGGGCGACCGGAACGACGTAGACGGCCCGGAGCATGTCGCCACGTGCCTGAAACATTTCCTCGGATACTCGGTACCGGCCAGCGGCAAGGACCGCACACCGGCCAACATACCCTGGAACGCGCTGCTGGAGTACCATCTGCCGGCGTTCAAGGCCGCGCTCGACGCCGGAGCGCACTCCGTGATGGTCAATTCCGGAATCATCGACAATTGCCCCGTGCACGCCAGCCGCCGAATTCTGACCGGGCTGCTGCGCGACGAGCTGGGATTCGACGGCGTGGTCGTCACCGACTACGAGGACCTCGAAAAGCTCCATGCCCGCGACCGCCTGGCCGCGACCTCCAAGGAGGCCATCCGGCTGGGCATCGAGGCCGGCATCGACATGGCGATGATCCCGATCGACTACCGCGGCTTCTGCCGCGACCTGCGCGAACTCGCGGAGGAGGGTGCCGTTCCGATGAAGCGCATCGACGAGGCCGTGCGCCGCATTCTGAAACTCAAATTCGAACTCGGGCTGTTCGAGCGTCCGAACACGCAGCCGGCCGACTATCCCCGGTACGGCTGCGAGGAGCACCGGCAAGCATCCTACGCCGCGGCCGCCGAGGCGATCACGCTGCTGAAGAACGACGGCGGCCTGCTGCCGCTCGATCCTGCCGCCGGAAAACGCATCCTCGTCTGCGGCCCCAATGCCGAAAGCCGCCGGGCACTGTGCGGCGGATGGACCGTCACCTGGCAGGGCCACGGCATCGAGCGGCACCCCGAACTGTGCAAGACCCTCGGCGAAGCCCTCGCCGAGCGTTTCGGACGCCGCAACGTCGAGATCATTCCCGGCGTGAGCTACCGGGCGCACGAGAGCCGCTACGACACCGAGCACCGCGATCGTTTCGAGGAAGCCGTAGCGGCGGCCCGCCGGGCCGATGTCGTCGTGCTGTGCCTCGGGGAGAACTCCTACTGCGAGAAACCCGGCGACTTGAACGACCTAACGCTCGATCCGCTGCAAACCGAGCTGGCCGAGCGTATCGCCGCGACCGGTAAACCCGTCGTATTGGTACTCTCGGAGGGGCGTCCGCGGCTGATCTCGCGTTTCTCGGCACGGATTCCCGCCATCGTGCAGAGCTACCTGCCCGGACCGCAGGGCGCCGATGCCGTGGCCGACGTGCTCGCGGGCGACGTGAACCCCAGCGGCAAACTACCCTACACCTACCCGGCATACCCCAATTCGCTGGCCGTCTATTACCACAAATACGCCGACGAACAGCGCAACACCGACGCCACCTACGCATACGAAGGCGACTACAACCCCGAATTCGTCTTCGGACACGGGTTGAGCTACACCTCGTTCGCATACTCCGGAGCGAAACTGACGCACGAGGGCGACCGAATCGTCATCACGGTCGATATTGCGAATACGGGCGACCGCGCCGGTCGAGAGGTCGTGCAACTCTATTCGCGCGATCTCTACGCCTCGCTCATACCCGACGTCAAACGGCTGCGCCGGTTCGAAAAGATCGCCTTGCAGCCCGGCGAAACCCGCACCGTGGAGTTCTCCCTCACGACGGACGACCTGGCGTTCCACGACCTCGAAAACGCTCGGATCGTCGAACCGGGCGAATTCGCGTTCGAGATCGGAGCCTCGTCGGCCGATATCCGCGCCACCTTACCCTTCGACCTGCAAAACCACAAAGACCATGAATAAACTGCTTTTTCTGGGGGCTGCACTGTATCTGACGGCTTGCAGCCCGAAAAACGCCGCGACTCCCGCCCTGCCCGACGCCGCAGCATTCGACACCGAAGTCGACGGCCGCCCCGTAGCGCTCTACACCCTCGCCAACGACACGGGCTTCACCGTGCAGATCACCAACTACGGCGCCCGCGTGGTGTCGATCCTCGCCCCCGATCGCAACGGCCGGCGGGCCGACGTAGCCGTCGGATGCGAGTCGATCGACCGCTATCTGAACGAAGCGGACGCTCGCTTCTCGGGTCCCGTCGTCGGGCGTTTCGCAAACCGCATCGCCCGGGGACGCTTCGCGCTCGACGGCGCGGAATACCGCCTGCCGCAGAACGACAACGGCAATTCGCTGCACGGCGGTACGAAGGGGCTCGACAGCCGGGTATGGAACGTCGAGGAGGCCGACAACCGGCACGTCGTACTCTCCTATGTCTCGCCCGACGGCGAGGAGGGCTATCCCGGCGAACTGACGTTGCGGGTGATCTATACCGTCACCGACGACAATGCGCTGCGCATCGACTACCGGGCGACGACCGATCGCACCACCGTCGTCAATCTCTCGAATCACACGCTCTTCAACCTCGGCGGCGAAGGCAGCGGCTCGGTCCTCGGTCACGAACTGTGGATCGACGCCTCGGCCACGACGCCTGTCGACAGCGTGCTGATCCCCACCGGAGCGATCGCTCCGGTCGACGGCACCCCCTTCGATTTCCGCACCCCGACACCCATCGGAGCCCGGATCGACACCGACGACGAACAGCTGCGCAACGGGCTCGGTTACGACCACAACTGGGTGCTCAACGACTTTTCGGGCGAAGTGCGTCTCGTTGCGTCGCTCTACGATCCCGCGAGCGGACGCAAAATGGAAATCCTCACCGACCAACCCGGATTGCAGTTTTACAGCGGCAATTTCTTCAACGAATCCTCTCGGGGAAAGTTCGACCGCACGATCGGCTATCGCGGTGCCGTGGCGCTCGAAACGCAGAATTTCCCCGACGCACCCAACCATCCGTCGTTCCCGTCCTCCGTACTACGACCCGGCGAGACCTACACCCAGACCTGCATCTACCGATTCGGTACAGACCGATAAGCATACGGTATGCCTGTCGCAATCGAAAAGAGGTGCCAAAAGCACCTCTTCTTTTTTAGCGGACAATTGTCCCTTTGCAATGTATCTGCCCCTCCTCGAAGGGGATTCGGGGGTGGGTCCGATTTCTAAAACAGGCTGCAAGACACCGGCATCGGGGTCGAAAAACCGGCACGGGTAAGATCGCAGCAGCCTTTTCCGACGCACCTACAAATACCGAAAAAACGGAAGGGGCCGTCGCCAGCCCCTTCCTCCTGCAAAGCGTCGCGTCACACGGTCTTTCTCAAAAAGAATTCTTCGTTATTTGCAGGGTTCGAAATAAGCGATCGGACCATACGCCGAATCCAGCGGAAAGCACTGAAAACTCAGCCTGCGGAAAAACGTCGAATCCGACGATATACAGCAGGACCAAATATTTCATGGCCGCGGGCAGTTCATAACCCGCAGGCACGTCGAAAGGAATAGAATTACGGATAACGGCGCGATCGGCGGCACGCGTCGGATACAAAATCGGATGTTTATTCATATTCCAGCACTTCATTTGAATAAAATTTTCAAAAAAGCGCAGGTTTGGAATTACGAAAACCGAACGATCGCAATATCGTATACAATTACTTCAACCAAAGCCTGCGCTTAGCGCTTGCCTTGGCTGTTTCTCTAATAATTATATACGTTTTGCGATCGTTCGATTTAGATAAACAGCCGTGACTGCGTATCTATCACTTTTCAAATATAACCATTATATTCTTTATCGCAAAATATTTGCAATAAAATATTTAATTCAATCTTCGATCCAGGCGGAAATACCAGCGGATTCACGTCTCTATCATACGCTGTAACAACGTCTTCGCACGTCCGATCGGCCGCATGAACGCCCTTCGGCAATCGATGGCAGACGATTATCGCAATACCAATAACGGTTACAGACCCTCCCGACACGAAAACACCCGGCTTCTTCGAGAGGCCGGGTGTCGACGTTTCCACGACGATTTCTATTGGATATCGACGTAGGTGTAGAGCGATTTCAGGGTGATCGTCACGGTGTGTTCGCCCTGCTCGTATACGACGATGATGTCGGGATCGAAGCCGCCCGGACGACCGTGCTCCTCGACGTATGCGACCGCTGCCGCAGCATCGGCGAACATTTCGGGAGTACCGCCGAACGACGATTTGCGATAAGCCTCCTTGAAAGTTCCCAGGTTGAGAGCGGCATCGCCCTCGGCATAGGCTTTCCAGATGGCCAGCTGCGTCGCGGCGTCGTATTTTTCATAGTCGAGCGAAGCCCGTACGGAGGTGATGACCGTGCTTTCGGCATCGCCGTTTACATCGACGTTGAATGCGTTGCCGGCCAGGTCGAGCGCATAGTCGAAGTAGATGTAGTTGACGCCCCACAACGACATTTTGTTGCCCAGGATGTAGTACGTCTCGGCGAACTGCTGGTAGTCGGCGCCGATCCACTGCGTCGAGACGGCATAATCGAGCGTGAGGTAGTTTTCGATGAGCTGCACGCGGAACGCATCGTTCTCGATCGTCGGCACGGCGTAGGCTTTGCCCGGCACGACCCCGAAAACGCCGCACATAAGCAGATTCTCCGTGCCGTTCGTCGCCACGTATTGCAGCGACTCCTCGATCGTCTGCAAGACGCCGCCTTCGGTCGCACCCCGGTATTTCGTACCCAGGAACTTGCCCAGCCCGAGCGCTTCGGCATTGTTCATATAGTACTCCCAGAGGGGCTGCATCTGCTGCTGGCTCTCCGGGGCACCGACGATGCTGCCGACCTTGCCGTAACGGTTCTTATCGACCGTAATGCGGAACAGGATGCTGTCCGCATCCGTTTTGAGGTATCCGCCCAGGACGAACGTACCGTCGGTCGGTTGGTCTTTCACGGCGTATATTTCGTTTTCGGTGCGGAAGGCCTCGAAGTCCGTGTCGAGAGCGGCTGCCAGTACGGCGCTCTCGAAAGCGATGCGATCGCCCTGATCGGGAGCCGGACCCACGCCCTCATCGTCCGAACAACCGGTTGCCAGCACGAGTGCTGCCGCGCACAGATAAAAGATGTTTTTGATATTCATGATGCGTAAAATTTGATTGTTGAGATGCAGCAAATATAGTGAAAAAATTTAAAAACGAATGTATTCTTTTCGATTCGTCCGATTTTTTCTTCTTATTTCGATCTCTCGACGGTGGAGGTTTCGTGCCGGTTCGGGCGTTCGGCCTTTCAACGCTACGACCGATCGAAAAACAAACCGCCCCGGAAATCGATTTCCGGGGCGGTTCTTACTTCAGGAACAATCCTACTTCGCGAAGCCTTTACCGATGGCGAGGAAGTCCTCGGCCTTCAGGGCGGCACCGCCGATCAGACCGCCGTCGACATCCTCCTTGGCGAAGATTTCGGCAGCGTTCGAGGGCTTGCACGAACCGCCGTAGAGGATCGGGCACTCGTCGGCTGCGGCACCGAACTTGGCGGCCAACACCTGACGGATGTAGGCGTGGATCTCCTGTGCCTGCTCGGCCGTTGCGGTCTTGCCCGTACCGATGGCCCAAACGGGCTCGTAAGCGATCACGAGGTTCTTGAACTGCTCCTCCGTGAGGTTGTAAACCACCTCCTCGATCTGGGCCTTCACCACGTCGAAGTGCTTCTCGGCCTCACGCTCGGCGAGGTTCTCGCCCACGCAGTAGATCGGCGTCAGGGCGTTGGCATAAGCCTGCTCCATCTTCTTGTTGAGCGTCTCGGAGGTCTCGCCGTAATACTGGCGGCGCTCCGAGTGACCGAGGATCACGTACTTGCAACCCAGGGCGGCGATCATCGAAGCCGCCACCTCGCCCGTGTAGGCGCCCTTGGCCTCGGCGGCGCAGTTCTGCGCGCCCAGCGCTACGTCGGAACCCTTCAGCGCCTCGGTAACCTGTGCCAGGTGGGTGAACGGGGGGCATACGATGAAGTTCACGCACTCGCAAACCTCGCCACGGCCGGCTACTACGCCTTTGGCCAATTCTACTCCTTCAGCAGGCAGGGTATTCATTTTCCAGTTGCCTGCAACGATTTTCTTTCTCATGATCGTTGTATTTAAAGTAATTCTTAAGGTAACTATATCCGACTTTACACCTCTCCGGTTTTTCGCATGTCGACGCACTTAGGACTCTCGTTGCCTCGCGGCCTTTGGCCGCGTTTACAAATCTGACCCTCCCCTAACTGCAACGCAAGGCGAGTGCAATCGAACTGGTTCGAATTGCCGAGCCGCAGTAGCAGAAACGGCGCACGGTGTCGCTGAAAGCGACGCGCCGTAAATCCCCTCCTCGGAGGGGACTTCCGGTGCAACCCGCAAGGTTATAAGGATTTAAATTCGGTTTCGTGTAAAATTGTATATAATGGCTATTCTTAATTTTCTTCGCACCAGCGTTTCACCTCCTCGATCGAGGGGGCTTTCAATCCGAGTTTGTTTTTCTTGTTGAAGCCGCACAGATCGTTGAAGAACTTGCCCGGAGCGAGTTTCTTCAGGGATTCGACGGTGATATACCCCATCTTCTGAATCACGGGAACCCACTCCTCGGGAACGCCGATGGCGGTGTATTTCTCCGCAGCGTCGGCCACGACCTTCTTTTCGGGACGCATCGTGGGGAAGAACAGCACGTCCTGGATGGTCGTCTGACCGGTCATGAACATCGTCAGACGGTCGATGCCCATACCCATTCCCGAGCACGACGGCATACCGTATTCCAGTGCCCGCACGAAGTCCATGTCGATGAACATCGCCTCGTCGTCGCCCTTCTCCGAAAGGCGCAGCTGCTCCTGGAAGCGCTCCAGCTGGTCGATCGGGTCGTTCAGCTCCGAGTAGGCGTTGCAAAGCTCCTTGCCGTTGACGAAGAGTTCGAAACGCTCCGTCAGATCGGGATTTTCGCGGTGACGCTTGCACAGGGGCGACATCTCGATGGGATAATCGCAGACGAAGGTCGGCTGGATGAGGTCGGGCTCGCAATACTGGCCGAAGATGGCATCGATCAATTTGCCCTTGCCCATCGTCTCGTCGACCTCGACGTCGAGCCGCTTGCAGGCTTCGCGCAACTGCTCCTCGCTTTGGCCCGTAATGTCGTAGCCGGTCTTTTCGAGGATCGCCTGCGTCATGGGCAGACGTCGGAACGGCGCCTTGAACGACACCGGTTTGCCGTCGATCACGAGCTCCGTGGTGCCGTTCACGGCCGTGGCCACGCGTTCGAGCATCCGCTCGGTGAACTCCATCATCCAGAGGTAGTCCTTGTAGGCCACGTAGATCTCCATGCAGGTGAACTCGGGGTTGTGCGTGCGGTCCATGCCCTCGTTGCGGAAGTTCTTGCCGA
>CANPHE010000071.1 GCA_947573795.1 uncultured Alistipes sp. | reverse complement strand
CGCCGCCACCCCCGGCGGCGGACTGCCTCTCGCCCCAAGGCTCGGGCATTCCCCGCTGGCGGCGAACCACTCGGCCACCGATAAATCAAAAGATGCGGCCCCGAGAACCGCATCTTTCTGTGCAAATGGCGTAACCGATTAGCAATTCATCGCGCCGCAGCAGTGGATCACCTGGCCGCTGACATACGACGAAAGGTCCGAAGCGAGGAAGACGGCGACGTTGGCCACATCCTCGGGCGTACCGCCGCGACGCAGCGGAATCTGCTTGTACCATCCCTCCTTGATCTCGTCGGAGAGCTTGGCCGTCATGTCGGTGATGATGAATCCCGGAGCGATGCAGTTCGCACGGATGCCGCGCGGACCCATCTCCTTGGCGATCGACTTCGCCAGACCGATCATACCGGCTTTCGACGCCGAGTAGTTGCACTGGCCGGCATTGCCGCTGACACCGACTACCGACGACATGTTGATAATCGAACCGCTCTTCTGACGCGCCATGACGGGCGTAACGGCGTGAATGAAGTTGAACGCCGACTTGAGGTTCACCGTCAGCACGGCGTCCCACTGCGCCTCGGACATGCGCATCATCAGGCCGTCCTTCGTGATTCCGGCGTTGTTGACCAGGATGTCGATCCGGCCGAAGTCCTTCATGATGGCATCGATCACCTCGTGCGTCTGCGCGAAATCGGCGGCGTTGGAAGCATAACCCTTGGCCTTCACGCCCAGCGCGGCGATCTCGGCCTCGGTAGCCTTGCCGTTTTCGTCGATCACCAGGTCCGTAAACGCCACGTCGGCACCCTCCGCAGCGAATTTCAGTGCGATGGCTTTGCCGATACCGCGGGCGGCACCCGTCACGACAGCCACTTTACCTTCGAGTAATTTCATAACTTTCAAATCTTTAGATATAGAAAACAAATATTCTGTTTTTCCGTTTTTGGTCTAAATGACTTCCAAAGTTAAGAAAAATATTTTGAATCGGTCGCTCGGCGCCTGTTTTTCGACAAAATTGCCTATCTTTACGTCCCGAATCGGCGCCCGGAGAGGATGCCGCCCAACAAAGAGAAACCATCAAAATAAACATCATGAAAAGAGACACCCGTATTTTCGAATTGATCGACGCGGAACGCAACCGTCAGATGCACGGCATCGAACTCATCGCTTCGGAGAATTTCGTGAGCGATCAGGTCATGGAAGCCATGGGCTCGGTCCTCACGAACAAATACGCCGAAGGTTATCCCGCAGCCCGCTATTACGGAGGTTGCGAAGTCGTAGATCAGGTCGAATCGCTCGCCATCGAACGTCTCTGCCGCCTCTACGGCGCCGAATATGCCAACGTGCAGCCCCACTCGGGTGCCCAGGCCAACATGGCCGTATTCTTCGCCTGCATGCAGCCGGGCGATACCTTCATGGGGCTCGATCTGGCGCACGGCGGCCACCTCTCGCACGGTTCGCCGGTCAACATGTCGGGCAAATATTTCAACGCCGTAGGATATAAGCTCGACGAGGCGACCGGCACGATCGACTACGACGCCATGGAGCGCCTGGCCGAGGAGTGCCGTCCCAAACTGATCGTCGGCGGTGCCTCGGCCTACTCGCGCGAGTGGGACTACAAGCGCATGCGCGAAATCGCCGACAAGGTGGGCGCGCTGCTGCTGGTCGACATGGCCCACACGGCGGGTCTGATCGCTGCCGGCCTGCTCGACAATCCGGTGAAATACGCCCATATCGTCACCTCGACGACCCACAAGACCCTACGCGGTCCGCGCGGCGGTATCATCCTCATGGGCAAAGATTTCGAAAATCCGTGGGGCCTCACCACGCCGAAGGGCGCCGTGAAGATGATGTCGCAGATACTCAATTCGTCCGTCTTCCCGGGCATCCAGGGAGGTCCGCTGGAGCACGTCATTGCGGCCAAGGCCGTCGCTTTCGGCGAAGCGCTCGAACCCGAATACAAGGAATACCAGCAGCAGGTGCAGAAGAACGCCCGCGCGATGGCCGAAGCCTTCGTAAAACGCGGTTACAAGATCGTTTCGGGCGGTACGGACAACCACTTGATGCTCGTAGACCTGCGCACGAAGTTCCCCGACCTGACGGGCAAGCTGGCCGAGAAGTGCCTCGTTGCGGCCGATATCACGACCAATAAGAATATGGTGCCGTTCGACAGCCGCTCGCCGTTCCAGACGTCGGGTCTGCGTTTCGGTACTCCGGCCATCACCACGCGCGGCCTGAAGGAGGACAAGATGGACTACATCGTCGGACTGATCGACCGCGTGCTGAGCGATCCCGAAAACGAACAGAACATCGCCGCCGTACGCAAGGACGTCAATGCCCTGATGGCCGATTACCCGCTCTACGCCTGGTAGCATGGAGCAGGTCATCGACTTCATGCGGCGTCTCGACGCGAACAACGAACGCGAATGGTTCGATGCGCACCGGGCCGAATGGCTCCGCGCAAAGGCCCGCATCGCCCGGCTCGCCGAAGGATTGATCGAGGGTATCTCCTCGTTCGACCCTTCGGTGAGGGGTTTGCGGCCGCAGGACTGCACCTACCGGATCGCCCGCGATACGCGTTTCAGCCCCGATAAAACGCCCTATAAGAACTGGTTGGGTATCTTCATCGCGCCGCACGGCAAGAAGGGCGGCTATGCCGGTTACTACCTGCATATCGCCCCGACGGGCGACCGCCTGCTCGGCGGCCATATGCTCACTTCGGGGCTTTACTGCCCCGAGCCGTTCGTGCTGCGCTCGGTCCGCGAGGAGATCGTGGACCACGGCGACGAACTCGCCGCTTCGATCGCCGCAGCCCAAGGCTTCCGCCTGAACGAGAGCAACCGGCTCAAACGCGTTCCGACCGGATTTTCGGCCGACAGCGAGCATGCCGATCTGCTGAAACTGAAAGACCTATACATCGAGAAGCCGATTCCGGAATCGTTCCTGCTGGACGATCATTTGTTGGAAAACGCTCTCGACGAGTTCCGCCGTACCTATCCCTTCGTCGCCATACTGAACCGTGCGGTCCAATATGCCTACGAAGAGATGATGTGATTCGCCCCCGAACTAAAACTCAACATACCATGAAGAAATTCTTTTTCGCGCTGGCCGCAGCCGCAATGGCGGCCTGTGCGACGGAGCCGGTCGTACAGTCGCGACTGGACTGGAGCGAACCCGCAGATCCCGCAGCGACCGACCCCGCCCTGTGGCAGGAGGTCGGAAAGACGGATGCGTCGTTCGGATCGATCGACGTACGCTATCCCCGCAACGCCCCCTATGCCGGTACGATCGCCGATGAAACGACCGTGACGGGATGGCGCGGCGAACGACTGTCGGCCCAAGCGGTCGTATGGACGCCCGAGGAGTTGAAGAACCTGCGCTGCACGGTCGGCGATTTCGTCGGTGAAAACGGCAAGCTGGCCGGTATCGGCCGGGCCCGGTTCGTCAAATACGGACTGGCCAACCGTTTTTCGAACAAAGTCTACTGCGGTCCTCGTCCCGAAGGCGAAGTGCCGCATCTGGAACCCAACCTGCTGAGCGAGGAGACTACGCTCGACGTAGCTGCCCGAACGCTGCGTCCGGTATGGATCACCGTGGATATTCCGGCTTCGGCCAAGCCCGGTACCTATCGTTCGCAGGTGACCTTGAAGGCCGACGGCGGCTATAAGAAGCAATTGCAGCTCAACGTCGAGGTCGTAGACCGGCTGTTGCCGCCCGTATCGGAGTGGAACTACCACCTCGACCTGTGGCAGCACCCCGCGGCCGTAGCCGAGGTCGAAGGTTACGAGATGTGGAGCGACGACCACTTCCGGGCTCTGGAACCCACGATGCGCCTGCTGGCCGATGCCGGACAGAAGGTCATTACGGCGACGCTGAACAAGGACCCGTGGAACTGCCAGACGCAATATCCCTATGCGGATATGATCCGGTGGACGCGCCTGGGCGACGGAAGCTGGGAATACGACTTCTCGGTATTCGACCGCTGGGTGGAATTCATGATGGGTCTGGGCATCGACAAAGCGATCAACTGCTACTCGCTGCTGCCCTGGAAATACGAACTGCACTACAAGGATGACGTGACGGGACAGGACGTAACCGTCTCCGTGAAGCCGGGTACGCCCGAATTCAAGGAGGTCTGGACGCCGTTCCTCGGCGCCTTCTCGGAGCACCTGCGCGAGAAAGGGTGGCTGGGAATCACCAATATCGCCATGGACGAGCAGGCTCCCGCCGTGATGGAGGCTGCCACGGAATTGCTCGCCGAAGCCGCGCCCGAGTTGGGTATCGCCCTTGCCGACAACCATTTCGCCTATCGGCGCTATCCCCATATCAAGGATATGAGCATCACGATCTACGCCGATATGGATGTCGACGACATTCTGCGCCGCCGTGCGGAAGGCAAGGTTTCGACCTACTACGTCTGCTGCTCCTCGGGCTTCCCCAACACCTATCCTTCGTCCAAACCCCTCGAACCGGTCTATTTGGCTTGGTATGCCTTGGCACACGAGTTCGACGGACTGCTGCGCTGGTCCTACAACTCCTGGCCCTGCGATCCGATCCGCGATGCACGTTACAGCGGATTCACGGCCGGCGACACCTTCATCGTCTACCCCGAGGGCCGTTCGGCCATTTCGTTCGAGCGTCTGCGCGAAGGTATCCAGGATTGGGAAAAGGCTACGCAGCTGCGTCGCGAACTGGCTCAGTCCGACACTGCTGAAGCACAGGCACGGTTGGAGGAACTCAACGCTGCAATCGCCGCCTGCGCTCCCCGCGATGAATTCGACGGATGGCAGGAACAGCTCAATGCCGCCAAGCGGCTGCTGAACCTGCCGGTCCGCTAAGAAGCGATCTTTTTTTGCGATACAGGGAGCCCGATTCGATTGGGCTCCCTGCATCGTATTACAATCCGAGGTACTCTTTCAGGGTCTCGACATACTCCCCGAAAGCCGCTTTGCCCGCTTCCGTCACCCGGCAGGTCGTTCGGGTCTTTTTGCCTACGAAACCTTTCTCGACGGTGATATATCCGGCAACGGAGAGTTTGTCCAACTGGACGCTGAGGTTCCCGGCCGTCGCATCGGTTTTCTCCTTGAGGTAGACGAAATCGGCTTCTTCCACATTCATCAAAATCGCCATCACCGCAAGACGCAGCTGCGAATGAAGCAGCGGATCGAGCTCTTTCATCGCTGGAGTTTCTTACCGACGATGACGGCCGGAACGATGAACATCAGCAGGAAGCAGACCGCGTAGAGCGGAAGCACCCAGACTACGAGCAGCGGAATCCCGCACAGGCTGACTGCGATCACTACGAAACCGGCGATTACGGAGAATATTCCGCCGAATACGTAGGAACGCTCTTGCAGCAGGATACCCTGCACGGCAGCTGCGAGCCCTACGACCACGAACGCGTAAAAAAACATCGCCCTCCATGCCTGAGGATATCCGTAAAGGTTGAATACCAGGCATATGGGTACGAGCACGATCGCCACGAGGCCGACCGTTCGCCAAAGACCGTCGTGCACCCGATCGATGAAGGTGCGGACCTTCGCTTCGGTCTGGCATTTTCGAGACAGAAGGAGATTCGCAGGGAGGCCGATAAGCGGGATCGCCAACCAAAGCCAATTGAAAGCGGGATTACCGGTAGTGAGCAGCGCAATAAATACCACTATGGCAGTAACGATCGAGAGCAGGGCCCATACGACCGAAATCCGGAGATTCGGTCCCGCCACGCGGTGTTTGGAGTTTTCGATCATGGCTGTTATCAAGGCCATGCTTTCCTGTGCGGAGAGTTTTTGATCTTCCATTGTCTGTGCTTTTTTTAAGTTTGCAAAATCGGTTTATTTTATAAACAATATATCGAAAAGAAAAAGGGTAAACTCGCGCGACGTCGTACTCTTCCCCTTTTTGATGTTGCAAATTTAAATAGGTTTATTTTATAAACCAAATTTTACAGCAATTATTTTTCGTTCGATTTCAATAGAATGGCAACGGCGTGCCGCTTTCAGCGACAACCATGCGTCGTTTCTGCCGGAACGGCTCGGCCATTCGAGCCGAATTCGATCGTATGCCCTTGCTACCGCAGTAGGGAAAGGTCGGATTAATTTCTACCGTCCGATTCGGGGCTCCGTTACGTCCATTTCCAACCAATAGCGAGTTCGGGCAGGAGCGGATACTGCCCCGAAGGTATCCGGACCGTTCGCATCGTTTCATTGAGGAGATCGGATGCCCCAACCTGAAAAAAAGCGTTCTTCGGCCGCGACAGAGCGGATCATATTTGGAGTCCGCTTCCGCCGCAATTGAAACATTTACCGAATCCCCGACACGACGGACACTGCTGAATATCTCCCATATGATCGACGAATCCGCTTCCTCCGCATGTGGAGCACTTCCCGTTTCCGCCGCAATATTTGCATTTGCCCACGCTGTAATCGGAGGTGCTGCCATTCGCATCTTGCGAAGCGGCGGATGCGCTGCCGCCTCCGGTGGTCTGGCACCAGTTTTCACCGAAGGTACTGTTCCAAGCTGCCCAAAAACTGTTTTTGTCAACCCCGGGGAACGATTCATCGTCGATAAACGCATGCGCATCTTCCGCGATGAGCACATAGCCGTCCTGGTACTCTTTCCGGTATTTCGTCTTGGAGCCGGCAATGACCGGAATCTTTATCGTCATCGGATTGCCCGACAGGTCCTTCGTTTCCATCTTTGGGGCCTCGGCCACGAGCCGGTACTTCCTGAAACGGTGCCATCCGTCCGAAGTGCCCGTATAAGCATACATGTTGAACATATCCGCAGGCGAGGACGTTACCCGGATACACCGGTCGCCGTCGTTGATGAAAAAATCCACGAGACGGAATCCGCCCGTGCCTGCGAAATAACATTTCCCGCTCGACCAATCCGATATGCCGGGGGCGAAGACCGGTTCATCGTCGGTTTCGGTGCTCTCGAAAGCCGACTCCTCATACGATGCCGCATCAAAATCCGGCTCCGGCACCTCATCGTAAAACGTCTCATCGCTATCGGAGATCGTATCTTGTATTGCGTATGCGAGGGAATCGCCTTCGAACACGTAGTTCGAATACTGCATGGCGCTGTTGGGCCCGGGATATGAATTGTCAAGCATGTAAGTTACTCCCACACAAGCCGGACACGATAACAGGATTACGAATGTCGTTATCATAACGCTCCTTTTCACGGCATTAAAACTGCTTTTGACCAACAGATAGGGTTTCAACAGTCTATCCACGAACCAATATACAGCCGCGAACAAGAGGACGGAGGAGATCATGTATGTGAATATACTCATACCGTAATAGTACAGTTGCATATAGATAAACCAGGAAATCAAAGTCTCCGCACCACCGATCAACAAGACTATCATCGGCCCCGCAACCGAATCTTTCCCCGCCTTGATTCCTCTTATATATACCGCAGCGCTTGCCCAAAAGACGATTACGATCAAAAAAAGCAGATACAGCAACAACATATCGCGATTATTTACATTCGATTAAGAAACCTAACAAATATAGGAAATAATCCGTTGGCCGAATTAAAATTAGGCAAACAATTTATCCCTCGTAGGTTTTTCGATCGCAGCTCTACTTTGGACGGTTGGGGTCCCGCGGTTGCATTTCCAAATCGAAGTCCTTCCCGAGGGAGGGGACTTTTGCGAGGTGATAGTGTTTTAAGGTGTACTTAATGTAAATATATAATAGTCTGAACTTTTAGTCTTTCACTTTCCCGGTTCTTGACCGGGTGCCGAAGACGATCTTTCATTTTCCGCCCCGACAATCGGACGAAACGATCTTTCCGTTATTCAGTCCTTCAATCTCTACCCGCACCGGCGAGGCCGCATCGTTCAGATAGCATTCGACGGCAGCCCGGCCATTTATGGCTTTCACCGCCGGATTCCAATAGAGTGTCGTCCGGAAATCGGGTACCTGGGATTTCAGCGTTTCGGGGATGTCGTATGCCGGAGTGTAGCACTGTGCCGGAGTTTGATACCCCAACGGTTTGGCAACCAGTACATCGGCACGCATGTTTTCACGGTGTAAGGCATCCCACTCGGCACCGGATTTTAACGTAATAGAGATCGCGCCGCCCGATGCCTCATGCCCCCAAATGCTGAATGCCGCATTGCCATCCAGCAGGTCGAGTCGGGAAACATATTCGATTGGATAGTAGGCTTCGAGCGGATAATCGACGATATCTGCAGAGCCAGACTGAAGGACCTTCGTTCTCCAGGCGTGAATATTAACGTCGCTTTGGGAATTCGCAACCCCAAGCAGTGGCAGCATTTGCATATACTCGTTTGCGCACCCAGCAGGTCCGTAGGTACGGCAAATCCGCCCGTCGACGGCTATCACCACAGTGCGGCCCTGGTAATAAAGGCGGTTGCCCTTCACCGAGATACCCGGCATACGCTGAATAGCATCGAGAATGCTGTATGCTCCGTATCGTTTAATCATGGTATCGGTCCAAGTGTGATTCGCCTTCCGATATTCGGGTTTGGACCAGTCCTGGAGCTTCTGTTTCTCCAACTGCCGTTCTGCAGATATCGTCACGGCATCGAGCATCACATTTCGCATATCTGCATTCCCGGTCCAAGCGACGTATTTTCGGGCCATCTCGGCGGGGTCCTCCTCGGCCTGCTGAGACTCGATGCCGCTCCGCCACTGGGGCCGGGGCTCGATCTTGGCCACGGGTTCGGGCGCGAGTTTCACAATCGCTTCACGGTCGAACTCCTTGCCGGATATGGGTCTGAGCACGAATGTCGTGCTGTCGGGAT
>CANPHE010000070.1 GCA_947573795.1 uncultured Alistipes sp. | reverse complement strand
GATGGCGAAGCGTCTTTGTGGTATTCGGAAGGGTAGTTATAAGGATAATTCCCATGAAAAAACTGTTATTCTTACTCCTCGCGACGGTCGCGCTCTGCGGCTGCGAATCCAAAAAGGATTCACCCGCCTGTCCCGTCACCGGGATCACGGTCCCGAAATCGAGCCCGGCGACGCCCATCAAGCCCAACGATGTCGTGACGATCAAGGGCAGCGGGTTCACGCCCGACTGCCGAATCTTTCTGCGCGGCGAAGCCGTCCAGGTGCGGGCTGCGGTCCAGACCGAAACGGAGGCCGAAATCATCGAAGTAACGACGACCTCGCTCTCCTTCCGGGCTCCGAAGGTATACGGCGAGCAAAGCATCGTACTCGTCCAGGACGGCAACCGATGGACGATCGGCGAACTGGTCTTCCCGGCACAGGAAATATCGTCCACCGATCCGCTGCCCCGGCGTGTCTCCCGCATTCGGGTCTCGATTCAGGGAGACATGAAATACACGATGCACTTTACCTACGACTCCCAAAACCGAATCACGGAGATTCGCGAAACCGACCGTTACAACAACTACCCGGGCGCCGACACAACGAAACAGAACGACGTCGTGACCCGCATCACTTACGGCACGAACCGCGTCACCCTGACGAAAGAGTACGACAGTTGTTCCTTCGATCTGGAAAACGGACGTGCGAAGAGCGGCGGATGGCCGGACAGCGGTTCTTTCTCCTTCTCCTACGATTCCGACGGATACATCGCCAAAACGATATGGCAAGACTCCTCGGACCGGGACGAATGCGTCTTCACCGTTTCGGACGGAAACCTCAGCGGATATGTCCTAACCTATTACGAATCCGGCAAGGTCGATGAGATCGAAACCTACGCGTTCACGAACGATTCCGGGCTGCCGAACAACCTGAATCTGGACCTGTACGGAATCGAGGCTTTCGAGGCCTGGGACCTCGACGTATGCAGTCTGCTGGGTATCGCCGGAAACCGATTCCGGACGCTGCCGAGCAAGATATCCCTGAAGGAAAACGGACGCGAAACGGCCTCTACGACCTATCGCTACACGATGGACGGCGATTATATTTCGCGCATCGACATTCGCCACGAAGAAAAGGACGAGGACTGGGTAGATTCCAGCATCCTGGAAATCTTCTACGAAGAATAAACCCGCTCACGACAACGAACGAGCCCTCGCGACAACGAGGGCTCGTTTTCCATATACCGACGTCGCTACCGCCGCTCGTAGGTCTCGAAAACGAAAGGATGGGGATAGTCGGCGCCGCAGGGGAACGATTGGCTGTCGACCAGCCGCCAGTCGCATTCATTCCAGGCGGGGAAAAGCGTATCGCCCTCGTAGGCGTGCGACACCCGCGTAAGGTAGAACCGATCGGCCCGCGGCAAAGCCTCGGCATAGATCTGCGCACCGCCGATCACGAACACCTCCTCGTCCGCCGGATAGGCAGCCAGAGCCTCGTCGAGCGAATGGGCGACCCGGCACCCGGGAAGATCGAGATGCTGCCGCGTGACGACGACGTTTTCCCGGTTGGGCAGCGGCCGTCCGAGCGATTCGTAGGTTCGCCGCCCCATGACGATCGGATGCCCCGTCGTGAGGGCCTTGAAACGCTTCAGGTCCTCGGAAATATGCCATATCAGATTGTTTCGGTCACCGATCACGCCGTTTTCGGCGACAGCGACGATAATGGAAATCATAACATTACGGATTAAAAAGACATGGGGGCCTTGATCGCGGGCCAGGGATCGTAGCCTTCGAGCGTGAAATCCTCGTAGCGGAAGTCGAAAATCGACTTCACGGCCGGGTTGAGCCGCATGCGGGGCAGCGGCCGGGGCGTGCGCGAAAGCTGCTCGGCAGCTTGATCCAGATGATTGAGATAGAGGTGCGTATCGCCCAGCGTATGGATGAACTCTCCGGGTTCGAGGTCGCAGACCTGCGCCATCATCTGCGTCAGCAAGGCATAAGACGCGATATTGAACGGCACACCGAGGAACGTATCGGCACTGCGCTGGTAGAGCATGCACGACAGCCGCCCTTCGGCCACGAAGAACTGGAACAGCACGTGACAAGGCGGTAGGGCCATCTGCCCCACTTCGGCGACGTTCCACGCCGAGACGAGAATGCGGCGCGACTCGGGGTTGCGGCGAATCGTATCGACCGCCTGCGCGATCTGGTCGATCGCACCGCCGTCCGGCAGCGGCCACGAACGCCACTGGTAGCCGTAAACATGGTTCAGATCGCCGTAACGATACCCCTCGATCGGCGAGGACTCCCCCGCCGCCGCGAGAAACGCCTCCCGGTCGAGCGGCGCGATGCCCGCATGCGAACAGCGCTCGGTGTAATACCGATAAGCGTCGTTATCCCAGATATGGACACCGTTTTCGACCAGATAACGGATGTTCGTGTCGCCGCGCAGGAACCACAGCAGTTCGTGGATCACCCCCTTCAGGAAAACGCGTTTGGTCGTCAGCAAAGGGAATCCTTCGCGGAGATCGAAACGCATCTGATGCCCGAAGACGCCTTTCGTGCCGGTGCCGGTACGGTCGCCGCGCACGACGCCCTCCGTAGTGATGCGGCGCAACAAGTCGAGGTATTGTTTCATCGTGAGAGTCGTTTGAGAGTCATTGCACCCTGTGCGTCGAGCACCGCGACAGCCGGATTCGCCTCCCAGCAGCCGAGGCAGACGACGTGCAGCGCATCGTCGCGGTAATCGCGAGCGTAGTGCATGTGTCCGAAGACAAAATGATCGACCTCGTGCGTCGCGGCATAGTCGCGGGCATAGGCGATCAAGGGCTCGGTGACGGAAGGTCCGAGATTTTCCGCCGCACCGTGCGCCTTGCGGGACTTGCCGCTCCACCAGCGGCCGAATTTCACCGCCAGGTCGGGATGCACGCCCCAGGAAAAGAGCCATCGCAGCGTCCGCGAGCGAAAAATACGATTCATTAACCGCAGTAGAGGCTGGTGCTCGATGCGCATATTGTCGCCATGAGCGACGAAAACACGCTGACCGCCGAGCAGGAGCACCTCCGGAAAAGTGCGGATTTCGACACCGCATTCGCGCGTCAGGTAATCCGTGACCCACATATCGTGATTGCCCGTGAAGAAGACCACGCGGATACCGCGATCGGTGAGTTCGGCCAGTTTGCCCAGTGTACGAACGAAACCTTTCGGAACAACCCGGCCGTATTCGAACCAGAAATCGAAGACATCCCCGACGAGGAAGATCGCTTCGGCGTCCTGCGCCGCTTCGTCGAGCCAGGCGACGAAACGCCGTTCGGTCTCCCGGGCGAAAGCCTCGTCCCCGGCTCCGAGGTGTATGTCGGATGCGAAATAATACATGTATCTCTTTTTTTCATCGAGAAGGCTGCCGTTGAATCATCGGCAGCCTCTCTTTTTTCGGCCGAGGAGCATCGGCACTCCGTAGCAGAAGCGGCCCGGTCCCCGTTCATCCATCCGTGATCGGAACACCTGCGGAGCGTTTCCGCGCCGAAAAGGCATCATCCGCCCCTCTCAAGGCCCCGGTCCAGCCTTTTCTGCAAGGCCCCGGCCCCACAAAATCTCGGTCCAGCCTTTTCTGCAAGGCCTCAGCCCCACAAAACCTCGGTTCAGCCATTTCTACAAGCCCCCGGTCCGCCCCTCGCAACGCAGGACGGGAATCTATCGGGTCAGCTCGGCGAGCTTGTCTTCGAGGCTTTTACCGTAGATATTCTTGGCGACGATGTTTCCCTCCTTGTCGATCAGGAAATTGGCCGGCAATTTCTGTACGTTGTAAA
Organism: uncultured Alistipes sp.; assembly: GCA_947573795.1. Classification (GTDB taxonomy): domain Bacteria; phylum Bacteroidota; class Bacteroidia; order Bacteroidales; family Rikenellaceae; genus Alistipes. The sequence goes on along the minus strand of CANPHE010000070.1, from coordinate 5,009 downwards.
GCGCCAGTGCATTCGAAGCGCTTCCGCGCAGATCGCTGACCGAAACCCAAGGCAGCTGTTGTTCCTGCACGGCCGTAATCCACAGCGCTTTCGAAGTATCGATCGCGACCTGGTAGACCTCGAACGGAATCTCGGCACCGGCGAACTTGCCGTAGATATCCTTCAATTCGGCATTGAAAACATTGCTGTTTCCCAACTCTGCCGACCAGAAATCCAGCAGAATGACTTTGCCCGCGAGCGACGACAACCGGACTTTCTTGCCAAAAATGTCGGTCAACTCCAGATCGGGATAACTCGTCTCGGAGATTTGCGACGCGAGGCTGATGCCGGCGTCCATACGGGCGATCTCGGCGCGCAACGATGCCAGATAGGGCGACTCGGGATAACGCTCCCCCACCGCCTCGGCGACCGTACGGAAATAAACCACGTCGCTGTCGCCGTTGAAAAGATAGGTATCGCCCGGAAGCCGCTGGTAAAGCGCGTAGACCGCAGCCAACGACGAGGAGTTCTCGACGATGAAACGCAATTGCTCGCGGCGGATGCGGTAATATTCGCGTCCGTATTCCTCGGCGAGTTGCTTGCGCTCCGCCTCCGAAAGGTTTTCGTGGGCGAATCGCACCGCCATGCGGTCGAGCTGCTGCGCTCCCGCCACGAAATCGCGGTAGAACTCGCCCAGCAACGCCGACTCGGCGGAACCTTCGACCGTATAGTTGCGGATGACGCTGCCCACGGAACCGAGCGTCACCCGATCTCCGCCCGCCAACAGCAGCGGAATCCGTTCACCGTTATAGACCACGTTGTAAAGCGAAGGCGTACGCTCCACACCCCGCAGCAGGAAACGGTAGCCGCCTTCGGCATCGAGCAGCGTCGAATCGACGATCGTCTGCGCCTGGGGCGTCACCTGCTCCAGATAAATGCTCCGGGCATCGCTGCCGACGAACCGGCCCGAAATCTTCACTTTCGACGACTGACAGCCGCACAAGACCACGGCCGCCGTCAACGTAACGAAAAGCGTTTGCTTACTCATTTAATGACGTTTTCACGGTTAGAGTGTACAAAGATAGCAATTTTACACAAAATCCGTCATTTTATTTCATGGAATTGCGATGCGGAGCATTGTTTTTCGTAAAATTCCGACCGTGCTGCAAGCGGTTCTTCTGTTGCTGCTGTTGACGACGCTGCGGCTGCCCCTTCTGGGGACGCACCGAAAAGTGCTGTTTATATTCGCTTCGGAGATTATTCAAAGCCACTTCATCGATTTCGATAGCACCGTCGGACATGCGTTTGATGTCTTTTACGATCACCTCGTTGTTCGGATGCTCCTGGTTGTATTCGTAGCTCTTCGTGCGCATATAACGGGCCAGATTGTCCACCGTGGCCGACACCGCCTCGCGGTCCGGTTCATTCCCCAGCGAACGGATCATCCGCTCGACGTATTTGCCGTAGTGTTTGAAAGCGATGCGGCCCTGGGTATAGGCCATTCTCCGAGGCGCTACGGTCAGGTCTTGACGCGAAGGCCGCGGATAGGGAGAATCCACATCGAGCTGGAAATCAGACATAATAAAGAGGTGATCCCACAGTTTGTGGGTAAAGTCCGCCGTATCGCGCAGCAGCGGATTGAGGTTGCCCATCACGGCGATCACGGCACGTGCCTGGCGGTTGCGTTCGCGACGGTCTTCGATCTCCAGCAGCGAGTCGATCATCTCGTGGATATGACGCCCGTACTCGGGCAGAAACAGCTTGCGTCGCGTGTAATTGTAATTCTTTTTCATATAGTAAATGCAGTCCGTCCCGCTGTTACGAAACGTCCGCCGAAGTTTCTCGACGGCTCGTGGCGATAGACCTGTTCAGGACGTTTTCGAACCCCTCCGCGCCGACCGGCGATCCTTTGCGGAATTTAGGTTTACAACACGGAAAGTCATAACTTTGGGACAAAAGTAGGTAAAATTTCAGGAAAAACAAGCTATGGCAAAAGTTTTAATTCTGGACCGATCAAAAAGTGTGCGAAACATTCTTCGCGAAAGGCTCGAATACGAAGGGTTCTCGGCCGAGACCGCCGAAGACGAAACCGCAGCTTCGGAACTCTGCGGCAGAATTCCGTTCGACGTGATCCTCTCCGACACGAAATGCAAGGTACCCGACGCCGGCATCCCGTTCATCGCACTCGCGAACGAAGCGTCGATCGACTCGGCCGTAGACGCCCTGCGTCGCGGGGCGCAGGATTATCTGACCAAACCCATCGACATGAACCGGCTGCTGCAATCGATCCACCGCACGCTGGAGCAACCCGCCCCCGCGATAAACATAGCCGCACCGGCCAAACGGTGCCGCCGGGCCCACGCCTCGCAGGCCCAGCGCATCATCGGCATATCGCCCGAGATCGAACACGTGCGCCAGCTTATCGAGAAAGTGGCTCCATGCGAAGCCCGCGTGCTGGTGACCGGAGAGAACGGCACGGGCAAGGAGCTCGTGGCACGCTGGCTCCACGCCAAGAGCGCCCGCGCGGCGGCGGCATTCATCGAGGTGAACTGCGCGGCCATCCCCTCCGAACTGATCGAAAGCGAGCTTTTCGGCCACGAGCGCGGCGCTTTCACCTCGGCCATCAAGCAGCGCAAGGGCAAATTCGAACTGGCCGACGGCGGCACGCTTTTCATGGACGAGATCGGCGACATGTCGCTGTCGGCCCAGGCCAAAGTGCTGCGCGCCTTGCAGGAAAACCGCATCAGCCGCGTAGGCAGCGACAAGGATATCGAGGTCAATGTCCGCGTGATAGCCGCCACGAACAAGGACCTCAAGGAGGAGATCCGCAAGGGAAACTTCCGCGAGGACCTCTACCACCGTCTGGCGGTCGTCGTCGTGCGGGTTCCGGCACTGCGCGAACATGCGCAGGATATCCCGATGCTCGTCGAACACTTTTTGCAGACCATAGCGGCCGAATACGGCGTAGCACCGAAAACGATCGCTCCCGAAGCTATGGAGACGCTGCAACGCATGCCCTGGACGGGCAATATCCGCGAGCTGCGCAACGTCGTCGAACGGTTGATTATTCTCTCAGAAGAATGTATCACGCCGCAGGATGTCGAGTGTTATTGCTGAGAGGCAGCTTTTCGACATTCGCAATAAACTCAACGTCTCGGGCGTTGCATCTTCGGCGCCCGGCTAAGAGCCTGGAACAAAAAAACTTTCGCTTGTAAACTCAACGCCTCGGGCGTTGCATCTTCGGCGGCTCGCACCTTCGGTGCGACGCCCCCAGCCGCCGAAGATGAGTCTTTTCTGCAAACTGAGGCTCGCCCCGCAGACACCCCTGCCGCCAAAGATGATTATTCCGGTAAACTGCGATCCTTCGGATCGCGCGAGCCGTAGCCCACAAATCGACATTCACCGGAAACTCAACGCCACAGGCGTTGCATCTTCGGCGGCTCGCACCTTCGGTGCGACCGGCCCAGCCGCCGAAGATGAGTCTTTTCTGCAAACTGAGGCTCGCCCCGCACCTCAAAGAAGATTATTCCCGTCAACTGCGATCTTTCAGATCGCGCGAGCCGTAGCCTCCCCCGGCGGCGGACTGCCTCTCGCCGAAAACTCGGACAATCCGCCGCTGGCGACGAACCGCAGTACCCGACAACTATTTTTTATTTCACAAAATTGTCGTATCTTTGCCCTTGCGAATATCACAACATAAACTCTATATTTCTATACGCTCTTGGGCAGTATGGACTAACCCTATGCGCAGAATCGTTGGGGCTTTCGCCCGTGAACGATACTTCCCAGAGCTTGAAATATAGTAATGTGTGATGTTCGCAGCTGCGCACTTTTTATTTTATGCGAACATCACACATTGTCCGTACCACGGTACAGACCAGCCGAAAGGCCAGCCGCAGGCGGTTCCCGCCCTGCAACATCCCAATTTGTTTCCATATCCTGCCTCCGGATTAGCATACAATCGCTAATCGAAACCATTGTCAAATATCTAATAACCCACAACATGGAAACGAATCAAAACCTTATATCCGAGCCGCAAATCGCGCCCGAAACGCTTTACAATCCGGCGAAGACGGCACAAATCGCAGACGTGCTGCGCGAACTGCTCGATCCCGCATACATCCTGCTATTCGGCAAAATGGCCGGCCGAACGCCCTTCAGCGATCCCATTGCCTACGACCTATTGGTCATTACCGACAGCGAGCCACTTTACAATTGGATGGAAGCAAAACGTTATCTGAAAATGAAAATCCCCTGGGTCGGGCATGGCGTACCGTATATCAATATCTATGTTCATTCACGCCGGGATATCGAGACCTATTACACCCCCTTTTTCTACTTCGCACGCAAAGAGGGAATCGTGCTCTATTGTTCCCACAACCGCAAGTTCGCACGGCCTAAGTCGGATTTCGATTTCGGACTTGCAGCGAACAACGCGACAAAGTATGCGCAGACTTTTCTTTCGCTCGCCGACAGACTCATCGAATTCGCCGAGCAACAAATCGATCCGGAACACGCCCGCGAAGCGGCATTCGCTTCGGCACAAGCAGCCGTGTACTATTTCCGAACGCTTTTCTTTGTCTTCCACGGATTCGAAGCCGAGACATCCGACATACGGATACTCCACCAACGCTTGCGAACCCTGTCGGGAAAACTGCCGCTCTTGTTCGAACCGGATAAGATTCATGCAATGCAGACCCTACACTATCTGAATCTGTTTTTAACAGCCGCTCGATATGATCCGGAATTCGTCGTCCCGCCCGAGGTGCTATCCCGGCATATCGAACGCGTGAAACGACTCGGACAAATCGTAACACCACTTTGCCGGGAACGTATCGACTTCTACGACTCGTATGCCCGATAAACAGAAAGGGCTGCCAACAATACAGTTGGCAGCCCCTTTTGTGATTCTACGGCCTCAAGCGGGCCGCAGAGCCGGAATTACTTGCGGTATACCTTCTTGTAACCGTAAACAGCCTCCTCGCCCAGTTCCTCCTCGATGCGGAGCAGCTGGTTGTACTTGGCCATAC
>CANPHE010000069.1 GCA_947573795.1 uncultured Alistipes sp. | reverse complement strand
CCTCTGGCAGGGGCTTCCGGTGCAACCCGCAAAAGTATAGCGGCGAATTGATGAAAGTTTTGTGTAAGATACCTGTAAGCACCTTACACCTTCCCGGTTACTCGACCGCATTTTCGCTTCGGGCAGTCGACGGTTCTCGGCTTCTCGGGCACCCGCTAAAAACGGGATTTTCGAGGCCGCTTTTTATATATATAAGTGTTATCCGCCACCGCCCTAATTGCAACGGCATGCGAATAACAAATCCGCGAAAAAACGCCGCTGTCGAGGTCTTCCCGACAGCGGCGTTTCGCACGGCTCCGGAGCTTTCGGATCGAACCGTTGCGGCGAATCCGGCGACCGGAATGTCAGAACCGCGGCCAGGGGACGATCATTCCCCAGCGGCCGTTATCGGTCCACAACCACAGTTGTCCGGAGGCATTGTTCAACAGCACGACGCCCGAAAGCTGCGTTTCCGTGATACCTGCGAACGTGCCGCGGATCGTTCCCGTAGCAGGACCGTTCGTCGTGGGCAGTCCCGAGAGATCGATCTCCACGTACTGTTGTCCCAGATCGTCCTGGATGCGGAACAACGCCTCGTTGGGATCGATATAGAGCTGATGCTTCGTCTTGTCGAAAAGCAGCAGGGGTTCCCCCTGGCAGTAGATGCCGATCTGCTGCGATTCGAGCAGGGCATTGCGTTGCAGTTGCAGCGTTTTGTCGGTGTCGTCGCTCGAGCAGGCGCCGCAAAGTGCGGCCAAAAGCAGCAGGGCGATCTGTTTGAAGCGGATCATACGCGGTCTATTTTACGGTAATGTATTTCATCAGATAGAATCGGCCCGTCTCCGTGACGACGATCGCCGAGATCAGGTGTTCGCCCGCATCGAGCGTCAGATAGCTGTCTGCGGCCTGTTCGTCGACGTACCAGATGACGGTGCGGACGTTCTGCGGCCCGTCCAGCAGGCGCAGTGCGAAGGGTTCTCCGCTGCGATAACCGTCGGCAGCCAGAGCGATATGGGGTCTGCGGGAGGTATTGCGGGGCTGGGTCGTCAGTTCGAAAGTCTGTTCCGATTCGTAATAGGGGCCGCCCAGCGGCGTGATCCCCACTTCGTAGGTCGCATCCGGCGTCAGACCGCCGATATGGAATACCGAGCCCTTCACGGTCTGGTTGCCGATCTGGCGCCCCGTGGCATCGCTCCAGCGTATGCGCCACGACCCGGCCAGATCGCCGTTCCAGCGGATCACGGCGTCGTATTGGGCCGCATCCGCGGCAAACCCGACGTCGGGAAGTTCGCCTTCGACCAACAATTGAACCCGGGTGCCTTGCAGACGGATCGACGAAAAATCGACGTTCGGTTCCGAGCCGCTCCACGAACGGTAGTTGCTGTTGCCTTCATAAGTCAGTGCGGTCGCATTGTGCTGCCCGGGATAAAAATAATCGGCGTTCTGTCCGCTTCCGTAGGAGGGCAGCATCTTCATGCACTCGTGCTGCGGATTGGCGTTCAGGTTGTTGGACGACAGCCAGGCATTCTGGTATTTCGACGTATAGTCGACATGATAAACCATCATACCCCCTCCCGAGGTCGTGATGTAACTATCCCATTTCGAACCGCTCACCCCACGGCATTCGAGCAGGAAATAGTCGTTCTCGACGGGCGTGCGGACCAGGAATCCTCGGTCCTCCCACACCGGACCGAGTTCGAAAACACCCATGTCCGCGATCTCCTCGGGTTCGGCCCAGCCGACCATCCAGCGTTCGAGGATGTTGACGGCGGGCGGAGTACGGCCGTTGTTGTTGTAGCTGCCCGAGCACATGAGCGAATAGTTCCCCAGTGCCGTGGCCGTGCCGCCCGAACTATCATAGTCCGTATCGTAAAAGTCGGGCCATCCGAGCACGTGGCCGAATTCGTGGCAGAAGGTTCCGATGCCATCCATCTGCGAATAGTAGTTCAACTCGCAGGAGCACGCGTAACCCTGCAAATTCACGCCGTCGAGATACACGGCCGTATAGCGACGGTCGCCCCGCACATCCCAGCGGTGCGGCCAGATGGTCGTCGAGTTTCCGCCCGCCGCACGTCCCTGTCCGGCGTAGAAGACGAAGACGTCGCGAATGACGCCGCCGTCGGCGAATTGCGAGAAGTCGATATCCTTATCGGCTGCCCGGCACGCTTCGACGATCAGTTCGGCGACATTCTCCGTACCGGACGATCCGGCATAATAGAGGGAGTTGTGCGAGACCGTATAAGGGCCTGCGACCACGAAATCGGGATCGAACTTGCCGTTGGAGTTGTCGAGGTAGTAATCGCGGGCGCTGCCCATCGCTCCGTTGGAGCTGTAATTGGTCTGCATGAGCAGATTTTGGAAGGCCTGCTGCGGCGAGGGCGTCGCGAATTTCCGGTCCTGGAACTCCACGAGCAGGATCAACGACCGCACGCGCCCCGTCGTCGGGGCCGAGGAGATGCGGCCCGGAGGATTGGGCAGCGTATTCGCACGGGCCGCGGCTGCCGGAGCCGAGGCGGGGGAGAGCGATCGCAGGGCGGCCATCCGTTCGCGCATCTCGGTCGTCATCGCCGGGCGGATTCCCCGCACGAGTTTCGACACCTCGGCACGCTGAGCGGCCGGAAGGGCACCCAACGGACGAGCCTTCACGGCCGTCGGGACCAGCCGTCCGTCGGGCGAAAGCGTCGCGAAGTAGAGATCGCCGTCGTCGCCGCCCGTGAGCGTATACCCCTCCTCGGAAACGGTATAATGCAGGAATTCGTCACCGATGATTCGGATTTTGAGACGCGTTCCGTCGCTTTGCGTATATTCGATCGGATGCGGTATGGCCGGTACAGCACCGGCGCGTCGTGTCGCGAAAATCGCGCACAAACCGAATAGCAGGAAAAATGTAAAATTTCGTTTCATTTTGTCGATAATTCGTTCGGCGGATGCGAAGATACGAAAAAAACGAATGCAAAGCCTCGTTTAGTATTCCGGATTGTAAAAAAGGTCGTATCTTTACCTTCCGAAATAATATCGAACGACCATGATGAAAATCGCTATCGTAGGCACGGGTTACGTCGGCCTCGTTTCGGGCGCATGCTTTGCGGAGATGGGCCTCGACATCACTTGCGTGGATACGAACACCGAGAAGATCGACGCACTGAACCGGGGCGTCATCCCGATTTACGAACCCGGACTGGAGGAGCTCGTGCGCCGCAACGCGCAGGCGGGACGGCTCCATTTCACGACCGACCTCACGACGTGTCTCGACGACGTGGAAGTGGTCTTTTCGGCCGTCGGCACGCCGCCCGACGAGGACGGTTCGGCCGACCTGCGCTACGTCCTCGAAGTGGCACGCACGTTCGGCCGCCATATCCGCAAATATACGCTGCTCGTCACCAAAAGCACCGTGCCCGTCGGTACGTCGCAGCGGGTGCGGGAGGAGATCGCCGAGGAGATCGCGGCGCGGGGCTGCGACATCCCCTTCGACGTAGCGTCGAATCCCGAATTCCTGAAGGAGGGTAACGCCATCAAGGATTTCATGTCGCCCGACCGCGTCGTCGTGGGCGTCGACAGCGAGCGGGCCCGCGACCTGATGGCCCGGCTCTACCGTCCCTTCCTCATCAATAATTTCCGGGTGCTGTTCATGGATATTCCTTCGGCCGAAATGACCAAATACGCCGCCAACGCCATGCTCGCCACCCGCATTTCGTTCATGAACGACATCGCCAACCTGTGCGACCGCGTAGGCGCCGACGTGGATATGGTGCGCAAAGGCATCGGTGCGGATGCCCGCATCGGCACGAAATTCCTCTATCCGGGTTGCGGCTACGGCGGTTCGTGCTTCCCGAAGGACGTCAAGGCCCTGGCCCATACCGGACGCGAACACGGCTATCCGATGCAGGTCATCGAAGCCGTAGAGCGGGTCAACGAGCAGCAGAAGTCGGTCGTCTTCGAGAAACTCGCAGCCCTGACGGGCGAACTGCGGGGCAAACGGATCGCCCTGTGGGGCCTGGCCTTCAAGCCCGAAACCGACGACATGCGGGAAGCTCCGGCATTGATCATCATCGACAAACTCCTCGCGGCGGGGGCTTCCGTAAGCGTCTACGATCCGGTGGCGATGGACGAATGCCGCCGTCGCATCGGCGATCGGGTGCATTACGCCTCGTCGATCTACGATGCGGCCGAAGGAGCCGACGCCGTGGCGCTCGTCACCGAGTGGAAGGCGTTCCGGATGCCCGACTGGGCGCAGTTGCGGCGCATCATGCGCGGCGACGTCATCGTCGACGGCCGCAACATCTACGATAAGCGCGAAGTCGCCGCCGCCGGATTCCGCTATCGGGCGATCGGAAAATAAACGGCCTCCGAAGCGCCATATCGAAATACGCCCTTCCGTCGATCGACGGAAGGGCGTATTTCGATGGTTCCCGAGAGCGATTCCCGGTTCCGGAGCGTTTATTCTCGATCCGCCTCCTCGCGCATTCCTTCGGCGATTCGGCGGGCCAAGTCTCGGCACGATTCGCGCACGGCCGCGGAGAATCCCTGCCGCAGTTCGATCGGCTCGCCGACCGTTTCCCATTTCATCCGCCGGGCAAACTCGTCGAGACGCCGCACGGCCGCACCGGCCCAGGTGAAAGAACCGAAGCAGGCGAACCGCCGACCGGGCATGTTGCGGGTCTCGATGCGGCGCAGCAATTGTTCCACGGGCGGGAAAAGCTCGGCATTGTACGTAGGACTTCCGACGACGAGCGTATCGTAGCGGAAAACGTCGCGCAGCACGACCGATTCGTCGGCATAGGAGAGGTTGTGCACGACGATATTCCGGATACCTTCGGCCGCGAGGTCGCGGGCGAGGCATTCGGCCACCCGTTCCGTATTGCCGTACATCGATCCGTAGGCGATGACGACGCCCGGTTCGCCCGCACAGCGGCTCATCCGGTCGTATTCCTCCAGAATCTCCCCGGCATGCCGTTGCCATACGGGGCCGTGCGTCGGGCAGATCGTCCCGACGGGCAGTGTGCGCACTTTGCGAAGCGCCTGCTGCACGGGGCCGCCGTATTTGCCGACGATCGCGGCATAATATCGCCGCATCTCGTCCCGGTAGCGGTCCGGGTCGAGCTGCGTATCGGTGATTCCGCCGTCGAGTGCGCCGAACGTACCGAAAGCGTCGCCCGAGAACAACACCCGCTGCTCGGGGCACCAGGTCGCCATCGTCTCGGGCCAGTGAACCATCGGAATCATCCGAAAAGCGAGCGTCGCACCGCCCAGGTCGATCGTATCGCTCTCGCCGACTTCGCAGAGTCCCTCGTCGAGGCCGTAATAGCCGCGGATCATGTCGAGCGTACGGCTGTTACCGACGATTCGCATCGCCGGGTAGAGCTGCCGCAGGGCGGCCATCGAGGAGGAGTGATCGGGCTCCATATGATTGACTACGAGGTAGTCGATCGGTCGGTCGCCGATCTCCTCGCGGATGTTTTCCACAAGACGGTTTCCGAACGAGGCTTCTACGGTATCGATCAGGGCGATCTTTTCGCCGACGACCAGATAGGCGTTGTAGCTGACTCCGCAAGGAAGCGTCCAAAGGGCTTCGAAACGGGTCGTCGTACGATCGTTCACTCCGACGTAGCGGATACCGGGAAGAAATTCTGCGAATGACATGGCGTATCTTTACAATTTATAGCTCGTTACTTGCGCACCTTGACGATGATCTTACGCACCGTGCCCTCGCCCACCATCGGAGCATGCCCGTCTTCGGGGAACAGGACCGTGAACTGACCGGGACGCAGCGTGTAGTAGGTCTGCGGCTCATCGTCGAAGAACTGGATATCCTTTTGCGCATCGAACTCGCCTACGGGCTCTTTCAACGCCTTGCGGTCGCTCCAGCCGAACGACTCTTCGCGGCCCGACACGAGCACCTGGATATCGATATACTCGTTGTGGACCTCCAGTTTGGCGTCGCCCTTCTTCTTCAATTCGCGTTCCATAACGTTGACGTAGATGTCGCGTCCGTCGAGTTCGTGAATGCCCGGCTCCACCGAGGTCCAGTCGGTCGAAGCGATCAGTTCGAAGGCTTTCTGCATGCGCGGCGAAACCGAATAGTAGCGCGCGCTGTTCGTGAGAGAATCGAAAATCATAATTATTGAGGATTAGTTGTTTGAAGTACTCTTTTTCAATAGCACGACGACGGGATAGTGGTCCGAACAATCGATCTTCGGCACCTCGTAGGAACGGGTCTCGAAGTCGTCCGAACTGAGCACGTAATCGATGCGCAGCACGTCGAAAAATCCGCGGAAGGTATGCGAATATCCCGATCCGCATTCGGAGAAGGCGTCGTTGAGCCCGCGCGCCATCGTGCGGTAGACATACGACATGGGAGTGTCGTTGAAGTCGCCGCAGACGATCCTGCGGCGCGGCGATGCGGCGATCGCCTGCACGATACTGTCGGCCTGCGCCGCCCGCAGCACGCTGTTCTCCCGCAGACGGTCGGCCATGCTGCGGAATTTCACCTCCCGGGCCGTATCCGACAAGAACCGCCGGTTGGTGATATAGTCGTTGTCCTCGGAATTGATCGAAGTGGAGTGCAAATGGTTGCAGAAAACGCGCACCGTATCCTCCCCCACGCGCAGATCGGCCCAGACCGAGGTTCCGGGTCCGACGACCGACCCCGATCGCAGAATCCGGTATTTGCTCAACACCAGCATCGGCGCTTCGGCGAGCGTATCGCCCGACGGCACCGGATCGAACCGGGCGTTCTCGTAGCGCTGCCGCAACTCCCCGAACTCCCCGGAAAGGTCGGCCAGACGGGCGTTGAACTCCTGCAAACAAACGATATCGGGCTCCTGCGCGGCGATGAAGCGCGCGATCGTATCGGCGCTGTTTTCCTGATCCTCGCCATAGAAGCAGCGCACGTTGTAAGTCAACACCCGGATCGTACCGCGCTCCCGGACGGCTTCGCCGTAATCGCGCCGCAGCTCGGGCCGCCAGAACAAGGAGACATACGGAAGTCCCGCACAGACGACGAGCGACATCGCCACGGCGCGGACCGGACGCCACCGGATCACCCAATAGAGCGCCAGCATCACCGCTGCGACATAGATCGCCGGAGCGACGAGCCCCAGCACGGGGAAGAACCACACCCGCGACGGATCGGTATGGGGAACGAAATAGGTGACGACCAGTGCTACGGCGACCGCTATGCTCGACAAAGTCGCCGCACCGTCCGCCAAGCGCATCGTCCAACCCCGCCGTCGCTTCTCGTTCCGCCGTCCCGGACCGTTATCGTAATACATTTCGGCCATGACTCAGAACCGGATGATACCGCGACTTTTCCAATAGCGGAGCAGCAGAAAGCCCCACAACATACCGCCCACGTGGGCGAAATGGGCGACATTGCCCACGCCGCGCCATCCGAGGAACAGCTCGATCACGGCGTAGATGATGACGAACCATTTGGCCTTCATCGGAATGGGAGGTATCAACAGCATGATGACCGCATTGGGATGCAGCACGCCGAATGCCAGCAGCAACCCCATCACGGCGCCCGACGCTCCGACGAGCAGCAACGGCAATTCGCCCAGCGCGGCAGCGATCAAATACTGGATCAATGCCGCACCGATGCCGCAGACCATGTAGTAGGTCAGGAAGCGTTTCGACCCGAGTTCGTATTCGAGCGTCCGGCCGAACATCCACAACGCGAACATATTGAAGAAGATATGTTCGAAGTTGGCATGCAGGAACATGTAGGTCACGAACTGGTAGGTTCGGAAAAACGGCGTTCCGAGCGAGAGCGCGCAATAGTGCATGATCCAATCGCCCACGGGCAGCAGCGACGTGGCCATGAAGACCAGCGCATTGATGATTATCAAGTTCTTGACTACCGGAGGTGTCTGAAAATAACGGTTCATGTGCATTTGTTTTTCGGTAACGATTACGACTTTACACCGCCTTGGGTTCTCGGCCGTCATTTCGCTTGGGCCGGCCGAAGTTTCGCGGCCCTTGGCCGCGTTTACCAATTGGCCCCACCCCTCCCTTGTCCGCAAAGTAACGGGATTTTAAGGTCTGTTTCGTGTAAAATCGTCTATAATTATCTGTTTTTTTCGGGGGCCACAGCTCTTTTCTGCAAGACTGCGGCAGCTTGTTTCTACTATTGTCTTCGGCCGGGAACTCAGGCATCGAATTTCGCCCGCAGCTCCTCGGCGGTAATCTCCGCCAGAATCGGTTTCCCCGAGGGCGAGAAACTGATATTTCCGCTTCGGGCGAGCCGGTCGAGCAGCGCATCGGACTCCTCGTGCGTCAGCGAACGCGACGCCCCCCTGGCCGCACCGCGCGCCATCGTAGCAGCAATCCGCTCGCGCCGCACTTCGCCGAGCGACAGCGGCGTCGAGAAAGCCTGCAACAGATCGTAGAGCATCCGATCCACCGAATCGGCCGGAAGATCGGCCGGCGTACCTTTCACTTCGACGGCTCCTTCGCCGCAGAAATCCACGTCGAAGCCCAACGCCGCAAGCTCTACGGCATTCTCCTCCAACAGGGCGTACTCGTCGTCCGAGAGCACCAGGCGCTCGGCGAAAAGCAATTGCTGACACACCGCCGCCCCAGTACCGAGCGTATGCAGATACTCCTCGTAGAGAATGCGTTCGCGGGCTCGCCGCACGTCCACGGCGACCAGCCGGCCACCCATCAACGCCACGACGTAGCCTCCGACGGAAGGCAACGCCTGCGTAAACTGCGGCTGCTCCTCCAGCTCGAAACGCTGCTGCTCGGCATCGCTCGACGAAGCGATGAATTCGAGCGAGCTCTCGCCGGAATCCTCGCCGTCGCCCGTGGCATCCATCCAGGAACTTCGGGCCGCAGGCTGCACCTCTGCGGTCGTCGCGCTATCATCGAACCCGACCGACGGAAAATCCTCGATCTCGGCCGCATCGAATGCCGTACCCGCCGCGAAATCGGCACCGAATCCGCCCTCCGACTCGAATTCCTCGAACTCCTCTCCGCCTCCGGCGGCAACGTTCGCACCGCCGCCTACGAACCTTGCTCCGTCCGAACGGCCTCCGCGCAACGCTGCGCCTCCCGGCCGCAATCCGGCCGAAGCAGCGTCCGACACGGTAGGAGCCCCATCGTTATAGGGGACGTCGAAACCCGTGAAATCGACATTCGGATCGGGTGCCGTAGGATCGATATACTCCTCGCGGAAAGGATTGTAGTCGCTGTTCGACATCGCCAGCGGCTCGCTGTACACCGCACCGCGCTGCATGACGGGAATCTCCACCGTATCTTCGCGGTCGAAATCCATCAACGGCACGGCGCCCGTCTTGGCCAGCGTCTCGCGCA
>CANPHE010000068.1 GCA_947573795.1 uncultured Alistipes sp. | reverse complement strand
CCGTAGCCTCCCCGGGCGGAGGCTCGCTACGCTCACCCCGCAGGCTACGACTCGCAAATCGACATTCGCGGCAGACTCAACGCCGCAGGCGTTGCATCTTCGGCGGCTCGCACCTTCGGTGCGACCGGCCAAGCCGCCGAAGATGATTTGTGCGGCAAAGCCAATCGTAAAACCCCGCTCTCAGCCGAGCGCCGCTCCGCAGCATTGCTCTTTTCTGCAAACTGCAACTCTTTGAGCCGCGCGGGCCGCAGCCTCCGGCGGCGGAGGCCCGCCATGTCCAAGGACAGAAGACGGTAAAAAGCAATATTCGCAACTATTTCCCCGTAATACCCGGCTTTTAGCCGGGCCTCCGCAGGCCGCGGCCCTCAAAACAGTTCCCTTTCACCCGACCAAAAAGGGGTTGCCCCACCCAGTGAAGCAACCCCATAACCGTTCGCATCCGGCGGTCCGCCGCGACGTCCGCCCCGGACGAACGCTATTTGAAGAAGATCGACGAAATCTCCTTGTAGTTGTGCACGCGCTCGATCACGTCGGCGAAGATATCAGCCACGGAGAGCACCGTGAATTTGTGCAGGTCCTTGTCGGGATTGAGCGGAATGGTATCCGTCACGATCACCTCCTCCAAGGCGCTGTCGTTGATGCGCTCGTAGGCGGGGCCCGACAATACGGGGTGGGTGATGGCGGCACGGACGCTCTTCGCACCGCGCGACATAAGCATGTCGGCAGCCATGCAGATCGTTCCGGCCGTGTCGATCATGTCATCCACGATCAGGATGTTGCGTCCCTCGACGTCGCCGATGGCCGTCATCTTGCCTACGACGTTGGCCTTGGCGCGCTCCTTGTGCGAAATGATGATCGGCGTACCGAGGTGCTTGGCGTAGGTGTTGGCACGCTTGGCGCCGCCCATATCGGGGGCTGCGATCGAGAGGTCCTCGATATTCAGACTCTTGATGTAAGGCACGAAGATGCCGCTGGCGTAGAGCGCATCGACCGGAATATCGAAGAAGCCCTGAATCTGGTCGGCGTGCAGGTCCATCGTCATCACACGGTCCACGCCGGCAGCCATGAGCAGGTTGGCGGCGAGTTTGGCGCCGATCGGCACGCGGGGACGGTCCTTGCGGTCCTGACGCGCCCAGCCGAAATAGGGCATCACGGCTACGACCTTGTAGGCCGAGGCGCGTTTCGCGGCGTCGATCATCATCAACAGCTCCATCAGGTTGTCCGAGGGCGGGAAGGTCGATTGGATGATGAAGACCGTGCAACCGCGGATCGACTCGTTGTAGCAGGGCTGGAACTCTCCGTCGCTGAATTTCAGAATCTCCGATTTTCCGAGCGTCGTGCCGAAACTTGCGGCGATTTTCTTGGCCAGGTATTCCGAACCGCGGCCCGTAAAGATTTTGATTTTATGGATAGCCATATCGCTGCGGGGTTATTGATGCTGCAAAGATAGGACAATAGGATGAAAAAACACGTCGCGCGAAGGGTGTTTTTTCAACAAAGAATCAAACTTTCAGACATTCCTCGACGAAGCCGAGGATTTCCTCGCGGCCGATTCCCTTCTCCGACGAGCTGACGAGCATCGGCGGCAACTCCTCCCACTGTTCGGCCAGCACGGCGCCGTAACGCTCGACGCTGCGGCGGGCCTGCGTCTGCGAGAGTTTGTCGGCCTTGGTGAAAATAATTCCGAAGGGAATGCCGTTTTCGCCCAGCATCTCGATGAACCTTAGGTCGATAGCCTGCGGTTCGAGCCGGATATCGACCAACACGAACAGGAAATGCAACCGCTCGCAGCGCAGCACGTAGTCGGTGATGAGCTTCGAGAATCCCGAGCGCTCGGTCTTCGACGTGCGGGCGTAGCCGTACCCCGGCAGATCGACCAGGTACCAGGCGTCGTCGATCCGGAAATGGTTCACCAGACGGGTTTTGCCGGGCGTTCCCGAGACCTTGGCCAGCCCCGAACGGCCCGTGAGCATGTTGATGAGCGACGATTTGCCCACGTTGCTGCGTCCGATGAAGGCGATGTCGCGCAGATCGTCCTTCGGGACCTGCGAGATACGCTCCGAGGAGCAGCGGAATTCGGCTTTGCGGATCTGCATGTACGGCTGTTTTCGGCAAAGGTAACGATAAAAAACGAAAATTCCGCACCGCCTTGTTTTTCCGCGGCAAAACCCGTAACTTTGGGAGAAATTCCGACACGATGAAGATTACCGTACTGGGACCCGCACACCCCTATCGCGGCGGCTTGGCCTCGATCATGCAGATCATGGCCCGCACCTTTCAGCGGCGCGGCGACGAGGTGCGCATCGAGACCTTCACGCTCCAGTATCCGTCGCTGCTCTTTCCGGGCAAAAGCCAGACCGTCACGACCCCCGCGCCGGACGATCTGCGGATATGCCGCAGCGTCAACACCGTATCGCCCCTGAACTGGTGGCGCGTGGGACGCCGGCTGCGCCGCGAGCGTCCCGACTTCATCCTGCTGAAATACTGGACTCCCTTCATGGCGCCCTGCTTCGGAACCATCGCCCGCCTGGCGCGCAGCAACGGCCATACGCGGGTGATCTGCCAGATCGACAACGTAGAACCGCACGAACACCACCTCACCGACCGCCCCTTCAACCGCTATTTCCTCAGCGCCGTGGACGGCTTCGTCTACATGTCCGAGCAGGTGCACGGCGAACTGCGGGCCTACACCGACGCCCCGGCGCTCTTTTCGCCCCACCCGCTGTTCGAGAACTTCGGACAACCCATCGAGCGCAGCGAGGCCTGCGCCCGTCTGGGGCTCGACCCGACGACCCGCTACGCGCTCTTTTTCGGGCTCATCCGCGACTACAAGGGGCTCGACCTGCTGTTGGACGCCTGGGCCCGGCTGCGAAAGGAAGGTGCCGCCGACGACTGCAAACTGATCGTCGCCGGAGAGTTCTACACCTCGAAGGAACCCTACCTGCGGCAGATCGAACGCCTGGGGCTGAGCAACGCGGTGATCCTGCACGACTTCTTCGTCCCCGACGACGAGGTGCGCAACTACTTCTCGGCCGCCGATTTCGTCGTCCAACCCTACAAGACCGCCACGCAGAGCGGCGTAACGCAGATCGCCTACCAGTTCTGCCTGCCGATGATCGTCACCGACGTCGGAGGACTGGCCGAGATCGTCCCCGACGGCCGTGTGGGCTACGTCTGCCCTCCGACGGCCGAGGGAGTCGCCCGGGCGATCCGCCGCATTCGCGAAGGCGACACGCTCCGGCGCTTCCGCGCGAACTGCCTCGACGAACGCCGCCGCTTCTCGTGGGAAGCGATGTGCGACCGCATCACGGAGGTCTATCGCCGCACGATCGAAAAACCATAACCTTTTTATACGATGAAAAAACTGAAATTCTTATGCGTCGTACTGCTGCTCGCAGCGACGGGAACCGCGGCGGCCAAAGCGCCGAAAACACTGCACCGGCTGAGCGTAGGCTCCTCCTCGGGAGCCTTCGGCCCGGTGGACAACTGGACTGTCGAGACCTTCTCGAAAGCCGTATCCGAAGGCGTCGGATACATCGAAATCGGCGCCGGAACGCTCTTTCTGGACAAGCGCGACACGACCGACGCCCTCGTCGAAGCGCGCTGCCGCAAGGTGAAGGCCGCGATGGACGAAGCCGGATTGAAAGTGTGGTCGATCCACATGCCGTTCGGCCGCACGATCGACATCTCGGAGTCCGACGAGGAGGTACGCCGCCAGACCGTGGAGCTCCACAAACGGGTGCTGCGCTTCTGCGGCATCATGAAGCCGAAATACATTCTGTTCCATCCCAGCTGGTACCTGCGTCCCGGCGAGCGTCCGCAGCGCATCGCCCAGTTGGTGCGCTCGGTCGAGGAGCTGCGCCCCGAGGTGAAACGCGCCGGAGCCACGATGGTGATCGAGAACATGCTGGGCTACGAGCTCATGCGCGACGAGCAGCGGGAACGGCCCCTCAACCGTACGGTGGAGGAGACCTGCCATATCATGTCGCTGCTGCCCCGCGATGTCTACGCCGCCGTGGATACCAACCATATCGACGAGCCCGAGAAACTCATTTCGGCCTTAGGACGCCGGGTGAAGACCGTGCATATCAGCGACGGCGACGGCCGCAACGAGTGTCACGACATGCCTCAGACGGGTCGCGGCGACAACGACTGGACCGCCATCTTGCAGGCCTTGGACCGCGACGCACGCTACAAAGGCGTCTTCATGTACGAAGCCAACTGCCGGGATTTCAAGGCGATGAAATCCTGCTACGACCGTCTCTACGAAGCCGCTTCGAAATAGCCGCTCCGTGCCATACGAAAAGGGGCCGTCCGACTTTGATGTCGGACGGCCCTTTTTCGATTCACGGATTCGCCCAACCGTTCGAGCGTTCCGGAATTCGACAAAAACCGGTCGGTTTCGTCGGAAATATTTCCCAGGCACGATAACGCCGGAACGACAAGCGTCGATATCGCCGTTCAGAAAAATTCTGCGGCATATCGAACGACGCCGCAGATCGGTTCGGCCTCCTCCCGCAGACGGCAGCACCGATAATATTCCGACGGAACATCGAACGGCGGTAAAATGCCGTACTTGTCGGCCGGCTCGTAACCCGACGGTCCGTAATAGCGCGGATCGCCCAGCACGATCGAAAAGCCGAAACCCAATTCGCGGGCGATGGCGTGTCCGGCATGGATCAAAGCTCGTCCGATTCCTTTCCGGCGGTGCGAGGGAAGAACGGCGAGCGGAGCGAGCGCAACGGCTCTGCCCGATCCGACCCGCACCTCCGTAAAAAGGACATACCCCACGAGCGTCCGCCCCTCCTCCGCGACCAGCGAGAGTTGCGGAATGAACGATTCGCTCCGCCGCAGCCGCTCGACCAAATCCTGCTCCGTACCGTCCGCATGCTCGGCATGGGCGAATGCCTCCCGGACCAATCGGTAAACCGCCGGGTAATCGGCTTCTGCTTCTGCTCGGATAACCATATTCTTATTTACGCGTTACAATCGATCGCCACCTTGATCGCTCCGTCGCGGCGGTTTTCGAAGAGGTCGTATGCCTCGGCGATGCGGTCGAGCGGATAGCGGTGCGTGATGAGGGGCGTGGTGTCGATCTCGCCCGCCGCGATCAGCCGGAGGATTTCGGCGCAGTCGCAGCCGTCCACGCCGCCCGTCTTGAAGGTGAGGTTCTTGCCATACATGTCGGGCAGCGGCAACACCTGCGGCCGGTCGTAGAGCGCAACTATGACAACCGTCGCGTTGGGACGGGCGCACTCCCACGCCAGGCGGAACGTATCCTCGGCTCCGGCCACCTCTAACACGACGTCGGCGCCGCTGCGGTCGCTGTTCGCAAGGACTGCCTCGCGACACGCCTCCGGTGCGACCGTCAGCACCTCAGGATAGTGCTCCCGCACGAACCGCCGCCGTTCGGGCGATTTTTCGCAGACGATGATTCGCTTCGGGTGTTTCAACCTCGCACAAAGCAGCGTGCAGATACCCGTCGGTCCGGCACCGATAATCAGGACCGTATCGTCGGGCGCGATCTCCGAAATCTTCGCCGCCCAATAGCCTGTGGCCAGAATATCGCCGACGAACAATGCCTGCTCGTCGCTCACCGTATCGGGAATGCGGTTCAGTCCCTGATCGGCATGCGGCACGCGGACATACTCCGCCTGCCCGCCGTCGATACGGCAGCCCAGCGCCCAACCTCCGTCGGGATCGGTGCAGTTGTTCACGTAGCCGCGCTTGCAGAAGAAGCATTCGCCGCAGAAAGTCTCGACGTTGACCGTCACGCGGTCGCCGACCTTTACGCTGCGCACCTCCGACCCGACCTCCTCGACGATGCCGACCATCTCGTGACCGACAGTGATGCCCTTGACGGCGCGGGGCACGCTGCCGTGCTTGATATGCAGATCGCTGGTGCAGATGCTCGCGAGCGTCACGCGCACGATGGCGTCGCGAGGATCCTGCAAGGTAGGTTTCGGCTTGTCGAGCAGTCCGAACCGCCCGTGTTCGATATAGGTATAGGCTTTCATCGTCATTTCATCGGTTTTTCGACCGCATTTCCAGGAGTTTCGCGGAGCTTCTTACGAGGCTGCCGCATCCGATCGCAAATATAGTCATTTCCGGCAAAAATCCCGGCTCCGGCAGTCCGGTGTTTCGAAATCGGAAGTTTTTTCCGCCGATTCCCTTGAATTTCCGATTTTTTCACTAAATTTGATAGCGGATTGCAAACACCCACAACGCCTTCGCCATGCACCGACACCTCCGCGATATCGTCCGTTTCTACGTCGACGGCTTCCGGGAAATGACCGTAGGCCGGACGCTGTGGGCCATTATCCTCGTGAAGCTTTTCATCCTGTTCGCCGTATTGAAGCTCTTTTTCTTCCGCGATCCGCTCCGCGGAACCGACCGCCCCGGGCACGTACTCGAATGCCTGACCGAAACCGACCGATAAATCAATTTCCCATGCTATGTTTTCCGATTACATCTCGACCGTAGACTGGTCGCGCGCGCAGTTCGCCATGACGGCCATCTACCACTGGCTCTTCGTCCCGCTGACGCTGGGGCTTTCGGTCCTCGTCGCCATCATGGAAACCGCCTACGTCCGCACGGGCGACGCATTCTGGCGCCGCACCACCAAATTCTGGATGCGCCTGTTCGGCATCAACTTCGCCATCGGCGTAGCCACGGGCATCATCCTCGAATTCGAATTCGGCACCAACTGGTCCAACTACTCCCATTTCGTAGGCGACATTTTCGGCGCCCCGCTGGCTATCGAGGGAATCATGGCCTTCTTCATGGAGAGCACCTTCATCGCGGTGATGTTCTTCGGCTGGGGCAAAGTCTCGCGCAAGGCACACCTCGCCGCCACGTGGCTCACGGCCGCAGGCGCCAACCTCTCGGCGTGGTGGATTCTGGTGGCCAACGCCTGGATGCAACATCCCGCAGGCTGCTCGTTCAACCTCGAAACCGTGCGCAACGAGATGACCTCGTTCACCGAGGTGGCCTTCTCGCCCGTAGCGGTCAACAAATTCTGCCACACGGCCACCTCGTCGTTCACGCTGGCGGCGCTCTTCGTCGTGGGCGTGAGCGCCTGGTACCTGCTGCGCCGCCGCGAGGAGCCGATGGCCCGCCGGAGCATCGCCGTGGCCTCGGCCTTCGGACTCGTCGCCGCACTGTTCACCGCCTCGACGGGCGACCGCTCGGGCGCCATCGTAGCCCGCGTGCAGCCGATGAAGCTGGCCGCCATGGAGGCGCTCTACGTCGGTGAGGAGGGCGCACCGCTCACGGTCCTCGGAATCCCCCGCGCCCAGCCGGTCAACGGCGAACTGGTCCGCTACAAGATCGATATTCCGAAAATGCTCTCCTTGATGAGTTTTCGCGATCCCGACGCCTACGTTCCGGGCATCCGCGACCTGGTGGCGGGCAATCCCGAGCGGGGCATTCCGTCCGTCGCCGAGAAGATGGAGCGCGGACGGGCGGCCATCGACACGCTGGCCGCCTACCGCACGGCCCGCGATGCGGGCGACCGTGCGGCAGAGGAGCGTATCGCGGCCCTGTTCGACGCTTCGACGCCCCAAGGCGCGGAGTTCCTCGACCGCAACTTCTCCTGCCTGGGCTACGGATACCTCGAACGCCCCGAGCAGGTCGTGCCCAACGTGCCGCTGCTTTTCTGGTCGTTCCGCACGATGGTCGGCGCCGGAACGCTGTTCATCCTCATCCTGGCGGCGATGTGGTGGTTCAACCGCCGCGGCACGCTCACCGAAAAACGATGGTTCCTATGGACGGCCGTATGGTGCATTCCGCTGGCCTACCTCGCCTCGCAGGCCGGATGGGTCGTCGCCGAAGTGGGCCGCCAACCGTGGGCGATTCAGGATTTGATGCCCGTGGGAGTCGCGGCATCGAAGATGCCTTCCGGATCGGTCGCCACGACCTTCTTCCTTTTCCTGGCGCTTTTCACCGCGCTGCTCGTCGCCGAGGTGAGCATCATGCTGCGTCAAATCAAAATCGGACCCGAAAAAGAGTAAACTTATGGATACGTTGAATTTCCTGCAACACTACTGGTGGTTTCTGATCGCACTGTTGGGGGCCCTGCTGGTCTTCCTGCTTTTCGTGCAGGGCGGACAGGCCCTTTTCTACACCCTGGGGCGCACCGAGGAGGAGCGTTCGGCGATCGCCGGATCGCTGGGCCGCAAATGGGAGCTGACCTTCACCACGCTGGTCACGTTCGGCGGCGCTTTCTTCGCCTCGTTTCCGTTGTTCTACTCGACATCGTTCGGCGGGGCGATCTACGTCTGGCTGTCGATCCTCTTTTGCTTCGTGATACAGGCCGTCGCCTACGAATACCGCCGCAAGCCGGCCAATATCCTGGGCAATAAGACCTTCGACATTTTCTTGATCCTCAATGGGGCCCTGGGACCGCTGCTGCTCGGAACGGCCGTCTCGACGCTCTTCACCGGGGCGCAGTTCTCGGTCGACCGCCTCAACCTGGCCAACGTCGGCGAAGGCGCCGCGGTGGTGATCTCGCAATGGACGACCCCGTGGCACGGTCTCGATGCGTTGGCCGACCCGCGCAACCTGCTGCTGGGACTCGCCGTGGCGTTCCTCGCCATGACACTCGGCTGCCAATACCTGATGAACGACCTGGCAGAAGGAGAACTTCGCCGGCGCACTGCCCGAAACATGCGTCTCCACGGGGTGCTGTTCCTGCTGTTCTTCGTGCCGTGGCTGCTGTCGTTGCTGCTCGCCGACGGCTGGAGGGGTGCGCCCGACGGAACGATCGTCGCCGAGCCCTACGCCTATCTGCACAACCTCGCGGCGATGCCCTACCTCGCCGTAGCGCTGGCAGCAGGCGTCGCAGCCGTGCTGTGGAGTCTGTGGAAGGGATGGCAAGGATGCCGGTGCGCCATCTGGTTCGGCGGTGCCGGTACGGTGCTGACCGTTCTGGCGCTGCTGTTGCTCGCCGGGTGGAACGATACGGTTTACTACCCGTCGCTGACCGATCCGCAGTCGTCGCTGACCATCGCCAACTCCTCGTCGAGCCTTTTCACGCTCCGCACGATGGCCTACGTCTCGCTGCTGATCCCCTTCGTCGTGGGATATATCGCCTACGCATGGCGGGCCCTGAGCCATCCGGCGACTCACGAGGAATAGCGATATTATGAAAGGTAGCTATATACAATTTTACCCATGCCGGTTTTTCAACCCTGATTTCTCGTCAGACGGCTGGCGTCTCGCAGCCAACGGCTGCGTTTATAAATCCGACCCTCCCCTAACTGCGACAGCAGGCGAATGCAATCGAGCTAAGCTCGAATTGCTGAGCCGCCACAGCAGAAACGGCGCACGGTTGTCGCTAAAAGCGACGCGCCGTAAATCCCCTCCTCGGAGGGGACTTAGGGTGCAATCCTTAAGGTTGCCGGGCTAAATATATCGTAAGGGTAGGATTATATATAATTACCTTATGAAAAAGGAGGACTTCGGGTCCTCTTTTTTTTGCGGCTGCGGTCCTTCGGATGACGAATAACCGCCTTTCGCGAATCATTCAACGCCTTCGGTATGACCGGCCCGGCTGCCGAAGACGATTATCCGCCCAAAAATGCAATCCTTCAGGATTGCGCGAGCCGTAGCCTCCGGCTGCGGAGGCTCGCTTTGCTCGCCCCGCAGGCTACGACTCGCAAATCGACATTCGCGGCAGACTCAACGCCGCAGGC
>CANPHE010000067.1 GCA_947573795.1 uncultured Alistipes sp. | reverse complement strand
ATTGGGAAACTTCAGTGCTTCCATCGGAAAAGCCAAAAGCAAGAAAACTTTCAACATTTATAAAGTAAGATTCGAGAATGAGAACAAGAGTCAATCAAATGAAGATAAAATACCGTTATATCAGCGTATTATAACGACTACTATATTTTCACTTGCTTTCGGTGTTTATAGTTGTTTGGTTCTTTTTCGGTGTATTTTTGTTTCTTGATTGTTTCTCTATTTGGATTATTCTTTCTACCTTTGCGGCAGGAAGAACAAGCAAAAAGGAGTAATTATGCCCCGAGTTAAGAAGCCCGCGAAAGTCAAGGAGCCGATTCGTCTTCGGATGAAAGAACTGGCCGACGGCAGCAAGAGCCTGTATCTCGACATATATCGTAACGGCAAGCGGTCGTATGAATACCTCAAAATGTACATCATCCCCGAAACGGACGATAATGCCCGTAAACGGAATGCAGCGACCATGACGGCAGCCAATACGATCAAATCCCGGCGCATTATCGAACTGACAAATGGCGAGGCGGGAATCAAGCGTACCGACGACAAGGAAACTGTCCTGCTGCTGGGCTGGATGAATACCTACATGGAGAACCAGCAGATACGCGGCAAAAAGGACGGACACCAAATTAAAGTTGCTATCCAAATATTGAAAGAGTATGCCGGAGAACGGGTAACGATGGAGCAGGTGGACAAAACCTTTTGTCAGGGATATATCGACTATCTTCTGACGGAATACCGCCCGCAAGGGAAACCGGTCTCGAAATTTACGGCACAGAACTATTATCGGGTGCTGAACGGAGCGTTGAATGCCGCTGTCCGTGCTGACGTAGTCAAGCTGAACCCTTTTACGAGAATCGGTAATTCGGACAAAATACATCGGCCCGAAAGCAAGCGGGAGTATATGACCATCGAGGAACTTCGGGCATTGATCGCTACTCCGATGAAGAACGAGGCGGTAAAACAGGCCTATCTGTTCTCCTGCTTCTGCGGACTGCGGATAAGCGATATAATCGGCTTGAAATGGGGAAACGTCTATGTGGATAACGGACAGTATCGGCTAGAGGTCGTGATGCAGAAAACCAAAGAGCCGATCTATCTGCCGCTTTCGCCCGAGGCGTTGCGGTGGATGCCCGAACGGGGCGAGAAGTCGTCGGAGGATGCGGTGTTCGACCTCCCCTCCACGACACATATCAACATTCTACTCAAACCGTGGGCGAAAGCGGCAGGAATCGACAAGAAGTTTTCGTTTCACACCGCCCGCCACACGTTTGCCACGATGA
This sequence comes from uncultured Alistipes sp., assembly GCA_947573795.1. GTDB lineage: Bacteria > Bacteroidota > Bacteroidia > Bacteroidales > Rikenellaceae > Alistipes. The sequence continues at coordinate 8,548 of CANPHE010000067.1, read as the reverse complement.
TGCTGACGCTCGGTGCGGACTTATATACGACCTCGAAATTGCTCGGGCATACGGACGTAAAGATGACGCAGGTGTACGCCAAAATCGTCAACCGAAAGAAAGACGAGGCGGTCAATTTGGTGAACGGACTATTCGATTAGAACAATCTCTGAATTTTCGTACTCCCATAATACATTTTGGCGATATGGTTTGTCAGCCGCGCAGGCATATATAATTCTGTTTAGTTTAGTATATAGGACGAGAAAACTAAAGTAAACTGTTTTGTGCAAACATCTGAAAAGAAATGCAGTTGAACTTTGATGACCGAAATCGTACTCTAAAACTGGATTCTTACACTCGAATGCCGGCAGCATAATCGATAAGGAAAAGGTCGCAATCCGACCGCTGAGAAATAAACGGATTATGTCGGAGAAGCAAGCCCATTCTTAACCCGCGAGAAACAATTGTGGGTAACAAATTCATTCTGCTCCCTTTTGTCGGTGGAAATCGGCCAGAGAACTGAAGGCAAAAGTCTTCCGACAAGGGAAGTCGTTTTATCCATTTGACAGCCATTTCATAATCCGTCATATATCGGATAATCCCACCGCCTCTGCTTGCAGATTACATGGCAATCTTTTCGAGGCCGTAAGGCAGTTGGGGTATTAGGCTCCCCCGACTATTGTCAGGCTGTATAACAGGTAAACCTGCGTTATTCATACAACTGGCAGATAAATTTGACCCGTAACAAGCGTGTTGGATTGCATTCGCCAATCCCATCGTTTATGAATCACAAGTTGCGAACAAATAATACGAGTATAGTCATCTTCGATATATACCGCATTCATCATTTGGTGGAAATAAAAAGGGAGAATTTTTATTATCGCATATTTCTTCATATCTTTATCGTAAAATATAGCAGAAATTCTGTTTCGTATGAATCGTATAAAAGAAGTGCTGACGGAAAAAGGCATTAAGCAGACTTGGCTTGCAGAGCAACTCGGCAAGAGTTTCAGTGTAGTCAATTCCTATGTCTGCAACCGCCGTCAGCCAAGTTTGGAGGTGCTGTTCGAGATAGCAAGGATTCTTCAAGTGAGCCCGAAAGATTTGATTGAAAGCAAAGAATAAATGACATTCGATTTACACATAATAGATTGGGTGGCTATAAGTGCAATAGCGACAGGTATAATGGCGGTTGCTACTTTTGTTACGATAAGGAATAGCAAAAAACAATTCGTTGAACTGCAAAGGCAAAATTTCGAGAATGCTTTGTTTAGTTTGTTGGATAGACTCGAAAAGATACATAATCAAGTAAAATATCAAGTTGATATAGATGCTATTTCTATTGGCTTCGATGGTTTTACGTCCGCTTGGAATGATTTTAAGCGCCGTATGAGCATAGAATTATACCAAGATGATAATAGTTCGAGATTTCAAGAACGGATTAGGATAGAAGAAGACCAAAAAGATATAGCATTAACACGCACAAATTATTTTTTATTAATAGAGAATAACGTTACAGACTTTATTCCATACTTCAATTCATTGTTGACTATTATAAAATACATAGATACAAGTTCGTTTTCAATAGATGAAAAACGTAGATATATAACATTCGTTTCAAGCCAATTAACTGAAATAGATGTATTGTGGCTTTTTTATATTTGTGCGTTGGATGAGCGATTTTTCGATTTGAAACGCCTTGTCGAGAAATGGTCGCTATTAAGAAACCTTAAACAATGGAAACTAATTCATCCAGACCATATTTCATGGTTATCTCCTAATGCTTTTAATTCAAATATTGATATATAAATAAATTATGCCTACACTGACTTGGATAGGAAAAGATAAGGTTGTCAATCATCATCATGATGTGCCGTATCGGGTGCTGGAACATAAGTATGGATTTCGGGCGGAGGATGACGGCGACCGGACACCGACGGAGAGCGGCAACAAAATCATACACGGCGACAATTTGGAGGCGCTGAAATCGCTGCTGCCCGAGTACGAAGGCCGCGTGAAGTGCATCTATATCGATCCGCCGTACAACACGGGCAACGAAAAGTGGGTTTACAACGACAACGTGAACGACCCGAAAATCAAGAAGTGGCTGGGCGAGGTCGTAGGCAAGCAGGGCGAGGATTTGAGCCGTCATGACAAGTGGCTCTGCATGATGTATCCGCGCCTGAAACTGCTGCACAAGTTATTGGCGGAAGACGGAGCCATTTTTATTTCGATTGACGATAATGAACTCGCCAATCTGAAACTGCTGTGCGATGAAATTTTCGGGGTAAATAATTTTGTTACAAATTTTATCTGGGAAAGAAAAAAGAAGCCGGCATTTTTAAGCAATCAATTGGGTTTAATAACTGAATATGTTTTATGCTATGGCAAAGAAATAAAATCTTTGCCAGCTTTTACTTCCTCAGAATTTAAGACAACAGAGGGTAAAAAGTATCCTCTCAACAATGCAGGAAATGGAATATCTATTCTTACATTTCCCGAACAGTCAGTACAATTTCATATTGATAATTCGATTATCGAACCTCAGGATATGTCTGGTGGAAATATAATTACTAAATTATTAGATAAAGTTGTTATTGTTAACGGGAAAAATATTACCCCATTTAGATTGGAGGGAGAATGGAGATACTCACAAACTCGGTTGAATGAAATAATTAGTAACAAGGAAGAATTAATCATCTCTAAGATTCCTTTTCGACCCAATCATATAAAAAGAGGAGGTGATGAAAAGAAAATTCACAACTTTTTAAGCTACCGTACTTATGACATAAATACAAATGAAGACGCCAGTGCTAACTTACAATCAATATTTGGACGGAAAGCATTCGATTTTTCGAAACCAGATAATTTATTGAGTTTTTTAATAGACCTTATAACTGATTCGGAATCCATTATCCTCGATTCCTTTGCCGGTTCGGGAACTACGGCTCATGCGGTGCTGAACCTGAATAAAAAGGACAAGGGCAACCGCAAATTTATCCTTGTGGAGATGGAGGATTATGCCGAGGATATTACCGCTGAGCGAGTGCGTCGGGTCATGCGTGGTTATGGCGAGGGTAAGAACGCAACAGCCGGTACGGGAGGAGCATTCGATTACTACGAGTTGGGCGAACCGACGTTCGACAAGGAGAAAAACCTTAACGAAAACATCGGCGAGGAGATGATTCGCGAATATATCTATTACACCGAGACTAAACGGCATTTGGAGCGCGAGCGAACCGAAGCGTCGAAATACCTGCTGGACACCTACAACGCCACGGGGTACTATTTCTACTACGAACGCGATCGGCTGACGACGCTCTGCATCGACACGCTGCATATCGTGACGGAGCGTGCCGAGCAGTATGTTATTTATGCCGACGTATGCACGTTGCCTAAAGAAGTCATGGCGGCGAAAAATATCGTCTTCAAGAAAATCCCGCGCGACATCAAACGATTTTAGACTATGGAACTCAAACAATATCAAAAAGAGGTAATCGCCGATTTGGATTCATATATCGGATATGTAGAGAAATACAACCGTCCCGATACGGCATTTCATAAATTCTGGGAAGACAAAGGTATTTCGATTTCGGCAATCGACAACTATTATCTGCATCCGTACGACAACAGTATAACCGATGTTCCGCATGTAACGGTCAAAGTGCCGACCGCAGGCGGAAAAACCTTTATAGCCTGCAATGCGTTGAATACGATATTCAAGCACTTCCCTGCCGAAAAGCCAAAGGCTGTGGCGTGGTTCGTTCCGTCGGACACGATTCTGAAACAGACTTACAAGAACCTGAACGACCCGTCGCATCCCTACCGGCAGAAAATAGACAGCCATTTCGGGAATGCGGTGCGTGTGGTTGACAAGGAATCGGCGCTGTTCGGGCACGGCATCAGTCCAACGGAAATTCGCGAGCAGCTGACTATTTTCGTATTGGGCGTGCAGTCGTTCGCGGCGAACAACAAAGACGGACGGCGTGTCTATCGTGAAAACGAGAATCTGGCGGATTATGCCAAACTCTACGACACGATGACCAAGCGCGTGGAGGGGTCGGACGAAACGGGGTTGATTCAGGTGTTGTCGTATCTGAATCCGCTCGTTATCATCGACGAGAGCCACAACTTCGAGGCAAATCTACGCGTGGATATGCTTAAGGCGATCAATCCGTGTTTTATCCTCGACTTAACGGCGACGCCCCGCAAAAAGAGCAACATCATTAGTTTTGTGGATGCTATCAAGCTCAAACGGGCGAACATGGTGAAGCTACCGGTGATCGTGTATAATCACCGCTCGACGAACGATGTTATTTCGAGCGCGATACAAATGCAGCGTAGTCTGGAGCAGAAAGCTGTTGCAATGGAGGCGGATGGCGGCAGATACATTCGTCCGATCGTATTGTTCCAAGCTCAGCCGAAAACCGATGATGATAATGTCACGTTCGACAAGATCAAAAGCAAACTTATCGAAATCGGCATTCCCGATGACCAGATAAAAATCAAGACCGCGAACAAGGATGAAATCAAAAATACCTACTTGTTGTCCCGCGACTGTCCGGTGCGCTACATCATTACGGTCAATGCGCTGAAAGAGGGTTGGGACTGTCCGTTCGCCTATATTCTCGCGTCACTGGCCAACAAGACATCGCGGGTGGATGTCGAGCAGATTCTCGGCCGTGTACTGCGACTGCCTTATACGACCAAGCATAAGGAAGAACTGCTCGACTTGTCATATGTATTTACCTCGTCCAACGATTTTCGGAATACGGTCGAAAATATTATAGAGGGGCTGAACCGTGCCGGTTTCAGCAAAAAAGACTATCGTGTTGCCGAAACTCCGACCGAAGTTACTGCTCCTGTTCCGACGGCACAACCGCCCCAAAGTCTGTTCGGGGATGACGAGCCGGAGCAGGCGGCTCCTGAAATCACGGCGACCGACGATATCGACGAGCAGATAAACACGAAAACGATTAAGACGACGCTTGCGATACCCGTCGCAAATACGGGGACAGCAGAATTGGAGTCTTTTGCCCGGCAGGAGAGCGAGAATTACAATCAGCAGGCAGCGCAGCAGACAGATAATAACGACATTCCGAATGATATTAAAGGTATGATAACCACATATCCGATTAAAGATATTTTTGCGGACAGGGCTGGTTCTCTCATTCTGCCCCAGTTCGTGAAAAAGGCAGCTTCAAGTTTGATATTCGCAGACAGCGAGTATGTCCCGTTAGACAAGACCATGCTTGCCGAAGGTATCGACTTGGACAAGTGCGACCATAATATCGACTTTACCCGAACCGAAAGTGAAGCGGTGCGTGTGGATTTGGAAAAATCCGGCGGAGATGAATATGCCGTTACGAGAAGAAATCTGAACGCAAATCAATTGGCATTCATCAAACAGCACTTTGCTACCTTATCGACGGAGAGTAAGCAGATGCAACTGGCCGGGATGCTGGCAAAGAATATCCGTTTCGACGAAATCTCCGAGCCGCAGGTTGTTCGTTATATCAAAAAAGCTGTCGAGAGCGTAGATTCCGAGCAACTCGAAGATTTGTATGTAAATGAATGGCAGACAAGGAATACGGTTCGTCAGAAAATCGAGTCATTATTGGCCGCTTATCAAGAAAAGAAGTTCAAAGAGTGGCTCGACACGGGGCAGATAAAATGTCAGCCTGCATACCGTCTGCCGGAACGGATAACCGTGAAAATAAAGTCCATCGGATTGGCAAAAGGACTTTATACGGAGGAGGAGTCTATCAACGGCTTCGAGTATGACGTTATAAACGCTGTCGCCAATTTGGACAATGTGCTCTTCTGGCACAGAAATCCGAGCCGCACGGGATTCTGTATTAACGGATATATCAATCATTATCCCGATTTTATCGTTCAGTTGGAGAGCGGTATTACCGTTCTCCTTGAAACGAAAGGCGACGACAGAGATAACTCGAACAGTCGGGCAAAGGTTGAGTTAGGCAGAACATGGGCCAATAAAGCCGGCGAGCAGTATCGCTATTTCATGGTCTTCGACAAGCAGCATATGGATGGAGCGGTTACTATCAAGGAGCTTTTGCAGAGACTGAAAGCCATGTGATTGGAGCAAGGGCAAATTCAAACTTTTTGACAAGCGGTTTTTTACGGATTGGCATTCAAACAAATGATCGGCGAGTTCGTGTATTAAAAAGCTGGTAAAATATGGAAGAGAATAAGATTATCATCTACCAAGATGACAACGAGGTAACGCGGGTTTCTGTTCGTTTTGCCGACGAAGACTTGTGGCTTACGCAGAATCAGCTGGCCGAGATATATGACACGACGCAGCAGAATATCGCGCAGCACATAGCCAATATATACCGTGATAATGAACTGGATGAGGCAACTCACAAGAAATTCTTGTTAGTTCAAACCGAAGGGTCTCGGCAGGTGAAACGTAACATCGACCACTATAACCTCGATATGATTATCGCATTGGGTTATCGTGTCCAGTCCCAGATTGCCACGCGCTTCCGTCGCTGGGCGACACAGCGGCTCCACGAATATATCCAAAAGGGCTTTGCAATGGACGATGAGCGGCTCAAGCAGGGCGGCAACCGCTATTTTCGGGAACTCTTGCAGCGCATTCGGGATATTCGCAGCAGTGAGCGCAATTTTTACCAGCAGGTTACAGATATATATGCGACTGCCATCGATTACGACCCGCGCAGCGACATGACCAAGACGTTCTTCGCTACGGTTCAGAACAAGCTGCATTATGCTGTCCATGAAAATACCGCTGCCGAGGTAATCTATAACCGCGTAGATAACGAAAAGCCTTTTGTCGGAATGACAAATTTCAAAGGCGGCTATGTAACCAAAGACGACGTGAAGATTGCCAAGAACTATCTGTCAGAGATTGAATTGCAGCGTTTGAATCTGCTGGTGTCCGGTTTTTTGGACTTTGCCGAATTTCAGGCATTGGATATGAATCCGATGACGATGAAGGATTGGATAGAGGCACTCGACAATCAAATCATCGCGAACAAACGTAAGGTATTGGCAGGTAAAGGCACTGTTTCCCACAAAGAGGCGATAGAAAAAGCCGAAAAGGAGTTCGACATATACCGTCAGCGTGAAATGAACCTGTTCGAAAGCGATTTCGACCGAGCCATTAAAATACTGAAAGGGAAAGACGAATAAATAGATTCCTATGATTCGCGAACTAACTTACAATAACAGAATCCTGTCTGAGCAAGAACGGGCAGAGTTTTGCAAAGAATCGGATAAATATATAAACGAGTTTTCCGAATGTATTGAGGGAATATGCCAACTTGCAAAAGAGGTTCAGGAATCGGAAAATTCTGGTCATAATAAAATAACCAATACGATAATCAATATCGGCATTTTTACAAGCTACTCATTTTGTGATTGCATCGTCTTGATAAAGTTATTTGTCAGGGCAACGAATCCGTATGAAAAAAGTTTTCTCCGGGGCAAGCTGAAAGTCCAACTGAATGAATGTTTCAAGAAGCTATATGGGTTTAATGCGAAAGGATATAAGGATTCATATTGTGCACAGTTGGAAGACATCATAACAATGTTTCCCGGATTCAGAAACGAATTTGATGAACTATTATCGGATTTAGAGTTGATCTCGAAAGATTCTTGGTGGAAAGACGAAAGGGACGCCGAAGTGCACATCGACGCAGCGAAATTATATGAACTACGGCACGAAGAGATAAATGAAAGTAAAGTCGCGATGGAGGCTGGACAATTAACGGATTTATTCAATCGTTTCAACCATCTTACCGCCGAAATACATCGAGTGTATCTCAATCATATAACTGAACTGTTTGTAAAAGAGAGAGGCATCATTCCATGCGTAACGGATAGGATAAGTCATCTGCAATAAAACTTTCGTGAACATCGTACGAATCCGAACAAAAATATAACTATAAACGGCAGAGTGTGCGCCGTAGTGGAACGCAACGAACCGATCATTGCCTATGCGCAATCCGCTCTGGATTTGCTTATGGATGTAAAATACAGGTCGATACAAAAAAACATTGCCTATAGTACATGATGTTTTTTTCATTCTCAGCACTGGAATCGCAGGCGAAATATTGCAAAAATACATCAACTACGGCGGTCGTATTGTCATATGCGGTGATTTCTCGTCTTATACAAGTAAACTGATGAGAGACTTCATGTATGAAAGCAACAAAGGAACGAATGTATTTTTGTTAAGACAATGGACGAGGCTATAAATAACCTCATATCGTCACCGATACCTCAATAGAACAATTATAACAAGCAGATTTCATAGCATGCGGGCGGATTATTTGCGGTTTGATTGGCTGTATTGTTTTTAGGTATTTATTGGAGCATTATTGTCAAAATGCCATTTCGCTGCATCTTTTGTCAACAACGTTATGGTTTTGCATCGTTGATATAAAATCAGATTGCAGCGAAAAGAGAAAATATCATTCTCTTTTGAAGGTATGTTTTGAATGGAATACAGCCGAAGAAGATGCAAAAATTCAGTTTACTTTAGTCGGTTAGCTCTATATATAAGCTAAACCTAAGT
>CANPHE010000066.1 GCA_947573795.1 uncultured Alistipes sp. | reverse complement strand
CTCGTCGAAGCCTTTGGCTAACAAGTCGTCCGTTACTTTTGCGTAAATCTGGGTCGTCTTGATGTTCGTATGCCCCAGCATCCGACTGACCACCTCGATGCGGATGCCCTGCGCCAGCGCATTGGTTGTGGCGAACGTATGGCGGGCCATATGATAGGTTATCGTCTTGCCGATACCGACCTCCGCAGCAATCTTTTTCAACACCCTGTTGCAATAGGCTATGTCGGGAACGGGCAGCACGAGGTTCGTTCCCGAAACTTCACGCTTGTAACGGGCGATGATGCGTTGGGTAATTCCGCACAATTTGATTTTGAACGGCGTGTCAGTCTTTTGGCGCCGCTTGACGATCCACAGATCGCCGTCGAACGAACGCTGAATCATCTCCTGCGTCAACCCCTTGACGTCGGCATGGGCCATTCCCGTGAAACACGAAAAGACGAACATGTCCCGCACTTTGCCGTAACCCTCGAATGCGAACTTATGATTCATCAACGTCTGCAACTCGGATTCGATGAGATAGCCGCGCTCTTTGGTCGTCTTCTTCGGATGATAGTCGGCGAACGGATTGCGGGCGATCATACCCGCATTGTGCGCTTTCGTGACGATCATCTTCAATGGCTTGATGTAGATGCAGACACACGAGGGTGTCAGCCCCTTCTCGCCGCGCAGATAGAGGTCATAATCGGTAATGAATGTCTCGGTCAGCTCTTTCAACGGAATATCCTCGCGATGCAGTTTCTCGCGAAGGAACTCCGCCAACCGCTTGCGCACGTTGTCGTACTTGCGATAAGTGGACTGCGCCCGGTCTACGCCGACGTGCTGTTTGAAGTCGCGGTTGAACTTGTCGAACGCTTCCAGCAATGTTTCATACTCTTCGCCCATGCCGAGGTAAGCCAGCTTTACGCGCTCGGCCGTAACATAGGCGTCGCGGTCGGAGATGCGCTGGTAATGCCGTTCGATTTGGGTGCGGATATGCTCCAACTTGCGATTGACCGTTTGCGCCTCGTGGCTCTTGCCGGCGGCCTTGTTGGCTTTGGAATCCCACAAGGCGGGCGGCAGGGTGAGACGGCAGTTGACGAACGTGCTTCGACCGTTCACCGTCAGACGAGCGTAAACGGGAATACGCCCCTCTTTCATGCGCTGTTTGTTCACATAGAACAGGATTTTGAATGTGCTTCTTCTCATAACACTTTTACAGATTGCAAAGTTAAGTCGTTATGAGTTCGGAATCAATATGAAAAATTACGCAAAATAGTGAATAAGAATACATTGCGAGAACAAGTCGGGCTAACTGTCCGATTCTTCCGCTGCCGAATCGCTGTTAACGATTTGTTAACCGAACTCCTGCTTTTCGATGCTCCAAGCCGCCGAACCGACCGTTTGCAGAATACGGTACAAATGCGTATATATTACAAACAATCAGTTTATTAACTTCAATTTGCATCCAACCGCTGCCCCAATCTCGTTTTCCGCTCAGGAAGCTCTTGAAATAGAGAGCAGTAAAAGCAAAAACCTTATGTATCAATGATATGTAAGGTTTTTTTCGTTTTTGGGCAATGAAGGTCGAAGCAATGAAAAGCAGGTTTTGCAACCCTGATTCGTGACCTGTTTTCGGGTCTTGAAAAATAGGTCACGATTTGTGCATATTGCTTTGGCTTGCATAATTTTACGTCGCAATATATTCCATGCTACGCAACGTTTAATTATTAAAACCAAGTAGCTATGTGCAGACGTATCACTTTCTCCGTCGTTTTCTTCTGTAAGAAAACCAAACTCAACAAAAAGGGCAAGGCTCCCATCTATGCCCGTATCACCACCTCCGGTCAGATTACCGAGATTCACACCCAGTGTCAGGTCGAGCCGGAGCATTGGAATCAACGTTTGGAGCGTTGTATGTTGCGGGATGTCGTATCGACACAGGTCAATGAAATCATCGCTTCTTATCGGGCCAATATCCTCGCTGCCTACGACAGCCTTATCAAGGAGGGCAAGGAACCGAATTGTTTCGCCATCAAACAGCGGTTGGAGCATGCGGTCGGTTGTTCCCGGATGTTCCTTGCCGCGTTCTCCAAATATTGCGAAAAACGACAGGCGGAGGTTGGGGTGCGGATTACTCAACTGACAGCAAACAAATACCACCGGCTGCTGCGGTATATGGCCGAATACACAAAAGAGCAATACAAGAAGGATGATTTGCCGTTGGATGCCGTTACCTACGAGTATATCGACGGGCTGAATACGTTCATGCAGACGGCGCATCAGTGTAAGAACAACGGCGCTGTGAATCTGTTGTGTTGTCTGAAAAACTTCATTCTCTACGCTATCCGTAACGAATGGATTGAGAAGAATCCGTTCCGGTATTACAAGATGAAGATCGACAAAACCAATGTCAAAGTGCCGTTAACAAAATCGGAACTCGATACCCTTATCCACAAATCTTTGCCCAACGACCGATTGGATAGAATCCGCGATGTCTTCTGTTTCTGCTGCTTCACAGGGCTGGCCTTCACGGATGCGGACAATCTACGTAAAGAGCATATCACGACTGATGAATACGGAACGACGTGGATTCACAAACCGCGAGAAAAAACGGCGGTGATGAGCCGCGTACCACTTCTGCCGCATCCGATCGAATTGTTGAACAAGTACGCTCATGACACGGAACTGCAAGTAAAGGGAAAACTGCTGCCCGTCCCGAGCAACCAGAAGATGAACGCCTATCTGAAAGAGATTGCCGACTTGTGCAATATCCCGAAGAATCTGACGACGCACCTTGCCCGACATACCTTTGCTACGCTGGCCATCGAGTACGGCATGCCGATCGACATCATCGCCAAGATTCTCGGGCATACGAACACGAACATGACACGCCGTTATGCGAAGATCTCGGAAGCAAACATCAGCCGGGAGATGCAAAAAATCGGAAAGGCATTGGCTGTTTAAGATTGGTTCCCTCATCCCCGGTATTCAAGTCGGGTATTTTCCGGAGCGCAAGGTTTATAGCCCTTGCGCTCCGCTGACGCTTTTCATCTACCATATGACTTTATTTTCCGCGGTGGAAGTCGGCGAGTTGTCGGTCGAAGTCGAACAGCTCGAATTGGCCGGGCGACTGACTCGATGCGCGGGCAAGGGCAATCCGGTTCAGCTTCCGGCAAAAGAGACGATAGAGCACATGCACGCTGTCGGCGTCACAGCATTCCGGGTCAACCCAGAAGTTCGCATGAATGGCCAGCGCATAGGCGAATACTTTAAGTCGTATGTTTTTGTCGTCCAGTCGGAATATGGCGGCCACATCGTCCAAACTGAAAATATGGGCATAACGCTCCTGCACGGGTTGCGAGGCCCAATGGCGCAGAAATACCTGCGGCAGTTTCTCAGCACGTATCCGAAAGCCATTGGCTCGTATATAGGCTAAACTTGCGTCGAGCATCCGTTGCGCATCGGGTTCTTGAAACGTATAACGAGGCAGAAATGCTATCGGAACCGGAATGTTGAAGCGTCGAACATGCAACAGCAGTCGATCCTTTTTCGCATCCTGTACGCAATTATAGAGAATCAAATCGCATTGCTCAACGAACAAATTGTAAAGCTGTTCCGCGTAACCGCCATACGATGTTTCATTGAGTACAACGTAGCGGTCAGACGTAGCAATGATCCGGTTTCGGTGTATGACCGTCGAGCCAGTACCTCGGTTTTGATAACTTCGCAGGTGTGCCGTTGCAATTACTGACACCACTTCTATTCCCAGGTGTGTTTTCCGGGCTGCAAGAATGCGCGTTGCAAGGCGTGTTTCGCTCTCAGTAGTCGGCGATACCAAGACACGCAGGCGAGCGTTGCGACCAGAGTAATAATCGAGCGCGTTATCGATGAAATCCGAGTTGTGGCGATAATCCCTGAATCCGCCCAGGAAACCGATGGTATAGGGTGCCTCAGTCATGGGCATACGGATAGGGCCCGAGCAAACAATGCGGGGAACTTCGCGGTATCGCAGTCTCGGGGGACGGAGAATGCCGACCTTATTTGAGGAAGTGTTCGGAGGGCGTTGGACGTCATAACTCGCTGGAATGAGCTGTTGGTGAATGCGCCCGACAAAAATAAAAAGGGGGCGCGGTGTCAGCCCCTCATTGTAGGTCTTGGAGAAACCCTTGAATAGAAGCTGTCCTGCGCCCTTGCTGCCCTGCTTGCAAAAAGCAAGCAGGACATAACAAGGACTGACAACCATTACACCTATTCAAACATCCTCCGAGGAGGTCTCCAAGTTCACAATGAGGTATAAAGAGTTGTTTACCCTTTATAGTTATGTCCGTCGGCCTATGCCGTGTCGTCGATTGTCCGTTTCATAATCCGCAGGTTTCTTTTAAGCGGCCCCGGCCGCCTCCGTCGGAACCCTTTTGCAGATTATTTGCAGAACAATAGACAAATGTACTTGTTTTTATGGGTTTTGCAAAACGCATTGTTGGAAAATTTCATAATTTTGTCATTATGAAACGAAGCATCCGATTTTTACCGCCGCGCAAAAGACAGGATTTGCAACAACTGACCGCGCTTATCCGCGAGCAGGTCAAACATGTGGAAATGATCGTGCTGTTCGGTAGCTACGCCAAGAACAAGTATGTCGACTATGACCAGCGCGTGGAGTTCGGCACACCGACCTACTATATGAGCGATTACGACATCGCCATTCTGACGCGCAAGCCAATCGGAGCAGTCGAATATTCGTTGTACGAGAAAATCAAGGACCGCTTTTTCGAGAACAAGAACCGCCCGTTTCATACCCACCCGCAGTTCGTCAATTACGGCATCGACGACTTTAACTACGCACTCACGAAAGCCCACTATTTCGAGACCGAAATCAAACGCGACGGAGTAATTCTCTACGATTCGGGAACTTACAAGCTGGCCCGGCGCCGCACACTCGACTACACCGAAATCAAGGAACGGGCTCAGAAGTATTTCGACGATAAGTTCGGGCGGGCATTAAGTTTTCTCATGGATGCACCACACCCAACCAACAGAAAAGATTATAAACAAGCATCGTTTTATTTGCATCAGTCGGCCGAGAATTTTCTGCGGACGATTCCGATGGTCTTTATTCTCTACGGTCACAAGAGCCACGACCTCTCCGAATTGATGAATGCGGCGAAAAAACACACGACGGATATTTTCAAGGCTTTCCCGCGCGACACGGAGGAGGAGAAACGGCTGTTCGACCTGCTGCAGCGGGCTTATATCGAATCGCGCTACAATCCCGATTTCGAGATTACGAAAGAGGACATCGACGCTTTGATTCCCAAAATCGAGAAGCTCCGCGATATTGTCGAAAAAGTCTGCCGCGAACGCATAGCCTACTACGAAAGCAAAATATAATGAATGATATCCGACCCATACAACCCGACGAACGGCATTTTGTCGAGGGTATCAAGCAGTTGGTCGAAGAAGCCCGTCTGAAATCCTATGCAGCTATCAATGCCGTGATGCTCGACACCTATTGGAACATCGGACGGCGAATCGTCGAACACGAGCAGCAGGGTAAAAGCCGCGCCGACTACGGCGCACGGTTGCTGTCGCTGCTTGCAGACGAATTGACTGCTATCTACGGCAAAGGTTTTTCAGCCCGAAATCTTCGTAATTTCCGGCAATTCTATGTCTTGTTTCCGAACAAGGAGATTTGGCACACGCGTGTGCCAAATCTTACGTGGTCGCATATCCGTACGCTATTACGCGTTACGAATGAAGACGCTCGGATGTGGTATCTGAACGAAGCGGCACAGCAGACATGGAGCGTCCGCACGCTCGACCGCAACATATCGTCGCAATACTATCACCGATTGCTGCAGTCGCCCCAAAAGGAAGCTGTCGTTACGGAGATGAAATCACTGACGGCGGCTTACGAGCAGGACAAGCTGGAATATATCAAAAATCCTATCGTCGCAGAGTTTCTGGGGCTGGCGCCGAATATGGATTTCACCGAATCCAAACTCGAAAGCGCAATCCTTACCCACATCCAAAAATTCCTTATGGAGATGGGCAAGGGCTATGCGTTCGTGGCACGGCAGCAACATATCTCCACCGACGCGGGCGATTACTTCATCGACCTGGTATTCTACAACTACATTCTGAAATGCTTTCTGCTGATCGACCTCAAAACCTCGCAGATTTCGCATCAGGATGTCGGGCAGATGGATATGTACGTGCGGATGTACGAAGAACTGAAGCGCACCGAGGGAGACAATCCGACCATCGGTCTGATTCTCTGCTCGGAAACCAGCCGCGACATAGCCCGCTACTCTGTGCTGCACGAAAATCCGCAATTATTCACAGCGAAATATCTGACCTATCTGCCCAGCGAAGAGGAGCTGCGCAAAGAGATCGAACAACAGAAAGAGGTGTTCCGGTTGCAGCAGGAGGAATAATTCGTATACGCCATGACCCAGAAGCAAGGCATACAACTCTTCGAGGAGCACAAGGTGCGCACCGTGTGGGACGACGAGACCCAGAAATGGTATTGTTCCATCATCGACGTGGTGGCGGTCCTGACCGACAGCCCCGACCCCAAACGCTATTGGAGCGTATTGAAAACCCGGATTAAAAAAGAAGCAGGAAATGAAAGTACTACAATTTGTAGTACCTTGAAAATGCCCGCCGCCGACGGTAAGATGCGCATGACGGATGTGGCAGATGCCGAGCAGCTTTTCCGCCTTGTGCAATCCATTCCCTCGCCCAAGGCCGAGCCGTTCAAGCTGTGGCTGGCTTCGCTGGGCCGCGAACGGATGGAGGAGATGGACGACCCCGAAGTCGGCATCGACCGCATGCTGGAGTATTACCACCGCAAGGGATATTCGGAAAATTGGATCAACCAGCGTCTGAAGTCCATCGAGGTGCGCAAGGAACTGACCGACGAGTGGGAGCGCCGCGGTGTGAAAAAGGGTGCAGAGTACGCGACGCTGACCGACATCATCACGCAGGGCTGGGCGGGCATGACGACACGCCAATACAAGCATTACAAAGGACTGAAAACGGAGAGCCTGCGCGACAACATGACCAACCTCGAGCTGGTGTTCAACATGCTTGCTGAGGCGTCGACAACCGAGATTTCCAAAGAGAAGCAACCCCGCACGGCAGCCCAGAACCGCAAAGTCGCGGCCGAGGGAGGGTCAGTTGCAGCGGCAGCCCGCAAGACGCTCGAAGCACGAACGGGCAAGAAAGTGGTTTCGCGGCTCAATGCCAAACAAGTTTTAGCGGCCAAGCAAGCCGAGCAAATCGAAGCGGCAGAGGAGGAAAAATAGTTCCGACCGGGACGACGGACGGGTTATCAGTTCGCATGTTCGTTGCTCCAGCACGGCAATCTGCCGGGGTATGGTTACCGACGAAAAGTGCGTGTTGATGGCCTTGACTACTTGGTTATAGTTGTTGCCGATGCGCTGGAACTGGTAGTAAAAGTCGTTCAGCCGGGCCACGAACTCCGTCTTCGAGGGGTCGCGCCGCACGACAACGAACTCCTCGCCGAAGATGCGGCCGACGATAAAGCGGCTGCGGTTCTCCTCCGATCCGGCCTCGGTAAGCATCCGCCCGAAACGGAGGTTCTGTTCTTCGTTCAGGCGGAAGGAGTACTTGTAGCTCCGCGGCGTGGTTTCATCTCTTTTTCCCATTATCATCATCAATCAAAAGTGGCGCGACTCGGGAGCGCCGCAACGGCCCCGCAGGGCGAGCGTTTTTGTCGGACAAACGGTAGTTTGTCGGACAAAAACACAGCTCGCTACCGTCGGGCGACGGTATGGATCGGATACAAAACAATCCCCCGAAAATCATCAAAATCGGCTTTCCGAAATCAAGGGGTTTCTCCCCGTCGATGGTTGCCGCTGCGTGGCGACGCGGCAGAGCGATGCGGGTCGTGTACCGTCGTGAGGGCGGGCTGCGCTCCGGGTGCAATATTACGACGATTCCGGGAGGAGCAAAAGCCCGCCGAACGGCCATAGACGGCCCGGAGCGGTCATGGATTACAGCGGGTTGAAATGGGGGGGGCTGCAGCAGGCAAACCGATATTTATGTGGTTGTTTAGGCATACCTGTGCGGATGTAAAGAATGGTTTATCGGTATATATAAACCAATAAATATCCATGCCAACAAACATAAGGTTTTATAAATGATTATTGTTCTGAATCTGAAATTTAATTCTTACCTTTGCATAAATCTTGATATTTGGCTATTGCTAATATTTTGCCTATGATTACACGAATAAAAATAGATGGTTTTAAAAGTCTTATTGATACACAATTATATTTTGGTCCATTTACGTGTATTATTGGGGCGAATGCAATTGGAAAGTCTAATTTTTTTGATGCATTAGTTTTTCTGTCCAATTTGGCCGATAAGACTTTAATTGAGGCTGCCAAATCAGTTCGAAGTGAAAAGCAGAATTCCAGTATCAAAGATATTTTCTTCAGAGACGGTGATATGTCGTATGATACCATGTCATTTGAAGTAGATATGATTATCCCCAAAGAGGGTTACGATGATTTAGGCCAAAAAGCATATGCTTCAACTACGGCTGTGCGATATAAACTGCAACTCCAAGCGACGAATAATTCAGAACTAGATGAGCCGATTCAAATTTTATCAGAATCATTAGTTCCTATCCCGATTAAAGAGATTCGCAAACAATTATATTTTGAGCCAACTAAAGACTGGATTTCGTCTGTAATTAAAGGACGAAGAAGTTCACCTTTTATTTCAGATAAAGATGGCAGTCTAATTAAGTTGCATCTTGATACGGGTGGTATTGAGAATATCAATATTGATAAACAAGAAAAACGTAAAAGAAGCGGTCGCCCATTGGAGTTTCAGCGAGAGAAAATGCCGAGAACGCTTCTATCTACAGTAACAGCGGAATCTCCAACGGCATTTCTTGTTAGGCAGGAAATGCGTGATTGGATGATGCTGCAATTGGAACCATCAGCCTTGCGGCAGCCCAATACTATCTACGAAGTAAAAAACGCAGAAATAAAGGCAAATGGAGCCAATATTCCTGCTACACTTTATCGTCTTGGTAATGAAAATCCAGATCGAGATATATATCAAGAAGTTACTAATAAAGTTACCGATTTAATACCTAACGTATCTGAACTTTGGGTTGATCGTGACGACAAACGAGATCTTCTGACTTTAGAAACTAAATTTAGAAATGGCCTTACGCTTCCGGCGCAATCATTATCAGACGGAACTTTACGTTTCTTAGGATTAGTAATTCTTCAAGCTGATTCTGCAAATAATGGTGTCATTTGTTTAGAAGAACCTGAAAATGGAATCAATCCAAAGAAGATCAACGCTATGACCAATTTATTACAAGAGATAGCTACCGATACTAATTTTGCTGTGGATGCTGACAATCCGCTTCGACAGGTTATTATAAATACTCATTCCACTATTGTTGCGAGTGATATACCTTATAAGGATTTGTATTTTGCGGATAGCAAGCAAATTTATCATGAGTATTTTTCGAGAAAAATACTCATTACGGCTTTTTCAGCTCTTCCGTTCACATGGAGAGGTGAGCATAAGTTGGCAGAATTGACTAATATTGGAGATATTGAGAGTTACGTAGACGGTAAAAGAGGATGTTTGTCTGAGCAATACGTACCACCTGTCAAGAGAAAGAGAGAGAAAACTCTTCGAGATTTGGAACTATCGTTATTTCAATAAAATGGAAGAGTTGAAGTATATTTTGATAGCAGATGGAAGCTCCGATAATATTTTAAAGTCTGTAATTGATTGGACATTAGATGTTAATTATCCTAAACTTCCTGTAAAAGGGTATTGGATTGATTTTAGACCGATTCCTAAAAAGGTCGATACTATATCAGAAAAACTCGCACTGGCAAAACATTTATATCAGTTTGATGTTATTTTTTACCATCGTGATGCAGAAACGACGGATATTAAAATTTTAGATCAGCGTAAACATGAAATTTTGAAAGGAATAAATGATCCAGAAACACGCAACAAAACAATATGTGTGATTCCGATCAAGATGATGGAATCATGGCTGCTGTTCGATGCAGAAGCAATAAAAAAGCAGCAGGTAATAGACATTACAAAGGTAATCTTGAATTACCACAAATAAAGCGTATTGAACGGGAAAAACAGCCCAAAGAATTATTGCACCAATTATTAAAAACAGCAAGTGGATTAAAGGGCCGAAATCTCAATAAATTCAACCCTCATTTTGCCACTCATCTCGTGGCAGATAATATTACAGATTTTGCGCCTTTAAGACAATTGAAAGCATTCCAAGTATTTGAACAAGATTTAAAAACTATCGTTGATGGTTTCTTGGAACTCGAAAATAAATAATGCTTTCGTTTGGTATTCGCTTTGCTTGTATCAAAAATAAATCGTATTTTTGTATTGTAGCATAGAGATGTATTGCGGCACAAAGTGAACACTATGAGGTAGTGACCTGAAAAACGAAGATTCGCCGGAACATATTGATACATAGAGGAAAAAATCGAAAGGTTCAGTTTTTCGTTTTCCGCTCAAAAAAAATTTCAAACAACAAGAGAAGTCCAAAAGGAGCTT
>CANPHE010000065.1 GCA_947573795.1 uncultured Alistipes sp. | reverse complement strand
GTTGATGACGATAAGATTCTGCGAGGTGTCGAGCATGTGAGGTTAGTGTCGTCGGGTTTTGGGGTAATTATTTATTCGGTCTAAATTATTTTCTCTCCGATAAGCTCCTTGTATTTTTTCTCATTAGGAATGATACGTATTGCAAATGCGCAGTATTTTGATGATGCAACATTTTTGCTCGTTGCTATTTTCCATTATTGAATCCTTTTTCATAGTGTGTTTGTTGCTTATGGCCTAAATCCTTATATCACAAAATTATAAAAAATAATAAACAAAGGATCTGGAGTGATTTTTTTCGAGACTAATCAATAAGATAGGCTGCTTTTTTATCGAATTTCCATTCGTAGATATATTCGGCTCCTTCGATGTTGATGACGAAAACCACGCGTTCGCCTTTAACCCGTGCTACATGGACATAGCCCGATACGGATTCGCCGGGATAGATCGTATTTTGCTTCATATAGCCCATCTGCTTGATGTCTTTTTCTTCTTGCAAGGCTTGGCTGAAATTGGCTAATCGCTGTTGTGAGGCTAAATTGGCTTGATAAGCAGCTGTTGCGTTATAGGTTGTTGTATAATAAGTGGTGGTGATGCCATTGCTGCTGTATCCAGTAGTGGTTGAAGTCGAGTAGCCTGCGCCGGCAGATGCCATGCCTTCGCTCAATCCCATGGCGATAGCAGCCCATGTTTGGGCTCGCTTCACCTTTTTCATGTACGCGTCGCATGTCCAAATTTGCAAATCTGTGGTCATGCCTTGATTGTCTGCGGAATATGCCGCAATGTTTAGTTCAGGTGTGAATTCAATGGGTGTTGTGGAGTTATTGGAGATAATCAAATCAATTCGGTGCCATTTGCCGTAATCTTTGACAATGGAGTTTGTCAAAGCGATAGTAATACCGTTCTTGAAATAGACTTCCCACGGTGTGCCGTCCCGATAGTCGACGAATCGTTCTGCAATTGCCGGGGATTCCCAGACAGGCATGTCGTCAGCGATTCGGAATTTCAGCGTATTTCCATTGTTGTCCGACAACAAATAATAGTCGTGGATCGGTTTGCCGGCATTGTATTCAACAATTCGGCAGGAACCGTCCTCGTTATAGGTTTTACATGTTCCGGATAATTCTCCTGCTTGATAAAAGGCGTGTGTCGTCAATTTCCCTTCATCGTTATAGCGTGTGTATTCGCCGTGCAGTCGGCCGTTCATATAGTGGGACTTTTCCGAGATATTACTGTTCCGGAAATAGGATTGTACCTCTCCGTCGAATATGGTTTTGCTATCATCGAGACTATCAATGGACAGAAAATATCCCTCTTTGCGTATTTCTCCCGAATTATAGAAATCTTTGAATTCTTTGAATTCTTTATGATGGGTCGAATCTGCCGGATAAAGAGTTATTCGATAATAATCTGCAAAAAGAGCATTTTGCGCGAGTAGGCCCGATCTGTTGTAGTAGAGCGTATCTATCCTTTCTTGGGCATAAGTGGCATAGCTTGTTATTATGGATATGAATAGTAGGATTCGTTTCATTGGAGTAAGTTGGGGTTTAGTTATTTGTGTTCCATTGGGTGGATTATAATTGTCCGATTCTCTCTGCAATAAGCGTTTTATATTTGCCTTTCATCTCGTCGGGCAGGAACGAAACGTCAATCCACTCGTCCCATTTCGGAATGGCCTTGATGAATTTCTTGAATAGGTTGTCGATTACCTTTTCGTCCATGCCCGAAGCCGTCATTGCCTGCACGAAATCGCTGCGGCGGAGCTTGCGTTTGCGGCCGTTCAGCGTCAGGGCCGATTCCTCGGTGTCTTCGGGTAAAACGAGGGCTGTCGATAGCAGGTCATAAGCCGGTGTCAGCCCATAAACACCCTGATTCCGGCTATACAGCGAAAAGTTTTTGAGGTGCATGTCAGCATTGCCCGTGATCCACGAAAACAATATCTGCTCCCAGAAATTGACGACATCCAGTTTCGGGGCGGAAGAATAGCGCAGAATCGTTTTGGCTATCTGCTCGTAGGAACCTTTATATTTGTGTTCGGTCAGTCGTTCGGAGAGCTGGCAGAGGTCTTCCATTGGGTATTTTTCGCCGTGAGGCCCTCGGTCGATGCGGCGTGTGATGTAGCACAACTCCCCGTCGGCAAAGCGGACGAGCGAGTGGGGGACGACCTGCATCTTCGCGGCTTCGGCCATGTGCATGGTCAAATCTTCCAGCTCCGGCAAATGCGGATATTGTTCGGTCTGTGGTTTGAGAATGTAGCGGCCCCATAGCCCGACGATTGTAAAGCGTTCCGGGGTGCCTTTGCCTGCTTTGGCAATATCGAGCGACAGCTTCGCCTGCACTCCGGTCAGCGTCGTCTGGCTGCGGATTACCTCGCGGGCAAGTTCCGCGATATTGGTGCGCGTGTAGGGGAGCAAAGGAGCTTCGGGAGTGCCGAAAATCTTCTTGGAGCAGGATTTGTGGAAATCCCGCTCGCCGTCGGCTAATTCTTTGTAGCAATATAAACAACGCTCCATGTTACTCTTCCTTTGATTCGATGGGTCTGACACCGACTGCACCGATGCAGTCTTTGCAGCAGGCCAAAAGCAGCGACATCCGATCGCGGTTGTCGATTTTCCAACTCTTCTCGGCAATGTCGAGCAGCCATCCTTCGGGAATCAATCCGTCGAAGAACGGGAATAGCACCTTGTCACGATAGACCTGCTCCGTAAGCGGCAGCGTGAGACTGACCGCTGTGGCATCGGGCAGGCGGAGATAGTAGGCATCGTAGCGGAACGTGTAACCAGTTTCGTCCTCGGTTAAAAGCCCCGCCTTGCGGTCGTAGAGGTAAATGGCAGCCTGTTTCATCGGTCATCCGTTTTTGTCATCGGCACCACTCCGACCTCGGCTCCGAATAGGTTGAGAATCTGATTGACTTTGTCCAGCCGCAGCGTCGGTTTCCCTTGCTCCAGCTCGCGCACGAACCGCAGTCCCACCCCCGATTTCTCGGACAGCTCGACCTGCGTCAGCCGATGCTGCTTGCGCATATCTTTCACGTATTTCGATAATGTCGTCTGCATATTATACCTCTTTGGGTGCAAAAATAGTGAAATAATTTATATTTACACCTTTTGGGGTATAATTATTCTC
Organism: uncultured Alistipes sp.; assembly: GCA_947573795.1. GTDB lineage: Bacteria > Bacteroidota > Bacteroidia > Bacteroidales > Rikenellaceae > Alistipes. Next base: position 8,106 of record CANPHE010000065.1, on the reverse strand, counting down.
AAATAATGCAACATGACCCCGATAGGGTATTCTTTTATAAGCTAATAAGGTGTGCTGATTTGCAGGGTCATATTATCTAATTGCTGTTCGAACTTATTGATGTTCTTGTGTGCAATATCTAACAAACCGACAACCTCTTTGGCTGCACCAATTCCTGTTTTTGTGGATGCGATGTCGCAATAACCGATTTCGGCGTTGAATTTATCCATCAAAAATTGTTCGATCGGGCTTATTTCACGTTGTTCTTCGTGCAACTCTTTTTGTAACTCCTCGATTTGGTCGTTATAATATTTGCGAATATCAGAAATCTCGATGGCGTCTTTGATTTTTGTACCAAGTATCCAACTTTTTGCAATCCCTTTTACAATATCGCTTTTAATCAAGTCGGTAGCTGCGGCGATAGCGTCCTCTGTCGACAACTCGGTTAATTTTTTACAAGACGGCAGATCCTTTATCAGGGTTGCATTTTGTGCAATATTCCGAAGCTGCATCAACATGTCGAATATTTGAATGGTGGCTGCTTGTGTGTTGTTGATGTCGTCTGTATATAAAAATGCTTCTACAAATCGTTTGCAGCGGGTGACACCTTGCATTTCCGTAGCAAAACATGTTTCGAGCATGCTGATCGTTTCTCTGCAATAGGCCTTGAATAGGGCGACAGATTGCACGTTGTTAGCGGCATTCTTTGAATTGTATTTTTTGCAAAGATGTTCGATTTGAGCAACGGCGTTTTCCTTATCTTTGATAACGAATATTCCTCGTGGTTCCATATGGCCGATTTATTTAGTGTTGGTTCGTCGTGCGCAACGTTTTTTAATTCCTAATTTATGATAGAGTTCTATTATCGATTCTCTGAGATATGTGTAAGATTGTGGCGCGCAAATTTGATCTTTTAAATCGGTTAGCGGTTTTGGGGACTGCAATTCATGCACTGTTTTGAATTTAATCGCATAGGAATCTCGATAATTCGTAAAATAGTGCATAAAGAAGTCTTCGGATATTCCTGCATGAATTTTTGTCTTTTTCCAAACTTCTTTCGGGGTTCCTTTGATGACCGAATCGATTTCGATAAGGGCGACAATCATTTTGATCGGAGCTGTTGCATACACGACAATGTATCGTATATCCGTAGGAATACGCTTGCGATATTCGTATCGTTTCTCCCCAGATAGTATTTTCTCAATATGACTTGGGTGAATGGATAATATGATTGTGTCAGTTCTCATGTATCAATGCTGAATATTGTTCGTTATCAATTTTTCGTATGCTTTGTATATATCCTTTTACACCAGCATCAACAATGCTTTGATTGGATATTTCTTTATCGAGCGCTTTATACCGGAATAGGATAACTAAAGTCCGTTTCTTCAAAATATTTTGTATGTCTGAATATTTATATACCGTTCTCTTGGCGATTGCAGGAAATACCTCATCGATATTTTCTGAAAACAAAACATCTTCGACGATTCCCATGCATTGTATGGATTTTCGGTCTTTACTTCGATAAAAAAGGATAATATCCCCTTTACGAATCGTTTTGATTTTAGCGTGGCATAAATATGCTTTTTTGATGGTATTGCCTTGGCAGGTATATAACGATTGGTCTTTCTCGAATAAAGTGCCTTTCATGTTGCTGAAGTCAGGGAATAAGTCTTCGTGAAATTGCGGTTGAATAGGAATGATGAATTTCTGAACGGATTCATTATCCTGGAAGTAGGGATAATATTTTATCAAGGATTCCAAGCTATTGCAATCGTCATCCCGCAGTTTCATTGGCTTGATATACACGTCGTCTTGTTTGTATTTGCCAAGGCAAGAAAAACCATAGTCGGTACACAAACCTACGAGTGTTTTCTGTTCTTCTCCAAACGTATGTAAGTAAACCCAATCCAAATCGTTCTTTACGCAGTAATCGAATGCGATATATAAAAGACGCTCACCCAATTTCTTTCCACGAGCCTTTGGATCTACCTTAAACGTGCAAAGTTTCAAAATTCGGCCGTGAATAATTTCCCCGTTGTCAGTCAGCCGCGCATCTTGCTCGTGTTTGTAGATGCAGATTGCGACGACATTGCTGTCTCCGTCTTCGATGCACCAGCATTTCCGCTTGTCTGTGGCACATTTTTGAAACCATTTGTCAAAACCGTCGTACGATTGCCGTAAAGATTCGAAGAATGGTTGATTCTTATTTATTTCATATAAAAAACGTTCTTTAACTCCGGTGTAGTCGAATACAAATGGGTCTGTCGTATATCGCTGGAGTAGAAGTAAACATTGCCCTAACCGATATACTTTATCCTGCAATCCGATTTTCGAGGCTTTCCGGTGAATGCCTTCGTCGTTTGTAACAAGAAGGTGCACTGCGCCCCGATACAAAGCGAACAAAACGTTATTATCGACCCTATCATTATCATTGGATTGCGACAAACCGAGTTCATTGCACTCTTGATCGGAAAGAATCGGTGGATTCTCTATCTGTGAATATTGCTTTAACCGAGATAATACGATCGTTCGTCTTTCTTGATTCTTGTCTCGATTGATGTCTTCAAATTGCATCGGATGAATATACAGGCAATGATGCTGCTCTGCGGAGAGCTTCCGCAGTTCAGCAAAGGAAGAATCGAGTGTTTTGCTCGTGTCTTCCAGAGGAATGAGAATATTTGTGTCTAATAGTATATTCATCCAATAGTTACTTAATTAGATGGCATCAATCAACACACGTAAGATTTTATATGCGGCGCCATAGGTTTTATTTGCTTCATTGTCTGGTATCAATTCTCCATGAAAAAGAGAGTTGCGCATATTGTATATAATCTCAATCAACCCTTTAGCGATATTTTCTTCTTCTTTAATAAACTTATAGTTTCCACATTGATAAAATTGTCTCTCATCATTTATATTAAAACCCGCTGTAAAATCTTTGGATATATATGGCTCAACTTGTTTATAGCAATTTAATATTCTATTCTTCCTGTCATCTTGTGAGATGGCAATAAAGTCTGGAAGAGTTTTGAGTTCATCTATATTATAATCTGCTTGATGTATACTAACAATTGCGTTCCCTGCTTGATTTTTGATCAACACATGTGTTTGTGTATTTCCGCCTCCTCCATTACCATATTGTACTCTATAACCGATCCCTCTATAACTATCTTCGGCTATATTTTGAGAATTTTTTCCTAATGTAACACACGTAAAGGTTATTCGCTTGTCTTGATTGTGAATATAGTGATTCTCCAATAAATCATGCAACTCTCCTATTAGTCCTTTGAAGTAAACCCCATCTTGATTTACGGCATTAAGCAAAGTACAGATCTTATTTCGAAATGGATTGGTATTTTTCTTAATCTCATTAATTTTGTCTCGATCAGTATGCAATGCAGGGTAACTAACATTCATCCACGCATTAAATGGAATGTATGCTTTTACAAACATCCCAAAATAATCGATGTCTGCTAACATTTTCCACTCATCCTTATGTGCTATATAATGATTTGCCATATATCATCTCCTGTTTCTTTGCTTTTTAGCAAACTCTTCAATGTTAGTATTATTCTATATTCAATAATTTCATCGCCACGTTTTCTCCTTTTTCGATGGTTGTTTCAACTGCGGTTTTGGCAAGGTTTAATAATCGGTGGCTTTCTTTGCGTAATGTAGTACTTTGTTGGACTATATTTGCAATTTTATTTTGAGTATCTATGTTTATTATAGGTAGACTTATAGTAGTAAACTCAGCTTTATTTATTGCTGTTAATATTGTTCCAGTACAAGCACGTTTTAATAGTGCTTGAATCGCAGGGGATTTAAACAATACCAATGACGTTTCTGAATTTATTTTTCGTGGAGATAAAACATAAAAACCGGTAGAGCACAATGCACCATCGTATTCTTCTGTTATAATCGCACAGCTTTGTAAAGAACCTTCGATCGAAGAAATGATAATATCCCCAGTATGAACGATGTGTCTTGCTCGGCTCGGAAGATTTGCCCCGTATTCGTAAGAGCATCCTGATATTTCGCCGTTTACTCCGATGTCTGATAGTTCAATGTATTTGTAGCGGGCATTGTCATCGGGAAGGAAATTTTTATCACGAAAAATATATAGATTTCCAATTTTGTCATGCCCATATGGAGATTGGGAAATCTGATCGATTATTTCGTCGTATTTGGGTTGATAATACTCTGCATCCAATCGACCGCTATCGACAAAATCGGAAAACCGTTTTTGAGATACATTCACATCTGCGACTGCTATCGCATTAGTCCCTAATTCGTTATGCAATATTAATTCTGCATCGGAATAAGCCTTCTGCGATAAAATTCTTAAAGAATTTGCTTGCGTAAAACAGTCTCGGACTTTTTGTTGCAAATTGATATCAAGAAGTGGAATTTCAATTTCTTTGACTTCTTCCGGATTTACATTAGTTTGATTAATTGATTGCCTTGCTCTGCGTTTTACATCCCATTCGCCATATTTGCAGCTCAAATAGGCGCACAGATATTCCGATAATATGCCGTCTTTAGGATTCAGCCTTACCAAATAAGAAGCAAATGTCCGCTGTATATCATCGTTTTGATAATATACACCCGTTCGCCCGACCCACTCAAAAGAGTTGGTCCTATTAAATAGTACGTCTCCGTCTTTTAAGGCAAATTTATTGAAGTCGGCTTGTGTAATATCTGCATATTTATCGGCATCAAGATCACATAACATATCATGAATCTCGTTCATGCGATAAATCGGATATCCAACAGAATCAGTATTCATCTCGATAGATATACCGTATTGTGACGAATTTAGATATTCCCCGATTTTCGCATAAATAAGATTCGGATTTTTTTTCGGTTCTTTTGTATAGAAAGAACTATCTATTCTAAAATCCTTATTATATAAAACTTCATATAGTTTTTTTTCTTTTATCTCCAGCCCCTCCAATAAAGCCTCGTATTTTACTTTATCAAAGGGGCCTCCACGAAAAAAGAGAGTTGCTCCTTCTTGGCGAATTCGACAAATGCTTCGGCGATTCCGTCGGGAGTAATCTGCTCTATCTCATTACAGCTTTTATCTTCGTTCCAATTATAATTAACGGTTGCAAACAAATCGTGATAGACGATAGGGTGCCCATATTTGTCGCAAAGAGCAAGTTTTGGATCAGTTGTCGTACCGCTTTTATCCTCTTTCCAATATAGTTTGTCGCCACTGTTGTTTTTGCCTTCCTTCTGCTGGGTCGCGAAGAAGATGTTATAATCATCGACTTTCGGACACAATACGTCATCCCATTTTTGAACAAACAATACGCTTGTCTTGGTGCCTGTATGCGGCTTAAAGGTGTTGCCGTGCAGTCCCACGACGGCAAGGATACGACATCGCTCTGCAATATATTCGCGGATGGCCTTATCGCTGCTGTTATTGAATCTGCCTTGCGGCAATACGATTGCCATACGCCCGCCCGGCTTCAAGAAGTTAAGGTTGCGTTCTATGAAAAGAATATCACGGCTGACACTTTTTTGCGCCTTGCCATTTTTCATCCCCAAATCGTATCGGCTTAAAATTTGGCCCTCCTTAATCTCTCCGGCGAAGGGTGGATTTGCCATCAGAACCGCAAAGTTGAATTGCCCGAAATCGTTGCCGATGCGTAACTGTTTCAACTTTTTGAATCCTTCATTGTAAGTATCCACCCAAACTTCCTCTTTTGTAACTGTATTCCAACGAGCCCAATCAAGAGTATTTAAGTGCAAAACATTCGTATGACCGTCGCCGGCAATTAGATTTAGGGTTCGAGCGACGCGAACGGCTTTTTCATCGAAGTCGATGGCAAAAACATTATTCTGTACATATTCGATTTCCGCATGGCTTTTCGGTGTTGCGGTAAACAAATGACTGACGGGCTTATTCGCTGCAATCTGCATCTGTTTCCATACATGGAATATGGTATGCACAGGGAATCCTGAACTTCCGGCAGCTGTGTCAATCATCTTTTCATCGACCTGCGGATTGAGCATTTTGACACACATATCAATAACATAGCGAGGTGTGAAATATTGACCTTTTTCACCTTTGCTGCTTTTGCTCATCAGATATTCGAAAGCCTCGTCAACTACGTCAAGATTAGAATTGAACAATTTCACTCCTTCGAGCGAGGAAACGCAAATCGACAAGTGAGGAGGTGTCAGCGCGATTTTGGCGTCTTCAGCAAATACACCCGTCCATTTGCTGCAAGCCTTGCGGAAAAGTTTTTCGATTTTTTCTTTCAGCTGAATATCGCTTTGTCCGGAGTTGCGGAACTCGAGGTTGTAATCTTCATCCGTAGCACCGATTTGTTCATCATATAATTTGGCAAATATCAATTTGAAAACTTCCTCAAAAACATCAACGCCTGCATTAGCCAAAACCTCATCCTCCATTTCGAGAATCAAATCTTTAAGCGACTTTCCTGTTTTGGTCAATTTGTCATTCTTGACCAAATCGTCCATCGTAAAAGGAGTTTGTAGGATATTCTCCAATGTTTGGTGTACATTGGGAATATTGGGAATATCCTTGAAATAATTCGGATTTTGACGTTGATAATAGGCTATCGTCGTTCCGTTTGTCCACACGGCCATACTTGCACCCGTCGCATGAGTGTAAGATTTCAGTTGTTCACGACCATCTTTGGCTTTCGGTTTTTTTAACTCAACGATGATGTAGGCGACGTTGGCATCTTCATTATCCCGGATCACGATATCTGCACGTTTGGCTTCTCGACCGAAATAAATCGGATATTCAAAAGCTAATCGACTTTTAGGATAACCGTAATCGTTTATTAGTTTGGCTGCATATAGTTGTCGTACTATTTCTTCCGGGGTCAGCTTGATCTCTTTGTTGCGAATAAGACATGATACGGTCGGATAAATTTTACCTTTTTTATCGGTTCGTTCGATTATTCTGTTTTCCAATTCTTCAATAGCATTTTGACTGAAAAGGTCTAAGCTGTATTCGGAACCTTTGAGAATTTCATTAAGTTTCATATGTTAGGGTCTTTTATTTATTGCCTATTAAATCTTTCGGGTCTACTTGGAGAATCCTTGCAATTTCGAATAACTGTTCAAGGCTGGGTTGACGGCGATTGCAGACATAAGCATTAACAATACTGAAACTCTTGCCGAGCTTCTCGGCCAGCCAAGTCTGTTTGATGCCTTTCTCTTCAAGGACTTCTTTTATTCGATTCATGTGTGCAGACATCTTATTCGGTCGATATTTGCCATAAAGATATGAAAAAATCCGCTATATTAAAATGAAGCGTTCGAATATTGCGGAATTTGGTTGCGGAATAGATTCTGCCGTTCCAGATTCAGCCATTTCCTTTGGTAGCGACCAGCCGATGCCGCCGGAAAGAATATCCGCAAGGTTTGCGGAGCAACTTGCATGACCTTGCGGATTTCTTTCGGCGGCAATACCTTTGCGGACGAAGGGAATGGCTTATTTGTTTTTCAGCCGGGAGGCATTTTCGTTCAGACGATCGGCTTCGCGTTCTTTGCGCCTTGCTTGTTCTTCCAACTGCACTTTGCGTTGTATGGTTCGTTCATATTCTTCGACATCTTTCTTCATCTCTCGGATTTTTGCGTTGTCGCGGTTTAGTTCGAATAGTTCTTCCAGTTCGACAATGTGGTCGGGTGTCGCTTCGCCTTTCATTTTAATGTAGCGGTATTTCAGATCGTTGTCGATGCGGTCGTAGTTGGGTTTAGCCACCCAATACAGCATCGTGCACAGCAGTACGATTGTCGTCATCATGCCTATCATCGCCCAGAATACTCCTTGCGATTCGATGGCGAGCGATATGCTGTGCTGCACGATTCTCGGCGGCAGTTCGGTCGGGATTTCGATTGCGTCGATAGTTGCTTGCAGATTGTCTATACTATCTTGTGTTTTTGCGTTGCTCTGTTCGATGCTTTCCAATCGTCCGGTAAGTTGGGCTATTATCGTTCGATTCCTCTCTTGTTCGGTATGAACGATTTGTTCTATTCGTTGCGGCCAATCCGTATCGGTCGGTTGATTATGCTTTGCCGAAAGTTCGGTTTTGATGGTTTTGACCAACGTTTCCTTGAAGTCTTCATACATTTCGT
>CANPHE010000064.1 GCA_947573795.1 uncultured Alistipes sp. | reverse complement strand
GGTTATAGGCCGGTTTCGTGTAAAATTGCATGTAGTTGCCTTTTTACATATCATGCCTATTTCTTGCATCGGACCGTCATCCGGCCTTCGACGGCCGAAGCCTCGCGGCTCCTGGCCGCATTCATAAATCCGATCCACCGCCCGGGTTATTGTTATTTTTCAGCACTACAAAAATACGGTGCATTTTCCGCCCGAAATTATCCATTTTCCGGAATCTCTTACCAATATCACGGAACCCGCCTCGAAAGAGCGTTTGCGAATCTTCGGCGAATTACCTATTTTTGCAAAAACACCCGCTTATGGAGACCATCGTCAAACTGGACCATATCCGTCAATACGACGACCTGCTGCACGTCCCGACACCGCACCCGCTGGTGAACGTCATCGATTTCGCGCAATGCAGCCCCGTCGAATACATGCGCCACAGCTTCGGATTCTACGCCGTTTTTCTCAAAGAGGTGAAATGCGGCGACATCCGCTACGGCCGCAGCACCTACGACTACCAGGAGGGAACGCTCGTGTGTCTGGCCCCCGGACAGTGTATCGGCATCGACAACCGCGGCGTGAAGTTCCAGCCCAAAGGGTGGGCGCTGCTGTTCCATCCCGACCTGCTGCACGGCACCTCGCTCGGACGCAACATGCACCGATACTCCTTCTTCTCCTATGAGGTGAACGAAGCGCTGCATCTCTCGGAACAGGAGCGCAACACGATCGTCGATTGTCTGCAAAACATCCGCCGCGAACTGGAACACCCGGCCGACGAGCATAGCCGCACACTGATAATCAACAATATCGAAATGCTGCTCAACTACTGCGTGCGTTTCTACGATCGGCAGTTCATCACCCGCAGTCCGATCGCGAACCGCGATATACTGACGCGCTTCGAGAATCTGCTGCACGAATACCTCCGCTCGGGCGCTCCGCTGACCGACGGGCTGCCGACCGTGCAGCACTGCGCCGAGCAGTTATGCCTGTCGCCCAACTATTTCGGCGACCTGGTAAAGCGCGAGACGGGACGTACGGCACAGGAGCATATCCAGACGTATTTGATCCGTGCGGCCAAGGAGCGCATCGCCTCGGGCGACGAACCCATCGCGGGGATCGCCTACGACCTGGGATTCAAATACCCGCAGCACTTCACCCGCCTGTTCAAGAAGGTCACGGGCATGACACCCAACGAATTCCGGTCTCGAAGCTGATCTGCGAAAAGTGCGAAGCGTTCGGCTTCGCACTTTTCATTTTCGGTCAGAGCGTTCCCCGTTTGAGCTGCTCGACGAAGTGATCGATCCGGTGCAGCTGGTGCGGAATGTCGATCCGCTGGGGACAGTGCGACACGCATTGGTTGCAGCCGATGCAGTGGCTCGCCTGGCGCAGACGCGGCACGCTGCGGTCGTAACCGACGAGGAACGCACGCCGCGCCGCAGCGTAATGCTCGTCCTGCGATCCCGCGGGAACATTGCCTTCGTTCACGCATTTGTTATAGTGCAGCAGGATGGCCGGAATATCCAGTCCGTAGGGACACGGCATGCAATATTTGCAGTCGTTGCACGGGATGGTAGGGTACCGCAACATCTGCTGGGCGGTCTGCTCCAGGAAGACGCGATCGTCGTCGGTCAGCGGGTCCAGCGGCGCGAAACTCCGCAGGTTGTCCTGCAAATGCTCCATGTAGGTCATACCGCTCAGCACGGTAAGCACCCGCGGGAACGATCCGGCGAAGCGGAAGGCCCACGACGCGACGCTCGACTCGGGACGGCGCTGCTTGAGCTGCGCGGCGATATGGTCGTGGACGTTCGCCAGGCGCCCGCCCAGCAGCGGTTCCATGATAACGGCCGGAATGCCGCGTTTGTCCAGTTCGCCGTAGAGGTATTCGGCATCCGTATTGCGCGCATTGACCTCCTTGGCGTGTTTCCAATCGACGTAGTTGAGCTGAATCTGCACGAAATCCCATTTGTAGCGATCGTGCTGCGACAGCAGATAGTCGAAGACCTTCACGTCGCCGTGGTAGGAGAACCCGAGGTTGCGGATACGTCCCGCCGCACGTTCTTCGAGCAGAAAATCGAGCATCCCGTTGCGGATATAGCGGTTTTCGAAATCCTCCATGCCGCTGCCCATCCCCACGCCGTGCAGCAGCAGGTAGTCGATATAGTCCACCTGCAACTCCCGGAACGAATTGCGGTACATCGCCATCGAAGCCTCGCGGCTCCAGGTCGCAGGCGCGAAGTTCGACAATTTGGTAGCGACGAAAAACTTCTCGCGCGGATGGCGCTTCAACGCGATGCCCGTCGCCCGCTCGGAATGGCCCTTGCAATAGGCCGGCGAAGTATCGAAATAGTTCACCCCGTGCGCGATAGCGTAGTCGACCAAGCGGTTGACCTCTTCCTGGTCGATATCGTCGTCGAGATCGCGGGCGCTTCCGGCCGTCACCGTCGGCCAGCGCATGCAGCCGTAGCCCAGCAGCGACACCCGGTCGCCCGACGTGGGGTTCGAGCGGAAGGTCATCGCATCGGTCGGGATTTCGCCCTGCGCAGCGTCGCCATCCGAGCCCTTCTTTCCGGCAACGCATCCCGTAACCGCAGCAGCCGAAACGACTGCCGCACCTTGTCCCAGCCGCCGGAGAAATTCGCGGCGGTCCATCCTATCCGTTTTCGTGATTTTCATACTCATTCGGGTTAAAGGGTTCGCTGGCGTTCGTGCCCTTCGACGTAGATCGCACTGAAAGGCCGTGCCGGACAAAGATTCTCGCAGGCTCCGCAGCCGATGCAGCGCGCCTCGTTGACGACGGGAATGCGCAGCGAATCGGGATCGTCGGCATCGACATGAACCATATGGATCGCTCCGGCGGGGCAATGGCGCGCGCAGTTGTTGCACTGCACGCCGTCGCGCAGCGTCACGCAGTTATCGCGCAGCCACACGGCATGGCCCACCTGCGTCGAAACCTTCTCGGCCAGATCGGTCAGGCGAATGGCATCCGTCGGACATACTTCGGCGCATTTCGCGCACTCCGGGCGGCAATAGCCGCGCTCGTAGGACATTTCGGGCTTCATCAGCCGCATCCAATCGCCCGAGGGGCGCAGCACCCCGTTGGGGCACGCCGCCACGCAGAGCTGGCAGGCCGTGCAGTGGGTCGTGAAGTGCCGGATCGACTGCGCGCCCGGGGGCAGAATGGGCGTCGCCCGGCGGGGTATCTTCTTCTCCTCGATTACGGCCAGGCCGCCGTCCACCTTCTTCTCCTGCGCCTTCGCGGCTGCCGACACGGCGAACAAGCCCACGAGCGACAGAAACTTGCGGCGCGAGATACCTCCGGTGGCATCGGGAGCCGTTTCCTCCGGCTTCGATGCCGCTTTCGAACGTCGCCAGGTGTAGCTTATGGCTCCCTGGTGGCATTTGTCCAGACAATCCATACACGCCACGCAACGGCTGTAATCGATCTTATGCGCCGCAGGGTCGATGCACGACGCCTTGCAGTTGCGCGCGCAGAGTTTGCAACCGTTGCATTTCGCCGTATCGATCTGCGGGCGGAAAAGCGAATAGCGCGACAGAGCGCCCAGGACCGTACCCACCGGACAGATCGTATTGCACCAAGTGCGGCCTCCGCGCCAAGCCAGGTAGGCGATTACGCCGAACGTCGCAAGCGCCACGACAAAGGTCCCGATGCCCTTCATCCAGACGTCGGCCCGGTAGAAGGCATAACTGTCGGCCCGCTCGGCCAGGTAGGCCAGCAGGTTGTTGCCCCACAGCCAGACGGGAGCGAAAAAATTCGAAGCGATACGTCCGTAGGCACTGTACGGAGCGATCAAGGCAGCCAGCGATCCGAGGTGCGCCGCCAAAGCTACGACGAACAACGCCAGAACACCGTAGCGCAGCCAACGGCGCTGGGGCGTGAAGGCGAAACGGTTCTTGCGGCGTTTGCCCGCGAACCACGACACGATATCCTGCATCACCCCGAGCGGGCAGATCACCGAGCAGTAGACCCGGCCGAACAGCAGCGTGAGCACCACGAGTCCGACGACGATCCCCAGCTCGACGGCCAACAACGCAGGCAGAAATTGAATTTTGGCCATCCAGCCGAACCACGCATGCACCGTTCCCGTAAAGTCGAGGAAAAGCAGCGTAATACACACGAAAAACACGGCCGCAGCCGCAATTCGGATTTTCCGCAACATATTCATTTCTCCATTTTTCGCAAAGATACCGATAATCGGCGACTATCGCAAGACCCGGCAGCGGCCGGTCGTCGGTCCTATGCGGGACACGGTACAAAATTAGGAATTCCCGCACGTCCATCACTACCGTTTTTACGGTTTTCGCTACCTTTTTTACGGATTTCGCACACCGGTCGTCTTTGCGGATGAAATACCGCAAAAAAACACTATCTTTGTCACCTCAACAACTCCACCTATGAAACTCAAATTCTTACTGTTGCTCGCGGTGCTCTGCATCGCCGCATGCAGCCGCTCCGACGACCCGGAAACTCCGGTCCGCAATCCTTTCACGGAACCGAACGGTTCGGCTGCCGTTCTGAATGAAAAAGCCACCCGTTACTTTACTTCGGTAGACGACCGGCAACTGACGCTCGCCGCAAATACCCCCGACGAGTATGTTCCGAACGTCGGCGATATCGTATGCTGCACCATTACACCCAATACCCCCGACGGATTTCTGGGCCGCGTCACACGGGTCGAACCGACGAATGACGGTTACACGGTCACAACCGAGGAGGTAGCCCTCGACGAAACGTTCGAGCGTCTCACGACGGACGAACGCATCGATCCCTCGCTGCATGTCGAGTCGGTCACCGACGAGGAGGGTAACAGCTATGCGTTCGAGACGGTGGACTCCTCCGTTTGGGACAGCCTCTCCGACGAACCGGAAGAGACTCGGGCCTACACCGAGGCATACGGGGAAGCAACGCTGCGCATCCCGCTCGACGAAGTGGCGTTCGGAGGAACGGCTCTCTCCGGCTCGCTCTACGTCGATTCCCGGCTCGACGTGGGAATCGGGATCGAAAGACACAAACTCAGCAGAACGCACACCCAGCTCAGCATACGAACCGGAGCGGAACTAAAGCTCTCGACGACGCTCAAAGGGGAAGTCGAGAAGACGTTGAAATCGTTCGATATCCAATTGGGACGCATTCCCATAGCCGGTGGCGCCGTTATTCTGCGACCGGTCCTCAAGATATCGCTCGTGCTCGGAGCGAACGGCGAGATCACGGCCGACGCGATCTTGCGCAACACGTTTATGGATTCGAGCTATGCCATCGATTACGCGAACGGCGTATGGACCGAGAAATCGAGCGAAGGGGCACACGGATTAAAGAGCCTCAATATGGCGACGAAACTGGAGATGAGCGGCGAACTCTATACCGAAGCAAAAGCGGGATTGCTGGTCGGCGTCTACTCGCATAAGATCATCGGCATAGGATTCAACGCAGTGGGACGCCAAGCACTCTCGGGCCAGTTCTCACTCGATAACCGGGCGCTGTTCCTCGAAAATCCCTCGGTCGGGATCGACCGCACGCTCTCGGGCGAATTCTATTTCTACGCCCGATTGTTCGGCAAGAACCTGGGGCGATATGAAATCAAAACGGGTGCACTCGACCTGGGAAAAGCCGAAGTCGCATTATTTCCATTGAACGGCACGCTCGACATAGACATAGACAGAAACCGCGCGTCGGTCTCGTCCGAATGGACAAAGGACAACTGCATACTCGAAGTAGCATGCGGCTATACGCTTTTCGACGAAGACGGGAAGGTCGTAGCCGAACGAACGCTCTCTCCGGCCCGGCAGCAGAACGACGCGTCACCGACGCGCAGCACGACCGGCAATGCGACCTTCTCGCTCGCCGATCCCGCCGCGGCTTACTATGTCGCTCCGCATGTCGTCACCGAGGACGGACTTCGCTTCTACGGCGAAAAGGTTCCGCTGGCGACGATCGTGGGGAAATGGGGATTTTTATACGAAGATGTATTATATCCCGACGGAGATCATAAAATCGGAGAATATGGAGGTGAAAGCGGCCGATGGACACTGACATTCAATGCCGACGGGACCGGGACGATCAAAGATAAGGACGAGACCTCAACCCTAAATTGGAGCATCCTGAAGGACAATAATCTAAAATACAGTTATTATACGGACGGGCAAAAAATCACCCACCGATATTCGATCGAAAAACTGACTCCACAAAGAATATACTTGTCCGAAATCAGCGATTCTTTGCCTAAGTGTCTTATACTCATTTTCGAACGTATCGATTAACCCCTCACACACGACACCTATATCATGAAACACATCGCAATCGCATTACTTATTCTATCCGCGACCATTATTTCATTCGCCTGTTCGAAGAACGAGGAGTCCGGACAACCGACAACCTATTCCGAACGGATCGTCGGTAAATGGGAAGAAATAGGCGAAACCAATTTTTGGATGTTCGATCAAAATGGAACAGGCTGGACCGGCATCGGCGAAGCGGATTCGCAACACGATATCTTTCGATGGAATATTTCCGGCAAAACGCTCACGACCGCTTTCCTGAAAACAGACGGAGCCAAAATCGACCAATACGACCGTTATGAAATTCTGGAATTATCCGACAAATATCTGAAGGTCGAATCCGACGAAGGAGTCCGCCTGTTCGAACGAATCGATTCCGCTTCTGGAGACAACCCGGGAACCGAAATAGGTAATGCAAAATTGCTCGTCGGCAAATGGGATTGTACTACCGAAACCAGTCTCGACCTAATTACCAACCATTTATATAGCAATTCCGATTTCGCTGGCCATTTAACTATTCGATTCAATGCAGATGGAACCGGGCAATTGTGGCGTACATACCAAGACCAGGAAGATGGAGGACATTACGATCATACCGATAATTATACAGAAAAATTCCAGTACTCGGTAAACGGGAGCAAAATCAAAATCACCCTTTATCCGAATATGGAATACGACGACGATTGGTTAGAATGCAGTGAAGACAATCGAAATATAACTATTTACGATGGTTGGAATATCAAAGAATTGACGACTACGAAATTGCATCTGCATTTACATGTAAGAGATATCTCACACGATATAATAGACTACGATGAATATGATATGAACCGAATATTCAAGCGCATCGAATAATATTTCCAGCCGAAGATGAAAATACTTCCGCATGAACTCAAGAACTGCAAGGCGAAAGCCTTGTCATCTTCGGCGGCTCGCGCTTTCAGCGCGACCGGCCCAGCCGCCGAAGATGATCTTTGAAAGCAAAAGGCCTTCGACCATTAATTTCAGGTATACGAACCGTTAGGCTCCGGTTCGCAACAGCCTCCAGCCGCCGAAGTTCCCTCCTGAAATACTTTTAACTTCTCACCTTCAACGGCTCTTTCCCTGGTCGGCGACCGCCGCCATACGGCGGGCCACCTCGTCGGGATCGCCCAGGAAATAGTCCTTCACCGGACGCAACCCATCGTCGAACTCGAAGACATAGGGCACGGCCGTCGGAATGTTGAACCCGGAGATCGCATCGTCCGAAATCCCCTTCAGATGCTTCACGATACCGCGCAAACTGTTGCCGTGCGCCACGACGAGCAGCGCTTCGGCATGCGCCAATGCAGGAAGGATTTCGCATTGCCAGTAGGGTAGTATCCGTTTCACCGTATCGCACAGCGCCTCCGTACGAGGTAGCTCGGCCGCCGGCACCTCTTCGTAACGCGGATCAAAGCGCGGATTGCGCGGATCGTCCTCCCCGAGCGGATCGGGCGCCACGTCGTAGCTCCGGCGCCAGGCGAGGACCTGTTCGTCACCGTATCGGGCTGCGGTCTCGCGTTTATTCAACCCCTGCAACGCCCCGTAATGCTTCTCGTTGAGCCGCCAGCTCTTCACGACGGGAATCCAGTCGAGGTCCATCCGGTCGAGCACGATATCGAGCGTTTTCACGGCGCGTTTCAAATAGGAGGTATAGGCTACCCGGAAACGCAACCCGGCATCGCGCAACAGGTCGCCCGCACGAACGGCCTCCGCCACTCCTTCCGGACTCAGGTCGACGTCGGTCCAACCCGTAAAACGGTTCTCCAGATTCCAGGTGCTCTGCCCGTGGCGGAGCAAAACGATCTTTTTCATACGGTTTCGAATTCAGCCCTTACGATGTTCGTCAAGGGACGTTCCTCCGCGAATTCGCGGATATTTTGCAAGGTAGTATGCGCGATGTTGTCCAGCGCTTCGCGGGTAAAATACCCTTGATGCGAAGTGACGATCACGTTGTTGAACGACAGCAACCGCGCCAGCACGTCGTCGTCCATAATCCGGTCCGACGTATCCTCGTAAAAATAATCGGCCTCCTCCTCGTAAACGTCGAGCCCCGCGGCACCGATCCGCTGCTGCTTCAAGCCCTCGATCAACGCCTCGGTGCGGATGAGCTGCCCGCGGCCCGTGTTGATAAGCACGACGCCCGGCTTCATCTGCGCAATGGCTCTCTCGTCGATCATGTAACGGGTCCGTTCGGTCAGCGGGCAATGGAGCGACACGACATCCGCACGCGCATACAACTCGTCGAGCGAAACATACTCGAATCCGGCCTCCCGAGCATACTCCCGATCGGGTCTCACGTCGTAGGCCAGCACCTTCATACCGAATCCCCGCAAGATGCGGATCAATTCGCGGGCGATCTTACCCACACCGACGATGCCCGCCGTCTTGCCGTAAAGGTCGAATCCGAGAAGTCCGTGCAACGAGAAATTCCCGTCGCGCGTCCGCCAATAGGCCCGATGAATTTTCCGGTCGAGCGACAACAGCAGCGCTACGGCATACTCCGCCACAGCATGCGGAGAGTAGGCCGGAACCCGCACGACGGAGAGTCCGTACTGCGCCGCGGCCCGGAGATCGACGTTGTTGAATCCGGCACAACGCAAAGCGATCAATTTCACGCCCATGTCGGCAAGCTGCCGCACGGTCTCGGCATCGGCCGTATCGTTCACGAAAATGCATACGACGTCTGCCCCTTCGGCCAGCACGGCATTGGCGGCATTCAGGTGGCTGCGATGATAACGGATATCGAATCCGTAATCGGAACGAATGCGTTCGAACGACTCCCGGTCGTAGGGCTGCGTTCCGAACAGAGTAATCCTAACAGATTTCATAATCGTACGTACTTTTTAAGGGCTGGCGATCCGTCAGGCTATGGTCACCTGCGGATCGAGATAAACATCCTGGATGGCATGCAGCAGGGCGACACCCTCTTTCAACGGGCGCTGGAAGGCTTTGCGCCCGCTGATAAGTCCCATTCCGCCGGCCCGCTTGTTCACCACGGCGGTCATGACCGCTTCCTGCAAATCCGAATCTCCGTGCGACTCGCCGCCCGAGTTGATAAGCCCCACGCGTCCCATATAGCCGCAGGCGATCTGATAGCGGCACAAGTCGATCGGATGCTCCGAAGCGAGCGTCGTATACACTTCTTCGCGGGTTTTGCCGAATCCGAGGGCCCGGAAACCGCCGTTATTCGTCGGCAACTTCTGCTTCACGATATCGGCCTTGATCGTCACGCCGAGGTGATCGGCCTGCCCCGTAAGGTCGGCCGCGGCATGATAATCGGTACCGTCCTTCGCGAAAGCCCCGTTACGCAGATAGCACCACAGAATCGTGACCATGCCCAGTGCATGCGCCTCGTCGAAGGCCCGGGCGATCTCCACGATCTGACGACGGCTCTCGGGCGAACCGAAATAGATCGTCGCACCGACCGCCGCAGCTCCCATGTTCCAGGCATCGCGCACCCGCCCGAACAGCACTTGGTCGTGGGTGTTGGGGTAGGAGAGCAGTTCGTTGTGGTTGATCTTCACGACGAAGGGAATCCGATGCGCATAACGGCGCGCCACGGCTCCCAGGACTCCGAAAGTAGAGGCCACGGCATTGCATCCGCCCTCGATGGCCAGGCGGACGATGTTTTCCGGATCGAAATAGTCGGGATTCGGCGCGAACGACGCTCCGGCCGAATGTTCGATACCCTGATCGACGGGCAAAATCGAGACGTATCCCGTTCCGCCCAATCGTCCGTGCGAGAGAATGCGTTGGAGGTTGCAGAGCGTCGGAAGATTGCGGTCCGAGTCGCTCCAAATACGCTCTACCGTATCCGGTCCCGGCAGGTGGAGCCGCTCCTTGCCGATCGTGCGGCAGACATGAGAAAGATAATATTCGGCCTGCGGGCCGAGCATGTCGATCGTAGAATTCATATTCGCGGTTTTCGGAACCTCCTTGCAATTCGGATTCCAAAATCGCGAAAACGGCATGCGAAATTCGACGTTCCCGGGTCCCGGCACGAAAACGGGTGAACCCGACCGGGAATCGGGATGCTACTTCGGCATACTGCGGAATTCGGTCGGCGACAGCCCCGTATGCTTTTTGAAATAGCGGCCCAGATACGACTGGTCGGGAAAACGGAGCCGGTAGGCGATCTCCTGCACCGAAAAATCGGTCGTCCGCAGCAGCATCTTGATCTCCAGGACAGCTGCCCGATCGATGAATTCCTTGACCGAACAATGGGCCGAAGCTCGTACGACGGTCGAAAGATACCGGGCCGAAATGCAAAGCCGATCGGCATAAAACGCGACTTCGCGTTCGCACGAGACATGTTCATGCACCAAAACGACGAATCGTTGAAACAATTCCGACTGACGCGAAGAGGCTAACGACCGGGACTCCCGGTCGGCCGGAGCACGCCGCCACTTGTCGTCGATCTCCAGCAAGGCATTCTGCAACCGATTGCGCATGATCGTATTGCGGTGGATATTATTCCGATCGGCATACGTATAGGATACCATCGCGAACCAGGCATCGATACTCCGGACGACCGCCCGATCGGGGTCGTAAACGGGATAACTGCCCAACCGGCGAAAAAACGACGGTTCGAGCCGAAAGGCCGCTTCGGAAAACAACTCCTGCGAAAATGCGCAGAACGAAACCCGGAAATCCCCCGTACACTCCGTAATCAACAACATCCATCCGGGGAGGATATAAAACAACGTATTGCGCCGTATCTCGCAAGTTATCTGATTGATGGTGGCGCGGGCCCGGCCGCTGCGGCAAAAAAGCACCGCTCCGCAGTCGCAACGTCCCGCATAATTGCTGTAAAACGCCATATCCGATTCTCCGACGACGAACTGTTCGTCCGGAGTCGTGGCAATAGGGTTGGTTCCCGCCATAAATTCATTTTTAGTGTAACGACTTCGCACCTCGTCGGTGGCCCGACTGCAACTTTACCAGAAAAATAGATTACTCCCGCCCTTCTTAAGAGTATACAAATTTGACAAATACACAAAACCAC
>CANPHE010000063.1 GCA_947573795.1 uncultured Alistipes sp. | reverse complement strand
CCTCCAGCTCGTTGGGATCGAGATTCAGCCCGGCCTTCGTGCTTTCGATCATCGAGGAAACGATCGTCGAGGGCGGAACCTTGCGCCAACGCATCAGAATCAACTGCAAAAGGCTGATCCGGACTCCCGACACCAATGCCGAAAACCACAATCCCACCGGGATGAAATAGAATACGAGCCAAACGGCGAAAAGGCTCACAAAAACGATCAGGGCGATCATGCCCGACTGTACTTCCATAGTCTTATCGATTTTTAACGGTTTTCACGATTACGCTGAAATTCTCAAAACCCACCACCTCGACCTCGCAACGCGGATCGACATAGGCGTCGAGCGACTTGGCTTCATAGGTCCGTCCGCCGATCTCGACCTTTCCCATCGGAGAGAGCCGCGAAAGGGTAGTGCCCCGATCGCCGACTGCGAGCTGCTCGCTCGGAAGCGGCATCGACGAGGAGCGTATCTGCTGCCGGAGCGAGAAGCGCTGCCAGGTCTTGGCCCGCAGCGACACGACAGTCGCCACAAGCGAAATCGCGACGATCACCACGACCGTGCCGATCGCGGCCGCGAGTCCGAATTCGTCGTAGGCCAGGTAAACGGCACCTCCGTAGCAAACCATCGAGAGCAACGCCCCGATCGAAACGCCGGGAAGCAGCACCAATTCGGCCACCAGGAACAGGAGACCGAGGAGTATCAACAGCACCATGAAGATCGCAATCATAACGGGGGATATTGAAATCGTGCCCTAAAGATAACTAAAAAATCCGTTTATTCAACGATTTCGACTACTTTTATTTCCAAATCCGGCTCCACGGCACGCAGCGCCGAGGCCGTTTGCTCGGCAGCGCTCCGGCTCGCGAACGTTCCGACGACGAACCGTCCCTCGCCGACACGGGACAGCTCCGAATCCCCGGCGGCGGCGATCGCCTTCGCCGCGTCGGAGAGCGTGTCCGTACCCGAAATCTCGATGCGGCAGGCCACGCCCGGCTCCGCTTCGGGCTCGTGCGCCAGATTGCGATACTCGCCGTCGGTCCACACGACGACCTCCGGACGTACGAACCCGTGTTTCTTCAGCAGCGCTTGCGCCCGATCGGCCTCCTCGCGCGTCGCGAATCCGCCCGTATAATAGCACCATTTACCCGCATCGTCGATCAAATAGAAAAGCGGATAGGCTCCCCGGAACGTCGCGGCGGCACGTTTGGTGTTGAACGTACCGAGCAGCACGCGGTAGATCGTACCGCGGGAATAGACCTTGCACTCGGGAATCGGATGCTGATAGGTATACTTCGGCACCGACGAAAATGCGACCGAATCGTATTCGAGGAAAAAACGCTCCGTAACGGCGACGCGCGGCAGGCGGAAATCGACCGCTTCCAACTGCGTCTTCACCCCGCGCAGCGAATCGAGCGCCTGGCCGAGGTCCAATACCCGCGCGACTTCGCTCTCGAAATCCACGAGCACCCGTTTGCGCAGGAAATAATCCGCCACGGCCTCGGAAGCCACCTCCTCCCGCAAGTCCGACAATTGCCGCGCCGCATCGGCCGCAAGTTCCTCTTCGCGCGACAATATGCGCTCCTCGCCCAGTTTGTCGAGCAGACGGGCATACGCATAATTCTTGTTGTCGAAGATATAATTCCAGGTCAGGGAGAGCGAATCGGCCAGCACGCGATTCAGCCCTTGCAAAGCCTCGTAACGGTCGAGTATCTCCGTCGCCTCGGCTTCGGTCTGCACAGCCTCGTAATTCTCGGCCAATGCCGCCAGCGTCGCATGATTGGCGAAATAGCGGTTCACGTAGTCCACGGCCCCCATCTCCAACCCCTGGGCCTTGCGCAGAGCGGCATAATCCTCCGGCGTAAGGTGATCGCGCAGATAGATATTGTCCACCAGATTGCGCACCTTCAGCGAATCGGGAACGGCCGCGGCCGCATCCTGCTCCGCAGGCTTGCCGGAGTGCACGGCGCCGCTCAGGTTGGCCAACACCCACTCCTGCTCGATGGTATTGATCCGGTCGATCAACCGCCCTTTGGCGTTGCGGATTTCGAACATCCGCCCTTCGAGCTCCAGAATTTCCTGCGAATAGTGTCTCCGATTGGCCGGATCGTCTTGCAACTGGCGCCGCATCCGGCTGACGATCTGCGCAATCGAGTCTTCGCGAATCTGCAATCGGGCATCCTCTCCGAGCAACGACATATACTCCTCGTTCGCCTCCAACCCCGCGATGCGCGCCTCCACCTGCGGCGGCTGGGCGAAAATCCCCGGCACCGCAGCGACGACGGCTCCCAATATCGATATGTAAATCTTGCGAAACATCGTTTTAACTTATCTCCACCATTTAATGAAAAAGAGTTGTATCAATCCGAAAATCTCCAGACGTCCCAGCAGCATCAACAGCGAATCGGTCACCTTCATCGCCGTAGGCAGTCCGCCGTAGTTGCCCAGCGAATAGACCTCGCCGAAACCCGGCCCCACATTGCCGATACAGGCCACGGCACCGCTGAATGCCGTGGTCAGGTCGAGCCCGAAGATCGTACCGACGAACGTACCGGCCAGGATGAACATCATGTAAGCGACGATGAAGATCACCACGGCATGCAACAATTCGTCCTCCTGCACCCGGCCGTCGAGCTTGATGCGGATCACGGCGTTGGGATGCTGCTGCAAACGCAGCCGCGTACGCATCATCTTGCCCGCGATAACCAGGCGATTGACCTTGATACCGCCCGTCGTCGAACCCGCGCAGGCGCAAATGAGCGATCCGAATATCAGGAGGATGATCGCCGTCGAGGTCCATACATTGGTATCGGCCGTAGCGAATCCCGTAGTCGTCACGAGCGACACGAACTGGAACGCCGCATAACGGAACGACCGGGCGAGCGAAGGGTAGAGCCCCGCCGCATAGAGACTCACGGCGATCACGGCGCTTCCCGCGAGCAGCATCCCCAGGTAATAACGCGTCACCTCCGAGCGGAACAGGTTGTTGCGCTTGCCCGTCACGGTGGCGTAGATCAATCCGAAATGGATTCCGGCGACGGTCATCACGCAGATGAGTATCGTCTCGATGAGCGGACTGTTGAAGTAGGCGATGCTGGCGTTCTTGGTCGAAAAACCGCTCGTGGCGCACACCGACATGGCATGGCACAGCGCATCGAACCAGTTCATGCCGGCCATTTTAAGCAGCAGCAGCGCCAGGACCGTCAGTCCGACGTATACGACCAACAATATCTGGACGATGATCTGCGTACGGTAACTGTAATTTTCCTTGGCCAGGGTCGAAAGTTCCACGTTCGAGAGCGTCATCTTGCTGCGGCCCATCGACGGAAGGATCACCAACGCGAACATCACTACACCCATGCCGCCGATCCAGGTCGAGGACATGCGCCAGAACTGCATGCCGCGCGGCAGCGCCTCGATATCGCCCAGAATCGTCGCCCCGGTAGTCGTGAAGCCGGAAACGCTCTCGAACCAAGCGTTGGCCAGCGTGAATTCGCCGCCCCAGATCAAATAGGGGAACATCCCGACCACGCAGGCCACGAGCCACGAACCGACGACGATGCAAAAGCCCTCCTTGTTGGTGATCTGCGATCGTCGCTCGACGAAAATAAGCGGGAAAGCCCCCAACAGCGCCGTCAACAGCGCCGAGAGCAGCAACGGATAGAACGACGAATCGACGAAGCTGACATAAGCGATGCCCGCAGACAGCAGCATGAATGCCGCGATGAACAACATCACGACTCCGATGTACCGCAAAACCACATCCGCTCTCATCTCGTCACAGCTCGTTTTCCGTCGTTACACCCTGGATTGCTTCGCCTGTGCGATCAGCGTCTCGATCTTCTCCTTGAGTTCCAGCACTTCGTCCTTGCAGTCGGCTTTCACGACGAACGGTATCCGGAAAGAGAGGTAATCGCCCAGCCCCTTGTTCATGCGCAGGATGGGGTTGACGCAGTAAATCGACATGAAATAAAAGAGCATCAGCACGATGGCAATCATCACCACCAGCGATATCAACACGGGCGTCACGGCCCGGTAGGCGTTCTTCTTCATCTGCTCCGTACGCGGCGCCAACGAACTCTGCGTCGAAGTCATATAGCTCTTGATCGCCGAGGTCAGCCGCACGTAGAGCGCTTCGTATTCGTCGTCGTACCATTTTCCGCCGAGCGAATCGGGGCAGTTCGTCGTCAGGGAATCCGGCGCGGCGGATGTTTCGGGCGCCGGAAACGCATCGATCGCGGAACCGGCTCCGAACGCGAGGTAACTGTCCGTCAGCACCCGCAGTTCGGTCGTGGCGAAAGCGAGCGAATCGAGAAACGATTTTTCGAGCGCCTCGCTCTGGGCGATCTCCAACGTCCGTTCGAGCCGGTCCATCCCGGCCCGGCAAAGGCTGTCGTAGGAACGGTCGCCGAAGACCGAAAGGTGGATCAGCGCCACGTTCTGTTCGTGCGCAGCGTCGAGCATCTCCTTGGCCAACTCGATATTGCGTTCGTTGGCCTTGAGTATCTCGCCCGTATCCCGGCTCAGGCTGCTCAATTCGAGCAACGACACCATCCCCGAGAAAAACAGCAGGCACACGATGCTCAGAAAGCCCGCGGTTACCTTTTTGCGCATTCCTGTCATGACTCGTTTCGAAATTAACTTTGGTAACTATATACAACTTTACACCTCACCGGTTTTTCGTACGTCGACGCACTTAGGACTCTCGGCCCTCAGCCGCGTTTATAAATCCGGCCCTCCCCTAAATCCCCTCCTCGGAGGGGACTTAAGACATGGCTCGCAAAGAGATAAGGCTTTATGACGGGTTTCGTGTAAAATTGTATATAGTTGCCTTAACTTTTCCCGCAAAAATACGAAAAATAAATTGAATTTCGGAAAGATTCTCGCTTCGGATACCTCCCTTTGCGGCCGATCGCATTCCGAGGCTACCCCGAACCGCCCGGCACCGGCGCAGAGTTACTCCAGAATCGTCCCCGCCAAGTCGTGGGATTCATCCAACTCCCCGAGCGCCACCCGACAGATCGTATTGATTTTCGAACGATCGTAGGGGGCCTTCACACGCCGGTAATTGCCCGTGTAGCCGAACATCATGCCGCCGCGCATCGTGCTCTCGAACAACACCGTATCCTCCGTTCCGCAGGCCTTGCCGCAGAATTCGCCATGCAACGCTTCGCACAACGCTTCGAGTTCCTGCACGCGCTGCGTAGCGACCGACGACTGCACTTTGTCGGGCAAATCGACGGCCGGGGTTCCGGGACGCTCCGAGAAGGGGAAAACGTGCAGGAACGCGGGCCGCAACCCCTCCAGAAACTCGTAAGTCGTCCGGAAATCCGCCTCGCTCTCGCCTGGAAATCCGACGATTACGTCGATTCCGATGAAGGCATCGGGCATGCGGCGGCGCACGGCGGCGATGCGGTCGGCGAACCGCGCGGTCGTATAACGGCGGCGCATCAGGTGCAAAATCCGGTCCGAACCGCTCTGAAGCGGGATGTGGAAGTGATGCTGGAATTTGGGCGACGCAGCGCAGAAATCGATGATTTCGTCGGTCAGCAGATTGGGTTCGATCGATGAAATGCGGTAACGGTCGATCCCCTCCACGTCATTAAGCGCCCGCAGCAGGTCGATGAAGCGCTCGCCCGTCGTACGGCCGAAATCGCCCGTATTGACCCCCGTAATGACGATCTCCCGCTGCCCGGCCGCCGCGATGCGGCGTGCCTCCTCGACCAGATCGGCGATGGGCATATTGCGGCTGCTGCCGCGGGCGTAGTGGATCGTGCAGTAGGAACAACAATAGTCGCAACCGTCCTGGACCTTGAGAAAAGCGCGCGTCCGGTCGCCGCTCGAAAATGCGGCGAAAAAGTTCGTCAGCGCATCCGTCTCGCAACTGTATACCTGCGCACGGCCCTTTCCGGAAAGCTCCAGCACCCGTTTATATAACTCTCCTTTATCGTTATTACTCAAAACGATATCGACACCTTCGATCGCCGCGATATCCTGCGGGCGAAGCTGGGCGTAACACCCCGTCACAGCGATGATCGCATCGGGATTGCGCCGGTGCAGCTTGCGGATCAGATTGCGGCATTTCTTGTCGGCATGCTCCGTGACGGAGCAACTGTTGATGACGCATATATCGGCTTCGGCCGTGGGAGCCACGCGCACGAATCCGCCCGCTTCGAACTCGCGGGCCAAGGTCGAGGTCTCCGAAAAGTTGAGTTTGCAGCCGAGGGTATGAAAATTGACACGTCGAGGTTGCATACGAATCGTCGTTTTTTTGGCCACGAAATTACGAAAACTGTGCGAATGGCAATGTCATTTCCGATAAAAAAGCGTAAATTTGCGCGCATTTGAACGACACGAAATGGAATTTTTCGACGACCTTTTCCGATACGGCTACCTCACCAATGCCTTCGCCGCCTGCGTCCTGGCAGGTATTACGTGCGGAATCATAGGCACCTACGTGGTTTGCCGCAGGATGGTGTTCCTCTCGGGCGGCATCACCCACGCCTCGTTCGGCGGATTGGGCATCGCCTTCTATTTCGGAGCCGATCCCATCCTCGGGGCGATGACCTTCGCCGTACTCTCGGCCTTAGGCATCGAATGGGCCGGCAGCCGGGGACGCATCCGCGAGGATTCGGCCATCGGCATCATCTGGTCGGTCGGCATGGCCGTCGGAGCGCTTTTCATGAGCCTGCGTCCGGGCTATACGTCGGGTGACCTGTCGGCATTCCTGTTCGGAAGCATCGTCACCGTCACGCGCGGCGACGTCGCGGCACTCGCCGTGCTGACCGCCACGGTGTTGGTCGGGGCCCTGCTGTGGCTGCGCCCCGTCATGTACGTCGCTTTCGACCGCTCGTTCGCCGCCAGCCGCGGCATTCCCACCCGGCTGATCTCCTACGTGATGTCGGCCCTGGTGGCCGTGACGATCGTGCTCTCGATCCGCATCATGGGCATCGTGCTGCTCATCTCCCTCATTACGATGCCCGTGGTGATCGTCAACACGCTCTCGCGCTCGTTCCGCACCATCGCCTGGTGCGCCCCCGCCGTCGCCGTCGCGGGCAATGTCGCGGGGCTCGCCGCAAGCTACCGTTTCGAGGTTCCGCCCGGCGCCGCCATAATATTTACGCTCACCCTTGCGCTTATTCTGGCAAAAGCGTTATCTTTGTGTCGTAAAAAATCGGGAACCGAAGCATGAAAACCATCCACAAATTCGTTCTGAAGGCCTATCTGGGGCCGATGGTGCTCACGTTCTTCATCGTCATGTTCGTGCTGATGATGAACATCGTGTGGCGCTATATCGACGAATTGGTGGGTAAGGGCCTGAGCGCCGGAATCATCATCGAGCTGATGACCTATTTCATGGCCAACATGATTCCGCTGGGACTGCCCCTCTCGATGCTGCTGGCCGCCATCATGACGATGGGCAACCTGGGCGAGAACTACGAGCTGCTGGCCATGAAGTCGGCCGGCATGTCGCTCATGCGGATCACCCAACCGCTGATCGTCGTGGTAGGCATCGTCGCCGTGGGCAGTTTCTTCATCGGCAACGACCTCGTGCCGTATGCCAACAAAAAGGTTTTCAGCATCCTCTACGATATCAAGCAGCAGAAACAGACGCTCGAATTCCAGGACGGACTGTTCTTCAACGGCATCGACGACATGTCGATCCGCGTCGGCAAGCAGGACCCCGCCACACATCTGCTGCGCGACGTGCTGATCTACGACAACCGCGCCGCCAACGGCAACATGAACACGATCGTTGCGGACTCGGGGTATATCCGCCTCTCGGACGACAAGAGGTACCTGCTCGTAACGCTTTTCCACGGAGAGACTTACGAACAGACCCGCAACAGCCAGTGGTATACGCAGAGCGCCCTGCGCCACCACAAGTTCGACCTTCAGGACCAGGTGATTCCGATGGAGGGCTTCGCCATGGGCCGCACCGACGCCAACCAGTTCTCGAACAGCCAGACCAAGAATATCGGCGAATTGCAGCAGGCCATCGACTCGCTGGAACTGTCGGTCAACAACGCCACGACCCGTTCGTACGAACCGCTGCTCAAAGAGCAGATTTTCGTGCGCGACAACTCCGTACTGCCGCAGCCCGACAGCCTGCGCATCGACAAAAGCGCCTACGGCGACCTGCTCGCCACGGACTCCATCGCCGCGCTTCCGCTTCGGTCGAAAGAACGCATCTGGAACAACGCCCGGTCGCTGGCCAAGAATTCGCGCAACATGTTCTCGTTCGACGAATCCACCGCGAAGGAGGCGCTCAACCAGCTCTACCGCAGCAAGGTGGAGTGGCACAAGAAGATTTCGCTTCCCGTGTCGATCATCATCTTCTTCCTGATCGGAGCGCCATTAGGAGCCATCATCCGCCGCGGAGGTCTGGGACTGCCCGTCGTCGTGTCGATCATCTTCTTCGTGATCTACTACATCATCAGCCTCACGGGCGAGAAACTGGCCAAGGAGGGCAACTGGGATGCGGTCTACGGCATGTGGCTCTCGACCTTCATCCTCACGCCCGTGGCGGCTTATCTGACCTACAAAGCCACGAACGACTCCTCGCTGCTCGACACCGACTGGTATGCCGGAAAGTTCAAGAAACAGGAGGAGCTGCTCGCCAAGAAATTCGGTAAATTCATACAAGCGATAAAATCCAAACGTCATGGCAAAAGAAACGATATTAAATAGTGTAGAAGAGGTTATCGAGGATTTCCGCAACGGAAAAGTCGTGATCGTCGTCGACGACGAAGACCGCGAAAACGAAGGCGACTTCATCGTCGCCGCGGAGAAGATCACCCCCGAAATCGTGAATTTCATGCTCAAGGAGGGCCGCGGCGTACTGTGCGCTCCGCTTTCGGAGAGCCGCTGCGCCGAACTGGAGCTCAACATGATGGAGGAGAACAACACCTCGCTGCTGGGAACCCCCTTCACCGTGACGGTAGACCTGTTGGGCGAAGGTTGCACGACGGGAGTTTCGATCCACGACCGTGCCGCTACGATCCGCGCGCTGGCCGATCCCGCCACCAAGCCCTCCGACCTGGGACGCCCGGGGCATATCAATCCGCTGCGCGCCCGCGAGAAAGGCGTACTGCGCCGCCCGGGACATACCGAAGCGGCCGTCGACCTGGCGCGTCTGGCCGGATTGCAACCAGCCGGAGCGCTCATCGAGATCATGAACGAGGACGGCACGATGGCCCGCCTGCCGCAACTGCTCGAAACGGCCCGCAAATTCGGCCTGAAGATCATTTCGATCGCCTCGCTGATCGCTTACCGCCTGCGCGAGGAGTCGATCGTCGAACGCGGCGTGACGGTGCCCCTGCCGACCGAATGGGGCGATTTCAAGATCACGCCGTTCCGGCAGAAATCCAACGGTGTGGAGCACGTGGCGCTGACCAAGGGCGAATGGACCGAGGACGAACCCGTCCTGCTGCGCGTGCATTCGTCGTGCGCTACGGGCGATATCTTCGGCTCCTACCGCTGCGACTGCGGCGAACAGTTGCACCGCGCCATGCAGATGATCGAGAAAGAGGGCAAAGGCGCCGTGATCTATCTCAACCAAGAGGGACGCGGCATCGGCCTCTGCAACAAGATACACGCCTACAAGCTCCAGGACGAAGGTCTGGATACGGTGGATGCCAACCTGCGGCTGGGATTCCGGGCCGACGAACGCGACTACGGCGTCGGTGCGAGCATCATCCGCGAACTGGGTATCCGCCGCATGCGTCTGATGACCAACAACCCGCTCAAACGCGCCGGATTGGAAGGCTACGGACTGAGCATCGACGAAATCGTTCCGGTGGTCATTGCGCCCAACAAATACAACGAACACTACCTCAAAACCAAGCAGGAGCGCATGCAACATACGCTCGGGCTGGAGAAAGAGTAACCCGATGCAGATCGAACACGTCGCACTGTGGAGCACCCGCCCGGAGACACTGCGGGATTTCTACGTCCGTTATTTCGGCGGGACGGGACATACCGAGTACCGCAACCCAGCCAAACGGTTCCGGTCGTTTTTCGTATCGTTCGGCGACGGCACCCGGCTCGAAATCATGCAGCGCGAAGATATCGCCGAGCGGCATCCCGATCCGCAATTGGGGTGGTGCCACTTGGCATTCGGATGCACCGGCCGCGAGGAGGTCGTGGCGCTGACCGAACGCCTTCGCCGCGACGGTCACCCCATCACGGGCGAACCGCGCACGACGGGAGATGGCTACTTCGAGAGCGTCGTGGCCGATCCCGACGGAAACACGATCGAAATCGTATGCAAGCAATGAATTCCAAACAACTCCGCATCGTATTCATGGGCACCCCCGAATTCGCCGTGCCCTCGCTCCGGGCCCTGGTCTCGGAGGGCTATAACGTCGTGGCTGTCGTCACGGCTCCCGACAAACCCGCAGGCCGCGGGCAAAAGCTGCACGAGAGCGACGTAAAGATCGCTGCACGCGAACTGGGACTGCCCATCCTGCAACCCGAGAAGCTGAAAGCCCCGGAATTCGTCGAGGCCATGCGCGCCCTGGCGCCCGATCTGGGCATCGTCATCGCATTCCGGATGCTTCCCGAGGTGATTTGGGCCATGCCGCGTTTGGGAACGTTCAATCTCCACGCCGCATTGTTGCCGCAATACCGCGGTGCCGCGCCGATCAACTGGGCCGTCATCAACGGAGAGACCGAAACGGGCGTCACGACCTTTCTGCTCAACCACGAGATCGACAAGGGAGCCATCCTCGCCCAAAGACGCATAGCGATCGCCCCCGAGGACAACGTGGGCACGCTCTACGAGAAGCTGATGAACATCGGCACGGGACTCGTCACCGAGACCGTGGACCGCATCGCAGCGGGCGACATCACCCCCATAGAACAAGTATCGATCGACGAGTCGACCCTCCGGCCCGCGCCCAAGATTTTCAAGGAGGATTGCCGCATCGATTGGTCGCAGCCGGGAAAACGCATCGTCGACTTCATCCGCGGCCTGTCGCCTTATCCGGCAGCCTGGACCTCGATGAAACGCGACGATGACGACACGATCGGTTCCGCGAAAATCTTCTCCGCGACTTTCGAACCGGCCGCACACACGCAGCCGCACGGCACGGTAGAGAGCGACGGAAGGTCCGTTATCCGCGTCGCCTGTGCCGACGGATGGATCTCGCTCGGCGAATTGCAGATCGCCGGCAAAAAACGTCTTCTCGTCCGCGAGTTGCTCTTAGGCTGGCGCGGCGTCGCGCAATACCGGTTTATATAAGCAAAAGGTTGTCCGATCGGACAACCTTTTCTGTTTGTCTCCGGAAGCAAGCTACCGGATAAGAGGTGGGGCTGAGCGCTGCCGGGGACAGAGGACGATAAAGAGCAGGATTCGTCGCTATTTTCCCCTAAAGCCCAGCTTTTAACTGGGTTCGCCGCCAGCGGAGGATTGCCCGAGCCTTCGGGCGAGAGGCAGTCCTCCGCCGGGGGTGGCGGCGAACGGCGCGATCTTAAAGGATCGCTGTTTGCAGAAAAATTCTAAAACCCGCCTCTTAG
>CANPHE010000062.1 GCA_947573795.1 uncultured Alistipes sp. | reverse complement strand
AAGGCATCAGATCCTAAGTCTGACGTGGCTACCAATTACACCATATCCGCATCGGTAGGACAAAGATACGAATAAGCGAGGGCAAAAGCAAGCTTGCTTGTATTTTGCCGAGCGAGAGTATCTTCGACGACGTCAAAGGTACGAAAAATTTCAGAAATTGCAACCCGGAGACGGTTATTGTCCGGCTTTTTCCCTAAGTTTGTATCCGGTGCGACCCGATTGCGCCCGCCTGCTGCCGCAATCAGGAATTACAGAGAACCGGAGACGTCCCCGGGACGACGGGCTCCATTTCCTCGAAAACCCCACCCGAGCGGGGCGGCCGGAAACCGCGAAATATCGATCGGCCGAAGAAAAAAATGCGGTTGAAAAACCTACGAAATGTAAAGTATATAATTACCTTTGTATTTTATTTGGTGAATATGCCGCTGACCGTAACACTGCAACTCACTCCCAAGCAGGCTGCCGATGCAGAAACATACGCCGCCCTCGCGGCGCAGCGGATCGGGATACCCCGGTCCGACGTAGCGTTGGTACGCGTCGTCAAGCGTTCGATCGACGCCCGACAACGGCAAATCAAGGTCAACCTCTCGCTCGAAATCTACGTCGACCGCGAGCCGCAGCCCGGCCCCGTGGCATTCGATTATCCGCAGGTCGCGGGACGCACCGAAGCGGTGATCGTCGGCGCCGGACCCGCGGGACTTTTCGCCGCTCTGCGGCTTATCGAGCTGGGAATCAAACCCATCCTGCTCGAACGCGGACGCGACGTTTCGGCCCGCAAGCGCGACATCGCGCAAATCAACCGCAACGGAGCCGTAGACCCCGATTCGAACTACGCCTTCGGCGAGGGAGGCGCCGGAACCTTCTCCGACGGCAAACTGTTCACCCGCAGCAAGAAGCGGGGCGACTACAACAAGGCGCTGCAAACGCTCGTCTTCCACGGAGCCTCGCCCGAAATACTTTTCGAGGCCCATCCCCATATCGGCACGGACAAACTCCCGGGCATCATCCGCAACATCCGCCGCACGATCGTCGAGGCGGGCGGCGAAATCCATTTCGAGCGCCGCATCGACGACCTGGAGATCCGTCAAGGCCGCGTCTGCGGCGTACGGTGCGGCGACGAAAGGATCGAAGGCGCCGCCGTCATCCTGGCCACGGGACACTCCGCGCGCGACATCTACGAATTGCTCCACCGTCGGGGCGTGCGCATCGAAGCCAAGGCTTTCGCCATGGGCGTGCGCATCGAACACCCCCAGGCGCTCATCGACCGCATCCAGTACCACCTGCCCGAACGCGGCGAATACCTCCCGGCCGCAGCCTATTCGCTCGTCTGCCAGCAGGGCGGACGGGGCGTCTATTCGTTCTGCATGTGCCCGGGCGGCTTCATCGTTCCGGCCCTGACCGACGCCGCACAATCGGTCGTCAACGGCATGTCGCCCAGCGGCCGCACGTCGCCCTTCGCCAATTCGGGCCTCGTCACGGAAATTCGGCCCGAGGATTTCGAATATCTACGCGCCGAGTGGGGAGAACTGGCCGGACTGCGCTACCAGCAGCTTTTCGAGGAGGCGGCACGCCGGCACGGCGGCGATGGGCAGATCGCCCCGGCGCAGCGCGTCGCCGACTTCGTAGCCGGACGGGCTTCGACCTCGCTTCCGAAAAGCTCCTATATCCCGGGCCTCACCCCCTCGCGCCTCGACCGCTGGATGCCCGAAACGATCGCTGCACGCCTGCGCGAAGGGCTCGCCACATTCGGCCGCCGCATGCGGGGCTTCGTCACCAACGACGCACTGGTCGCCGGCGTCGAGTCGCGCACCTCGTCGCCCGTACGCATTCCGCGCGACCCCGCGACGCTCATGCACCCCGAAGTCTCCGGACTTTTCCCCACGGGCGAAGGCGCCGGCTACGCCGGGGGAATCATCTCCGCGGCACTCGACGGCGAGCGCATCGCCGACGCGGTAAAAACCTACATCGAATCATGAACAACCCGAACACTCCTTCTCCCGCCGTTTCGGTAATCATCCCGGTCTATAACCTGGAGAACTACCTCGACGCCTGCCTGGCCTCCGTCGAACGGCAGACCTTCCCGTCGTTCGAAGCTCTCGTCGTGGACGACGGCTCCACGGACCGAACCTCCGAAGTACTGAAGCGCCACGCCGACCGCGACCCGCGCATCGTGGCCATCCGTAAATCCAACGAAGGCGTCGCCAAAGCCCGCGAAACGGCGCTCGAACACGCCCGGGGACGTTATATCTGTTTCCTGGACGGCGACGACCTGTGGGAGCCCGACATGCTGGAGCGCCTCGTCGCCGCGATCGAGGAACCGGGCAAAAGCTACGACATCGTATGCTGCAACTATAAACGCATCAGCAAGAGTTACGAAGCCCCCGTGCGGGAGAAACGAACCGCCGACATGGAGGGGCTGGAGTACCTCGAAGCCTCGCTGCGCCACGCCATCTCCGTAACGTTGTGGGGACGCATCTACCGCCGCGAACTCTTCGACGGGGAGATTCGCCATTATCCGCTGCGGCTGGGACAGGACACGATGATCAACATCCAGATCGGCTGCAAACGGCCGCGCGTCCGGTTCATCGACTACGTAGGTTACGGTTACGTGCAGCGCGCCGGATCGTCCAACCACCGCAATTTCGATTTCGCCTACTGCCAGACCTTCTCGCGCACCGTCGACGAGGTGCTGACACGTCACGAACAGGCGCTCGAAGGGCGCAAGGAGTATCTGCACCTGCTCAACTCCCTACGCTGGTACCTGGTCTACGTCACCAAAAGCAGCAGCCCTTGGGTCGGAGACAGCGAATATGCCCGAACGCTGCGCGAGAAGGCCCGACGCTACGCCAAGGAGCTGCGCCCGCTTTTCTCGCCCGTGCGCCGAACGATCCTGCGTCTCGACGCATCGCGCGCCCTGCGTCCGATCGTCGTAATACTGGCCACGCTCCTGCGCTGGCAAAACAGCCTGCAACGGCGTCTTTCCCGCTAAAAAGCCAACCGACAAACCTGTGTCATGAAAAATTATCTCTTATTCGTCACGCTCCCCTACGCCTACTCGATCATGCGGCCGCTTCAGGATGAAATCCGTCGCCGGGGCGACCGTGCCGCCTGGTTCATCGAAGAAGGATGCCCCGACGGATTGCTGCCCGGCGAGGAGCGACTGCACACGATCCGCGAAGTGCAGGAATTCCGGCCTATCGCGGTCTTCGCACCCGGGAATTATATTCCCGACTTCTTTCCCGGAATAAAAGTGGCGCTATTTCACGGATATGCCATCCAAAAACGCATCGAAGCGATCGACGATCATTTCACCGTTCGCGGATGGTTCGATATTTACTGTACGCAAGGGCCCAGCAGCACCCCCTATTTCAAGAAGCTCGAAGCCGAGCACCGGTTCTTCCGCGTCTACGAAACGGGATGGCCGAAGGCCGATACCTATTTCTCGCCCGAGACGAACCGGCTCCCGCACAACGACCGACCGGTGATTCTCTACCCGCCGACCTTCACGCGCAATGTCTGCTCGGCCCCCCACCTCATGGAGGAAATCGAGCGGCTGGCCCGGACGAAACCCTGGCGATGGATCATCACCTTCCATCCCAAACTCGACGATCCGCAAATCATCGCCGGATACAAACGCATCGCCGCCGAAAACGAGAATGTGACGTTCTTCGAAGGCCCCGACAAGATGCCGTTGCTGCAACAGGCCGACGTGATGCTGTGCGACAGTTCGTCGATCATCCTGGAGTTCATGTTCCTGGATAAACCCGTCGTGACGTTCCGCAACTCGCACCCGGGCCCCCATCTGCTCGACGTGACGCGTCCCGAGGAGGTGGGCCCCGCACTCGAAAAGGCGCTGACGCGTCCCGAGGAGCTTATGCGCGAAATCCGCGCCTACACCATGCACCACGAACCCCACCGCGACTGTCGCTGTTCGGCCCGCGTACTGGATGCCGTAGACGACTTCCTGGCCCATCGAGGGGGGGGGAATCTGCGGCGCAAACCGCTCAACCTGGTCCGCAAGATCAAACTCCGCCGACAGATGCACTACCCGCTGCTCAAAGGGCTGTTCCGGTAGGCGATTCGCCCGGGGCCGTTCTCCATATCTTCGCCGGCAAAAGCTGGGGCGGCGGCGAACAGTTCGTCTGCGACCTCGCCCGGCGGCTGCTCGACGACAGACGAAAGGTCGTGCTCGTCACCCGGTCGAAAACAGTAACACGGCGCGCCGAGACACTCGGTGCGCCGTGTTACGAACTGCCGTTCTACGGTATCGCCGATCCGCTCACGATCGTTCGACTGGCACGGATCATTCGCCGCCACCGCCCCGCGACCGTCCATATCCACCATTTCAAAGACCTTTTCGCAGTCGCCTGCGTCCGGATGCTGTGCCGGTGGCGGGGCATCCGGTTCCGCATCGTCTGCACCCGGCACCTGATACGGCCCGGCAAGCGCAACCCCGTCCACGATCGGATGTACCGAACGATCGACCGCCTGGT
Organism: uncultured Alistipes sp.; assembly: GCA_947573795.1. Taxonomy (GTDB): domain Bacteria; phylum Bacteroidota; class Bacteroidia; order Bacteroidales; family Rikenellaceae; genus Alistipes. The sequence continues at coordinate 8,630 of CANPHE010000062.1, read as the reverse complement.
TTTCGTTTCCGAACGGGCCCGCGAAGCCTTCTTCGCAACCCGCCCGCCGATCGACCGGACGCGTACCCGCGTAATCCTCAACACCGTACCGACACACGAGGCGCAGCCTGCACCGCTATCGCTGCGCACTCGCTACGCGCTCGATCCGACGGTTCCGATCCTGCTTTTCTGCGGCCGCTGCGTCCCCGAAAAGGGCTGCGACACGCTGCTGCACGCCTGCGCCCTTCTCGGAGAGTGCCCCTACGCCCTCTTTCTGGCCGGAGCCTGCGACGGTCCCTATTTCGAACGGCTGCAACAGATCGTCGCCGAAAACCGACTCGAGAACCGCATCTTCTTCCTGGGGTTCGTCCCCCAAGCCTCCCAACTCTTGGAACAGGCCGACATCTGCGTGCAGCCCTCCGTCGTCCCCGAAGCCGGGAGTCTCTCCGTACTCGAAGCCATGCGGGCGGGATGCGCCGTAGTCGCCTCCGACAACGGTTCGCAACCCGAATTCATCGACGACGCAGCGACGGGACTGCTCGTTCCGCCCGGCGACGCACGGGCCCTCTCCGACGTCCTGCGGCGTCTGCTCGACGATCCCGCTCTCGCACGAAGCTTAGGCGCCGCCGCACGTCGCAAATTCGAAGAACAGTTCTCCTACGAACGATTTTACCGCCAATACCTCGCACTCTATGACGAATAAACCGCTAACCATCGCGTTCGATGCCAAACGCATCGTCCGCAACGCCACCGGATTGGGCAACTACGGCCGCATGGTCGTCGAGGCGCTCGCCCGCTTCGCGCCCCGCAACCGCTACCTCCTCTACGCCCCCGATCCCGGGCGCACCGAACTGCGGCAACGCCTCTCCGCCTTGCCGCAGATCGAATTCCGATACCCCGCGACTGCGAAACACGGCCCGATGAAGGCGCTATGGCGCTCGGTAGGTATTCGCCGCGAGTTGCCGCCCGACATTGCGCTGTTTCACGGACTGAGCGGCGAACTGCCCTTCGGACTGCGCCGCGGAGGCATTCGGTCGGTAGTCACCATCCACGACCTGATCTTCCTGCGGTTCCCGGGCTATTACCGGCTCTCCGACCGGCTGCTGTATGCCTGGAAACTCCGCAAGGCATGCCGCGAAGCCGACCGGATCGTGGCCATCAGCCGGACGACGAAACGCGACTTAACGACCCTGCTGGGCATCCCGGACGAGAAAATCGACGTCGTATACCAGGGATGCGACGAACGTTTCAAGCGCAGGCCCGAGGCGGCGGCGTGCGACGCCGTGCGCCGCAAATACGCTCTGCCCGAGGAGTATATCCTCTCGGTCGGAACCATCGAGGAGCGCAAAAACACCCTCCTGATCCTGCAAGCCTCCATACTGCTCCCCCGAGCGCCCCATATCGTGCTGGTCGGACGCCGCACCCCCTACACCCGTCAACTCGAACGTTTCGCCGCCGCGCACGGCTTGGCCGACAGGCTGCACATCCTCGACCGGGTGACGAACGACGAGCTTCCGGCGATCTATGCCCTGGCGCAGCTCTTCGTCTATCCGTCGCGTTACGAGGGGTTCGGCATCCCGATGATCGAAGCGGCCTGGTGCGGCGTGCCCGCAATCGGTGCTACGGGCTCCTGCCTCGAAGAGGCGGGCGGTCCCGATGCGCTCTACGTCGATCCCGATGCCCCGCAGCAGCTCGCCGATGCCATCGGCCGCGTGCTGTCGGACGAGGCGCTGCGACGCCGGATGATCGACGGCTCTCGCCGCTATGTCCTGCGGTTCGAGCCGGAGCGGATCGCCGCCGCCCTGTCGGAAACCTATGCCCGGGTACTCGCGGAATCCGAGCGGATCGAGCTGCCCGCATCGAAGAACCGTTAATCGGGCGCCGACGCGTTTGGCAAGCAAATTGCGCATGCCGAACAAAACTTTTTTCGACATGGACAATTTTACTTCGCTTCTCGAACGTTCGAAACAGGCGGTCCGCTACTGGTGGCTGCTGCTGATCGTCGGCATCGTACTCCTCGCCGTCGGTATTCTCGTATTCGTCTATCCGGCACAGAGTTATCTGGGCATGTCGCTGCTGTTCGGCTGGGTGATGCTTTTCGCGGGTATTCTGGAGGTGATCGTCTCGGCGAGCAACCGCCACTACGTCACCGGACGCGGATGGATGCTCGCCGGAGGCATCATCGAGATCGTCCTCGGCATCATTCTGATCTTCAACGTCGCCATCTCGGCCGCCACGTTGCCGATCTTCCTCGGGTTCTGGCTGTTGCTACGTGCCTTCAGCGCCATCGGGTTGGGCAGCGACCTCAACGCCCTGCAAGTCGCCGGGTCGGGCTGGACGATTTTCTGCGGCATACTGTTGATGCTCTGCGCATTGTGGATTCTGTTCCAGCCGCTCGTTTTCGGCACCACGGCCGTCATCGTCTGGGTCGGCATCTCGCTGCTGCTCTCCGGCGTCGCCGCATGCTCCTTCTCCATGCAACTCCGGCAGGCCCATCGCTGCATCGAGACGGGGAATTGCAAATAAGGAATGGAAGTTTTTTTGCGGGCACGACCTGCGGACCGGAGCACTACGAATCCTCCGAAAACGACGCATGCGGCTCTCCGGAGCCGCGCGAGCCGGAGCCTCCCCCGGGCGAAGGCTCACCCCGCAGGGCTACGACTCGACCCTTTCAGCCGCTAAAGATGATTATCCACCCGATAAATGCAATCTTTCGGGATCGCGTAGGTCGCACTCACAGATCAATATTCGCGACGAATTCAACGCCACAGGCGTTGCATCTTCGGCGGCTCGCATCTTCGATGCGACGCCCCCAGCCGCCGAAGATGAGTATTTCTGCAAATTGCGGCTCTCCGGAGCCGCGCGAGCAGGAGCCTCCCCCGGCGAAGGCTCCGGCCCGCAACCGACAGCAATACGCTATTTCCCCTTTAACACGAAAAAGATGCACCCCAGCAAGGGTGCATCTTTTATTCATGCGATCCGACAGTCGTCAGAAATTATCTTCAAACTCGTCCTTATCCAGTCCGTATTTCTTGATGAGGAACGACAGCTCGGGTTCGAGATTTCCCTGGAACTTGAGCATCGGTTTCAACTCTCCCGCCTTCAGGAAGTGCTGGATGGCTTGCTGTTCGTCGCCCATGCGGGCCGAAAGAATCGCCATCATATACTGGATATCACCGGCTTCGTCCACATCGGGCTGCTTGGCGAAGACGCGATAAGCGGCCTGGCTGTATCCGAGCGACATGTAAGCGATCGCGATATTGCGGTCGTCGCGAATCGCCTCGTCCCGCGACTGGAAGATCTTCAACGCCTCCTCGTAACGGCGTTTCTTCATCAGTTCGAGTGCGTGCATGTAATCCTCGTCGAGCTCCTTCGTATGAACCGTATCCTTCTTCATGCCCTTGCGATGGAGGTTGAAGCGGAAGTCCACGGCACGCATCCGCGGATAGAGCACGGAGCGCATATAGGCATAGGCTTTCGGGAACTTCGAGCGAATGCGGTATTCACGCACGTCGGCATTGATCTCACGGTCGTTAATCATCGACAACAAAGCCTCCTTATCCTCCGTCAGCGTCGTATCGCGGCTCACCAGGCGGGCCAGTTCGTCCCAATCCTCGGCCAGATGGGTGGCACGCAACAACCGCGGCAGGTCGGGCAGACGTTCGTCATCCCCGCCGACGATCACCTCGCGGCCCCGATCGTCGAGCGAAACGCTCTTTTCGATCTTCAACGAATCGTACAACGGCCGGAACTCGTCGAGCAACACTTGGCGCAGCACCTCGGCACGCTCGCGGGCCAGCCGGTCGTTCACCGTCCAGGTACCCTCGGGCGAAGAGGTCGCACGCAGCGTGATGCTGTCGATCAGGTAGATCGGGTCGAGCATCAGATCGCGCACCTTCTCGCGGACGAGTCGGATATTGGCCCGGTTCGCCGCCGTAGTATCCAGCTTGCTCTTGCCCGAAGGGAAGGTAAAGTAGAAACGCTCGTTCTCCTCGGCATCGCGATAAACGATCCGGAACTTGTAACGCGGGCGCTCGTCGAGGAACATCACCGCCGCCCGAACCTTGAAATCCAGCGTATCCGAATTCCGCAACGTGTAATGATCGCCGCGCATGTTCTCGATACCGCCGTTCAGGAAAACGTAAATGCGATCCGTATTCTCGTTGGCCTCTACGGTCTGAAGGTAGTAAAAATCCACCTTGTGATCGGGACGGAACACCACCGTATCCAACCGGGCATTGGGGAAATAGGGGTGACGAACCGTACGCCGATAAACCGCACTTCCCTGCTGCTCCGGCGCCGCCACGGCCGAGCCCTCCGTTTCGAAAAGCTCGTCCTGCTTGGTCCGCGGTGCGATATAGTAACGCGCACCCGTAAGATTCTCCTTCACGACGGCCTCGTCGGTCTCGTACAGCAGGGCGCCCACCTTCGGACGTTTGCGGTTGGTCCACTCCACGCGCTGCGACGCATAGTCGCGAACCTGCTCCGCATCGGCACGACGTACCTCGGAAGCCACGCGACGGTGTTCGCCGGCCAGCGAGCGGATATACGCTTCGCGCACACGACCCGCATCCGGGGCATAGTCGCCGTCCACACGGGTGAAGATTTCGCCGCCGGGCAGCACGTCGATGCTGTCGTAACGGAAACGCGGCGCGAGGTAGTCCTTCAGGTGGTCGAACTGGTCGTTCGCATCGGGCGTATAGGTGATATTGCGCGCTACGATGTTGTCGGTCGTCAGCACATAACGCCGCAGATCGCCCAGCAGGCCGTTGCGCTGCTGTTCATAGCTGTCGTATTCGTGGTTCTGCATGCGGCCGAACTTGTCGCCGCGGTACACCAGCGGATCGAGCGGATAGGGCGTGTTGCCCTGACCCTCGATCAACATGGGGTTGAGCACCAACTGCCAGTCGCGTGCGAGCAGCGTATCGGGCACCGTCACGATGAACTCGATGCTGATCTTGCCGTTGCGCTCGACCAGATTGCGGAACTTGTTGCGCGCCGAGATCGTAACGGCCTCGATAGCCTGTCCGTCGATCAGCATGTTGCCGTCGTCGTCGATCGAGACGTTTTCCGTCGGGATAAAGGTCCGTTGCTTGCCGTCCGTGGTCGTGACGATGATCTCCGAATCGTTCTTCTTCTTATTCGCCAGGGCGGCCTTGGCCGCATCGATATCCTGCTTCGCATGCTTGGGCAGCGAGATACCCGCCTTGGGATTCGACTCGGCGAGGTGCCGCAGGCTGCTGCACCCGACCGTCGAAACGACCGCGAAGAGTACGGCCGCTCCCCCGCCAATGATTGTTCTCAGTCTCATCGTCTCGCGCTATTTCTCGACATCGACGGCTCCGTTGACATCGACCGTGAATACCCGGTTGCGACGCCCCGGATTGGTCTGTATCTGACGCAGCACGAGCGTCGCATTCTCCATCCAGCTCTGGTAGGGGACGGCCATTTCGTAGGAGACCGTCTGATCGGTCTTTTCGTCGACATTGATCGTGACGTGGGGCTGACGCTCGGCCCAATAAGCCCCCGAAAGGAGCTTGCGACGCTCCTGCATATGCTGCTGATAGCGACCGTTGACCAAAATATGCGGGAAAAGCACCACCGACTTGCGATCCGGCGTGCTCAACTCGGGAATAATCATCCAGCTCTGCGAGCGCGTCACGGCGTTTTTCGAAACATGCACGTCGAGCACCAGCTCCAATTTCCCGGCATGCTCTCGCAGAACCTTGCGCGTAACGCTCAGATCGCCGACGATCTGCGCCTGCAACGAACCGGCGCCGACGAGAAGCAGCAACAAAAGACAATATTTTTTCATAAGACGTTATTTCTTGGAGTTGAACAGATAAACGAACGAGAATCCGATTTCGGTGGGAATCGGAAGGATATGGGACGAATCCGTGTAGGAAGCTTTGCGCTTGGACGGATCGACGGGCTCGGTGTGGTGTTTGAGACGTGCCAAACCGGCTCCGGCCGCAAGCTCGAGGTTCCAGTGCGGACTGATATAGAATTGGTAACCGATGCTGGCACCCACGCCGAAGAATTTGCCTTTGTAATAATTCTCCTTCAGGTTGCTGAACGGACTGCGGTCGCCGATCACCGGAATGCGGAATCCGCCCACTTGGAAACCGCCGCCGATCACATGCACGCCGAAGAACAGACGCGTGTATTTCTCGGTAACCCAATAACGATACTCGGGACGGATGAACCAGTGCTGGATTTTGTTGTCCGCGCCGATCGTCCACGGATTGAGGTTGAACGTACCGCCCAGGGTCGAATGTTTGCTCAAGGCGACTTCGCCTCCGGCATTGATCGTTCCTGTCATCCAGTAAAGGAGGTTGCTCTTCACGGCAACCTGCTGCGCAGAAGATTCCACACAGCAACATACTGCCAACATTAACGACAGAATAATTTTTTTCATATCACAAATCTGTTTTTATCTTTGCACAAACCTAACCCACCGACCGAAAAAGACCGAGAACAGAGCGTTTTCGACTTATCGGAGGAAACCGGGTGCAAAAGTAGTAAAAATTATTCCATTACACAAATATGTAGGCATCTTTCGGAAAATTCGGGGGGGGGGTGCACGCGATTGATAATCAGAGTATAATAAGAGATCGGACAACGATCCGGACAAAAAAGACGGAAATCGATTCCCTTTTTCCGAGGCTTCTCCCGGCCGCAAGGGCGTCGGTTCTGTGTGTCAGAGACAAACGTACATGAACGTCCGCAACGGAGCACAAACCCGTCTGACAGGCGACTCGACCGCTTCTCCGGACGGCATGCGCCGCTTGAAGGCGGACTCGGACGGCGCCTCGCCGGAAAAAAATTCCGCGATTCCGCAAAAAAACGAAGGGAGCCCCGAAAGGCTCCCTTCCCCATCAAAAATTAACCCTTAAAAATTATCCCCTTTCCGAAAGACCTCCGAAAGGTAATGATGCAGAAAACACAAATCCGCATCGCCGCATATCACCTCTCGCATTAACAGATCCTCGTCATCGGAGATGCCGACATTCGAAACTTCCTTTTTGTCAATATCCTCCATAGGCATTTCGGTTTAGATTTACATACCAAAAACGCAAACCCGTGAAAAATATTGTGCGATCCCTACGACAAAACCAGATTTTTCTCCCGAATCATGCGCCGCAGGTTGATGAGCGCATAGCGCATACGGCCGAGCGCCGTGTTGATGCTGACTCCCGTCTGCTCGGCGATCTCCTTGAAGCTCAAGCCTCCGAAGTAACGCATGCGCACCACTTCGCGCTGCTCCTCGGGCAGCAGTTCGACCAACATTCGGACCTCGTGTTCGATCTGTTCGCAGACGATCTCGTCCTCCACCGTACGTTCGGCGAACTGCAAAGTCCCCAGCACGTCGTAGCCCGCATCGGACTCGGTGACGGACTTGTCCTGGCGCTGCGCGCGGAAATAGTCGATCACCTGGTTGTGAGCGATGCGCAGTATCCACGACAGGAATTTGCCGTTATCCGTATAGCGGCCTTCGTCGATCACGCGAACGGCTTTGATGAATGTCTCCTGAAAAATATCCTCCGCGACATCGCGATCCTTGACCATCATGCGGATATAATCCCGCACGCGGCGACTGTGTCGCTCGATGAGTTGCGATATGGCATCCCGGTCACCCGAAAGGTAATTCCGGAGCAGTACCCGATCGCTTGTTACTGGCGCGTTCATACTCTTTTCTCCTGAATATTAGTTACTAAGAGTAGAATTCTTTCCGATAGGCAATTTTGTTTTCGTGCGGTTCGTATTTCTTGTCCAATAACTTCGGCCTAACGAAACTGCGGGGTTTCGGAGCCTTTAGAGGAGCAAGATACGTATTTTTCTCCGAAATTCCAAATTTTTTCTACTCCGCCGCGTTGTCGGCGGCCGTTCGTCGCGGGTCGAACTTGCAAAACCGATGCCAGGAAAACAAGGAAGGCAGCTACCGAAGAGGATTTTTTCCGCAAACTGCGGTTCTTTGCGCTGCGCGAACCGCTGAAGATGATCTTTTTTTGTGAACTGCGGCTCCGAAGAGCCGCGCGAGCCGTAGCCTCCCCCGGCGGAGGCTCGCTGCGCTCACCCCGCAGGCTACGACTCACAAATCGACATTCGCGACAAATTCAACGCCACAGGCGTTGCATCTTCGGCGGCTCGCATCTTCGATGCGACCGGCCAAGCCGCCGAAGATGATTTTTTCTGCAAATTGCGGCTCCGAGGAGCCAAGCAGGCCACGCCCCACCAAACACCGCCGAGTACCCCTTCAACCATATTCCGAAAAACCGCTACCGTAGTCCATTCGGACGTAAAAGCCCCTTCGATACAAAAAATCGCACGGAAATTGTTGTGGTTTCGATTTTTTGTACTACTTTTGGGTATTGCGATCTGTCGAATAGGCAGACGCGAGTTTTGTAGCTGTAAAATCTGGGGAGATTTTTATGCCCCTACAAAACACAAGAATGCCCGACGGGTCGTATCCCACGCCCCGGATAGTGGTGTACAAGTCATGTCCTATGGGCGTGGGTTCTTGTGTTGTTGGCGGCAAGGTATCTCCCCAGAACCAAACAGCGATAATGCAAGGCTCACGTTTCATTTATTTAGACGGGTCGCATAACTTGAAAAACGAAAAGTTATGTTACTTTTGCAGTCGAATGCGG
>CANPHE010000061.1 GCA_947573795.1 uncultured Alistipes sp. | reverse complement strand
CTTGGCCATACGGTCCGAACGCGACATCGAACCGGTCTTGATCTGACCCGAGTTCGTCGCAACGGCGATATCGGCGATCGTCGAATCCTCGGTCTCGCCCGAGCGGTGCGACGTAACCGACGTGTAACCTGCACGGTGAGCCATTTCGATAGCGTCGAGGGTCTCGGTCAGCGAACCGATCTGGTTCACCTTGATGAGGATCGAGTTACCGCAACCCATTTCGATACCCTTCTTGAGGAACTCCACGTTCGTTACGAAGAGGTCGTCGCCGACGAGCTGGCACTTGTCGCCGATCTCGGCGGTCAACAGCTGCCAACCTTCCCAGTCGTTCTCCGACATACCGTCCTCGATCGAGTCGATGGGATACTTGGCAACCAGGCCCTTCAGGTACTCGACCTGCTCCTTCGAGGTACGCTTGGCACCCTTCTCGCCTTCGAAGATCGTGTAGTCGTAAACGCCGTCCTTGTAGAACTCCGACGATGCGCAGTCCATGCCGATCATCACGTCCTTTCCGGGAACGTAGCCGGCCTTCTCGATGGCCTTGATGATCGAATCCAGTGCGTCCTCGGTACCGTCGAGTGCCGGAGCGAAACCGCCCTCGTCACCTACGGCCGTCGAAAGACCGCGCTCGTGGAGCACCTTCTTGAGGTTGTGGAACACCTCGGCACCCATACGCAGACCCTCCTTGAGCGACGGAGCGCCTACGGGACGGATCATGAACTCCTGGAACGCGATCGGAGCGTCGGAGTGGGAACCGCCGTTGATGATGTTCATCATCGGAACGGGCAGCGTCTTGGCGTTGGCACCGCCGATGTAGCGGTAGAGCGGCATGCCGAAGTAGTCGGCGGCAGCGCGAGCTACGGCCAGCGAAACGCCCAGGATGGCGTTAGCACCCAACTTCGACTTGGTTTTCGTACCGTCGAGAGCGATCATGGTCTTATCGATACCCACCTGATCGGCGACATTCATGCCGATCACGGCCGGAGCGATGATCTCGTTGACGTTCTTCACGGCGTTGAGCACACCCTTGCCCAGGTAACGGCTTTTGTCACCGTCACGAAGCTCCAGGGCCTCGTTCTCGCCCGTCGAAGCGCCGCTCGGAACGGCTGCACGACCGAAAGCACCCGATACGGTGCGAACTTCGACCTCAACGGTCGGATTGCCTCGCGAGTCGAGGATCTCCCTTGCGTGAATCTCTACAATCTGCATAGTTGTAATAATTTGAGTTTATGGTTTTTAAAAGCTCTCATTCAGCATTTCGCCGCAAAGATACGAAATAATTGCGAAAAGCGGTTTGGTTTGCTGTTATTTTTTTCACGGCGGGGGGGGGCGATGGCCATTCCCTAACATCAATAGCCGACTGCGGCGGTTTTTAACTCCTCGGAAGTAATTTTCACCTGGAAGAGGGGCAAAGAAATTGCATCGATGTAATTATATTGTATGGAGTAGTCATTTTTCAAGCAAATCGAAACGAATTCATCGGAAGAGGCGTCACGCAATCCGGATAATACGTCCTGCTTGAAAGTCTCCGCAGTTTCTGTCAAAAAAGAGTCCTGCAATTCCGTTTTGAATATTTTAATCATCTGAATAGTATATAGGATATTCTTACCGTCGAGGGAGACTCGTTTCAAAACCAAGTCTTCACCGGCGGAAACAGGCAAGTTTCGATTGACGTTCTCGATATTCTGCCGAATATAGGCATCCTCTGTATAGAAAATATTTTGGGGATTATTGCTGGTACGGACATATACAAATGACAACAGGATAAGGGTAGATGCGGCTACATATACGGCCAATGCGATCATCTCGAAACGCGTCCATGTTCTGGAGGAAGTCGGAATCAACTCCTCAACATTCTCCGACTTCTGCAAAAACGCAAACCAAACCATCCCCCAGGCCAATTGACGCATTGCCTGCGGGGCAATCGTTCCCTCGCCAAACAAATAGGCCAATGCAAACTGCGACAATCCATCCAACAGAACCATCACGAGATAGATCGTAGCTAAAGACACAGCATTGGTCCGACGACGATAAAATGCAAGAATAGAACAAACAGATACGATACATAAAATCGAAAGCCGAACCAAACAAAAACACGAAAACAAAAATCCATACCCCTCCGTAATAATCTCCCGAATACCTATGATCAACGACGCCAACGCTCCCAAACCGATGCCGCCCCATAGGAAAAACGCAAGCCATCCTCGAATTGACTTGCTCTGTTCCAAAACCTTGGCCTTTTCCGCAAGTTTCGTCACCTGCGTTTCGTCTTCGTCATAATCGGGGCAGGAGTCCTCAAAATTCGCTTTGGTTTTTGTCAACCCGCATACTACGCCGCAAGTCGGATCGAAATCCCGATGTTTGCATACAGAACAAATCCTTACGCTTTCCTCTTGAATTTTCATAAGTTTTTTATTTAGTGTGTGTAAGTCCGTTCCCAAGAATCGACCGAATCCGATCCAGAGGTGTGTTGATAGTGCATCACCTTGAATACTGCAAGCAATACCGATAACAACCATTCTTCATTGGCAAATATAACAAAACGTCCTAATTAAAGCAAATAACGGCTTAACAAATAGATTTATTCGAAGTCGAGGACACGTTATACGACACTTGCACGGCAAAATCCGAGGCCCCCGAAATAAAACCCGGACAAGGAAACCGATTATCACCGGATTTTACTTTTTGCAAACGGATCGGGAGAGCCCGTTCCATACATTTGAATAAGAAGCGTTATGCTTATCTTGTAGTCGAGAACCTGAGAAATTTGAGACAAGTATACAAGGATTGGCATAGTGGTTTTCACGTTTCAGCGTGGACGTTGCTATTATCACATCTGTATACTTCAGGTTTTCTCAGGACCTTCGACTAAGATGTGGCATTGCAGTTCCACGCTTTCGCGTTTGAAAAAGTCCTTGTGGCAGCTGGAGGACGTCCAAAATCAAATTTTATGAAAAAACTATTAGCCCTTGCAGCGGCGATCCTGTTTTCGGGAGCCGTATGCGCGCAGAACGATGTCACCAAGTTTCTGGGCATTCCGGTCGACGGCACCAAATCGGAGATGATCCAAAAACTCGAGGAGAAAGGGTATCGCTACAATTCACAGAATGATTTTTTAGAAGGTGAGTTCAATGGGAGAGATGTTCATATTTACATAGGAACTAACAACAACAAGGTTTATCGTATTTTTTAGCCGATGCAAATACGGTTGGAGAAGCCGATATTCGCATCAGATTCAACAGTCTTTGTCGTCAATTCGAAAATAATCCAAAGTATCATGCAGACGAGAAAGGATATCAAATTTCTGAGGACGAGGATATTTCTTACGAAATGACAGTTCATAAAAAACGGTACGAAGCAGCATTCTATCAAAAATCCGAATCTTCAGATGGACCATCTTATAAAAAGACTGTTTGGTTCATGATTGCCGAACACTACGGGAAATATTACATTTGTATGTTCTACGAAAACAAACTCAACAAAGCCAACGGCGAAGATTTGTAACAAAAGTCAGCGACGTACCGCAATCATAAAGCCCGGCTTTGGGCCGGGCTTTATGATTGCAGTACTGTATTTCGGGTGGGTCTGCGGGCCGTAGCCTGCGGAGGCTCGCGCGGTCTTTCAGACCCATTTTGCAGAAGAAAACTTAGCCAGACGGCGGAGTGGCAATGAACTACGCAGCTCTAAGAACCACAAAAATCCAACACTTTTGGCATTGCATCTTCGGCGACTCGCGCTTTCAGTGCAACGTTCCCGACCGCCGAGGACGATTGTTCCCGCAAATTCAATTCATACATACCGGTTCTCAATCGAGCACAGGCCTCGGCCACAAAAAAGAGAGCGACAAAATACTTTTCAGTTTAACCCGCTATCGTATCAGGAAACGCAAGCAGTTCCCGGTTCAATGAAGCCCGATCCGCATCGGCATTTTATCGGGAGGACATACTTTTCTTATGGAATCATTTCAATAAGGTATACACGAAACCAGTTTCAATCCATTATAAGAAAAGGTCAGATCGATAAATGCGGTCCGAAGTTGCGAGACAACGACAGCTCGAAGCAAAATAGCAATTAAAGAACCAACGAAATGTAAATATATCGTTAACTTCAAATATCAATGCGCCTCTTCCGGCTGCGGACCCGCCGCGAGAGACCGTGATACCCAAAACGGTCCCGCGGCAGGAACGCTTTTTAAAGTGAAAAATTCCCCGTAAAAATCACGGCAAAAAGTCGACCGTAAACCGAAAACGACGACTGTCGGGCGAAATCCATTCACCCGGCAATCGTCGTTACGCATGCCTTGCGGCAACTTCTGCCCCGCGTCTACTTCTTGGACTTCGGCGCGAGCATCATGTTCATCTTCTTGCCTTCGAGCTTGGGCATCATCTCCACTTTGGCGACCTCCTCCAGGTCGGTGGCGAAGCGCAGAAGCAGAATCTCGCCCTGCTCCTTGAAAACGATCGAACGACCGCGGAAGAAGACGTAGGCTTTGACCTTCGAACCCTCCTTGAGGAAGTTCTGCGCATGCTTCAGCTTGAAGTTGTAGTCGTGGTCGTCGGTCTGCGGACCGAATCGAATCTCCTTGATGACGATCTTCGTCTGGTTCGCCTTCAGCTCCTTGGCCTTCTTCTTCTGCTGGTAAAGGAACTTCTGATAGTCGGCGATACGGCAGACGGGAGGATCGGCCTTGGGCGAAATCTCGATCAGGTCGAGTTCCAGTTCATCGGCCAGCCGCAAGGCGTCGCGAATCGACATGACCTGCGGTTGCGGAACGTTTTCACCCACCACGCGGACCTCCTGGGCGGTGATGCGCTCGTTGATCCGGTGGGGATTCTCCTTTTCGGGCGGTCGGCGGTTGCCGACAGCCGGTCTCGGACGGTTATTCCCGGGGGTAAACGGCCTCGGCGGGAATGGTTTCGGTGCTGCGATAATTGTACGTATTAAAATGGTTATAAATTCGTTTTTTTCGGGCATCGGCCGCTACATCGTCGAAATAGCGATTCCGGCCGGCACCCGGCGTCTACGCCCTACTCCTTCTTGAGCTTGTTGGCTTCGATCTCAGCCTTGACCAGTCCGGCGATGAAATCGCGGAAGCCTTCGAGCGGCATTTGTCCCTTGTCGCCTTCACCCTGCGCGCGGACCGAAACCAGTCGCTCGGCCGCCTCCTTCTCGCCGACGATCAGCAGGTAAGGAATGCGTTTGAGTTCGTTATCGCGAATCTTGCGGCCGATCTTCTCGTTGCGGTCGTCGATCTCGGCACGGATATCGTTGGCATTGAGGAACTCCACGACCTGCTGGGCATAGTCGTTGAACTTCTCCGAGATGGGCAGCACGACGACCTGCTGGGGCGAAAGCCACAGGGGGAATTTACCGCCCGTATGCTCCAGCAACACGGCCACGAAACGCTCCATCGAGCCGAACGGCGCGCGGTGGATCATGATCGGACGGTGAAGCTTATCGTCGGCACCCTTATAGGTCAGGTCGAAACGCTCGGGCAAGTTGTAGTCCACCTGGATGGTGCCCAGCTGCCATTTGCGGCCGATGGCATCCTTGACCATGAAGTCGAGCTTCGGACCATAGAAAGCAGCTTCGCCGTATTCGACGACCGTGTTGAGTCCCTTCTCCTCGGCGGCCTTCATGATGGCCGACTCGGCTTTCTCCCAATTCTCGTCCGAGCCGATATACTTCTCGCGGTTGTTCGGATCGCGCAGCGAAATCTGTGCCGTATAGTTATCGAACTTGAGCGTCTTGAAAATATAGAGCACGATATCGATCACGCGCTCGAACTCCTCAAGCAGCTGATCGGGACGTACGAACAGGTGGGCATCGTCCTGGGTGAATCCGCGCACACGCGTCAGACCGTGCAGCTCGCCCGACTGCTCGTAGCGGTAGACCGTACCGAACTCCGCGAGGCGCACGGGCAGCTCCTTGTACGAACGGGGCTTCGAACGGTAAATCTCGCAGTGGTGGGGACAGTTCATCGGCTTGAGGAGATACTCCTCGCCCTCGATCGGAGTATGGATCGGCTGGAAGGAGTCCTTGCCGTACTTGGCGTAGTGACCCGAAGTGACGTAGAGTTCCTTGTTACCGATATGCGGGGTGATGACCTGCTGGTAACCGTACTCCTTCTGTACACCGCGCAGGAATTGCTCCAGGCGGTCGCGCAGCGCGGCGCCCTTCGGCAGCCACAGGGGCAAACCCTGACCTACGCGCTGCGAGAAGGTGAAGAGTTCGAGGTCCTTGCCCAACTTGCGGTGGTCGCGTTTCTTAGCCTCCTCCATCATCTGGAGATATTCGTCCAGAAGCGACTTCTTGGGGAACGTGATGCCGTAGATACGCGTCAGCATCTTGTTCTTCTCGTCGCCGCGCCAGTAGGCACCCGCGATCGAGGTGAGTTTGATGGCCTTGATATAACCCGTGTTGGGGATATGCGGACCGCGGCAGAGGTCGGTGAACGCACCGTTGGTGTAGAAAGATATCGTGCCGTCCTCGAGCGCCGAGATCAGTTCGACCTTATACTGGTCGCCCTTCGCGGTGAAGGTTTCGAGCGCTTCGGACTTGGGAACTTCGCGGCGCACGAGGGTCTCCTTGTTGCGGGCGAGTTCCTGCATTTTCTGTTCGATTTTCGGAAGGTCGGCCTCGGTGATCGGCGTCGGAGAGTCGACATCGTAGTAGAAGCCGCTTTCGATGGCCGGACCGATACCGAACTTGATGCCCGGGTAGAGCGCTTCGAGCGCTTCGGCGAGCAGGTGCGACGACGTATGCCAGAAGGCGTGCTTGCCCTCCTCGTCGTCCCATTTGAAGAATCGGATCGAGGCGTCGGCTTCGATCGGGCGCATCATGTCCTGCGTCGCGCCGTTGACCGACGCCGCGAGCGAGTCAGCAGCTAAACGAGGGCTGATGCTCTCTGCGATCTGGTACGCAGTGGTCCCTTCGGCATATTCTCGGACAGAGCCGTCGGGAAAAGTAATTTTTACCATAAAAGTATAGATTTGTTAAGGCAACATATACGACTTCACACCGCTTCGGTTTTTCGACTGCCAATTTCGTTTCGGATAGTCGGTGTCTCGCGGCCCCTGGCCGCGTTTATAAATCCGACCCTCCCCTAAATCCCCTCCTCGGAGGGGACTTTCGGATGCAACCCGCAACGTCATAGCGGCTTGATACCGGTTGGAGCAAAATAGTATATTTACCACCGTTAATTTTCGGGGCCTTCGGCGCTTCCACAATTACGAGACGGAATACGCTTCCGGTTACCCGGGGGTTTCATCATTTCAAACAGCGAACCTCGAGGCCGCTGCGGTTCGTGCTTCGATGCGGTTTACTCCTCCTTTTCGGTCTGCGGGAGGTCTTTCACCGAGATATCGCGACGGCTCTTTTCGCGCTCGGCGCGCTGCAAGGGGTTGCGCGACCATTCGGCCCACGCCGCACGATGCGCAGCGATATCGATCGCGGCGTAGATCGCATTGCGCATCGACTGCTCGTCGGCGCAGCCGCGACCTGCGATATCGAAGGCCGTGCCGTGGTCGGGCGACGTGCGCACGGCCGAAAGTCCGGCCGTGAAGTTCACGCCGTCGGGCGAAAGGGTCTTGAACGGAGCCAATCCCTGATCGTGATACATGGCCAGCACACCGTCGTAGCGCGCATAGCTTCCGCTGGCGAAAAATCCGTCGGCGGCAAAGGGTCCGAAAGCCAGCACGCCCTGCCCGAAGGCCTCGACGATCGCCGGGCGGATGATCTCCTCCTCCTCGCGGCCCAGCAGACCGCCGTCGCCCGCATGAGGGTTGAGCGCCAGCACGGCAATACGGGGCTCCACGACGCCGAAATCCTCGATGAGCGAGCGACGCAGCGTCCGAAGGTCCTTAACGATCTTTTCGCTGGTGATGTTTGCGGCGATCTCCGAAATGGGTATATGCTTGGTTACCAAGCCCACGCGCAGACGATCGCTGCACAGGATCATCATCGGATCGCCATCGAATTCGGCGCCGAAAAATTCGGTATGTCCCGTATGGCGGAAATCGTCGCACTGCACGGTCTGCTTGTCGATAGGTGCCGTGACGATCGCATCGAGCAGCCCCTCCTTCAACTCCGCCGCCGCACGGCGCAGCGCCTCGACGGCCGCACGCCCGGCTTCGGGAGTCGCCTTGCCGGGTTCGATGCGTTCGATCTCGCCGCAGGCTACCAGGTTGACCTTGCCACGGCGCGCTTCGCGAGCCGAAGCGACCGTATGGAATGCCACGGGCTCCGTTTCGGCGAGCGTATTTCGATAGAAGGCAGCCGCCGCAGGCGAACCGTAGACGACGGGCGTGCAAAGCTCCGTCATACGGGGATCGGCCAGCGCTTTGAGGATCACCTCCCAGCCGATGCCGTCGGGATCGCCCTGCGTAATGCCTATTCTGAGTTTTTGTTCCGACATAGATATTTCAATTTCAATCTACAAAGGTATAAAATATTCGGCACTCGCAATCTTTTCGCGGCGGATAATCGCAAAAAAAGCAAAAACGACCTGCCAAGCACGTTGTGCGAGCATTCGCGGTGGGAGGCTGCAGACCGCACAGCTCAGAGAGCCACAAAAATTCAACGCCTTGGGCATTGCATCGTCGCAACCTTCTTCACCTTCAACTTTTCACCGCTGCCCTCCTACCGCATCAGCAGCGACGAATCGCCGTAGCTCAGGAACCGGAAATCGTGCGCCAGGGCGTAGTCGTAGATACGTCGCCACTCCTCACCGACATAGGCCGAGACGAGCAGCAGCAGCGTCGAACAGGGCTGGTGGAAATTGGTGACGATATTGCGGACGATGCGGAACTCGTACCCCAACGGCGCGATCATAATCTGCGTAGAGGCCTTCAGACGTTCCAGCCCCTCGCGCTCCATGTATCCCAACAGCTCGACGAGCGCGTCGCGCCCGGTGAACTCCGCCGGAATGTCGTACAGCTCCCACTGCCCCACGACCCGATCCGTCTCGGGCGCCCCCGTACTGCGGATGCGCCAGGCCAGCGCCGCAAGCGATTCGAGCGTCCGCACCGAAGTCGTACCTACGGCCGTAATCGCCCCCCATTTCTCCAACAGACGGGCCACCGTCGCACGCCGCACCTCGAAATGCTCCGTGTGCATCGCATGGTTCGCCGCATCGGCATCCTTCACCGGGAGAAAGGTCCCCGCACCGACGTGGAGCGTCACCTCCTCGAAACCGAAACCGCGCGAGCGCATGGAGTCGATCAGTTCGGGGGTGAAATGCAATCCGGCGGTCGGCGCCGCCACGGAACCCTCGAATTTCGAATAGACGGTCTGATAACGCGTATAGTCGATCTCCTCGGTATCGCGGTTGAGATAGGGCGGAATCGGAATCTTGCCCAGGTGTTCGAGCAACTGCCCGAAAGTCATGGCCGCCGACCACTCGAAACGCACCGTATGTTCGCGACCGCGGTTCTCGACGATCCATGCCCGCAGATACTCGCTACGGCCGTCGAGGTCGAAAACGATCTCCACGTATCCCTCCTTCCACTTCTTGAGGTTACCCACGATGCACGACCATTCGCACGTATGCTCTGCCGCAAACGCCCGCTCGTAATCGGCCGGAGCGTGGGGTTCGAGACAAAAGACCTCGATCCGGGCGCCCGAGGGCTTGTGCATGATGATGCGGGCACGAATCACCTTCGTATTGTTGAACACCAAGAGCTGCCCCGCAGGCAGCATTTCACCCAGATCGGAGAAGTGCCGCTCGGCGATCGTGCCGCCGTGCCACACCAGCAGTTTCGAAGCGCTGCGCTCCGCAAGGGGGAATTTGGCGATCCGCTCGTCGGGCAGCGGATAGTCGTAATCGTCGATAGCGATATGTCGTTCCATAGGTATCAGTGCGTTTTTCGGGTGCAAAAATACGAATTCGCCGGAAAAAAGCAGCCTGCGACGACCGGAAATCGCTCTCCGGAACGCATGGAATACGAAGGTTTCCGGACTTCGGAAAGCGGACCGCGAACTTTTTTCGTTACATTTGTTGCGTTTCGCACCCCTCGTGCGTCTTATCCCCGAACATGGAGCAGAAAGATTTCGACATACGCGTCGTTCCGCTGCGCGACAAGCTCTACCGTTTCGCCCGCTCGATCGTAGGGCGGAGCGACGAAGCGGAGGATGCGGTACACGACGTCCTGGAGCGGATGTGGCGCCGCCGCGAAGGGTCGAAGATCGCCGATGCCGAAGCCTTCGCCATGCGCTCCGTACGCAATGCCTGTCTGGACCGGCTGAGGCGCCGTCGCGACGACGCAGAGCTCCCGACGGCACTCCCCGGCGACGCAGGTAGCGACTGGAGCGACCGCGAACTGGTACGCCGGGCGCTCGACGCCCTACCGTTGCGCCAGCGCGAAGCGCTCCACCTCAAGGAGATCGAGGGCTACCCCACGCACGAAATCGCCGCACTGCTCTCGACCGACGAAGCGCAGGTCCGCGTGCTGCTCTCCCGGGGCCGGATGCGGATGCGCGAACTGCTCGAAAAATGGATGAATTATGGACTTTGACCACCGAAAAGCCGACCTGCTTTGTCGGCGTTATCTCGACGCTACGGCCTCCGAGGCCGAGACCGACAGCCTGCGCCGGATGCTCTGCGACGCACCGCACGACGTCCTCACGCCGCAAATGCGCCTCTGCGCGACGATGCTTCGGGGCTTCGAGGCCCTGCGCACGGAGCGTATGCCGGAACGTCCCCGCCGTCGGGCTTTGCGGCTCCGCCTCGCCGCAGCCATCGGCATCGCGGCGGCCTGTGCAGCCGGAATCCTGCTCATCGGGCGACCGACCGTCTACGGATATATCGACGGTCGTCCGATCACCGACCCCGCCGAAGCAATGGCCGCAACCGTCTACTTCGAACCGCTGGAGGAGTTTGCCGAAAGTCTGGAGCTCGCCGGACGAATTCTTACCCCCGAAACCCATTGAAATGCATCCTCATACGACTTCGCACTATTTCGATCACTCGACCGCAATTTCGTTCAGGGCAATGGATATCTCGCGGCCCTTGGCCGCGTTTGCAAATCCGACCCACCCCCAAACCCCCGCCTCAGGCAGGGGCTTCGGGCGCGCCCCGCAAGGTCATAGCAGTTTAAAACCGAATTCGTGTAAAAACGCATGCAACCGTTGAAATTAAAAACCCAGCAAGCCATGACTCGAATATTCACCACCCTGCTGCTCACGCTGGCCGTCGTCTGCACCTCGGCCCGCACGCTCCCGGTCCTTCGTCCGGACTCGCTCGACAAGGCCCCCGCCGCCTGCGACTCCCTCGATAAAACGCCCGCCCGCGGCGTCATGGAGCTCCCCGACTCCGACCTGGTACGCATCCGCCCCGAAGGAGGCGAACTGCGACTCGAAATCGCCGGTTACGGCATCACACTCGGCAATCGCAACCGCGAAGAAGCCACCGAAACCGCCCCTGCGGCCAAACAGCCGAAACAGCCCCATCGCGTCTACGGTTCATTCGGCGCCGCAGCCGTAGAGATAGGCTCCGCGATGCTCGTCGGCACGGACTACGGCACGACGTGGGCCGACGGCGGCGATTTCCTGGCCCTGAGTCCCGAAAAAAGTTTCCACCTGGCCCTCGAAATTTTCAAACTCCGCATTCGACTGGACCGAGACGAGCACTGGTTCGGCACCTTGGGGCTCCGAACAAGCTACTACGATCTGGCATTCAACGACAAAATCACGTTGCAAAGCATCGACGGCATGATCCGCCCCGAGGCGCTGGAACCGTCGATCAAGAAATCGAAACTGAGTGTCGGATATTTCGGCATTCCGGCCGGCATCGTCTTCTCGGCACAGCGGCTCAATATCTCCCTCTACGCCTCGGGCGAACTGCTGTCGGCATCGAGACTCAAATACAAGAAGCCCAAGGAGAAGCGCAACGCACCCGGAATCGCCCCTTGGCGCTGGACCGTGGGCGGTTCGATCACCTACCGCAAAATCGGCATCTACGCCAACTACGCGCTCACGCCCCTGTTCAAACAGGCGGCGGGCCCCGAAACGCATACTCTTTCGCTGGGAGTTCATCTCGGATTCTAAAACCCCGGTACGACCATGAAACGTTTATTGATCGCATTGCTGCTCGCGCTGCCGTTCGTCGCGACGGCGCAGACCCGCGCATTCGACGATTTCTACGAAGACTATGCGGGCGCCGACGGATACCGGAGCGTCGAACTGGGACGTCCGATGATGCGGATGATGGCCTCGGGAGCCGATCCCGAGCTGGCGCAACTGCTCGAAAACATCCGACGTATCCGAATCGTCGCAGCCGCACGCCCGGCGCCGTTCTTTTGGACGCGAGCCCGCGAAATCGCGTCCCGAGGCGGCTACGAGCTGATCTCGCGCACGGAAGACGACGGCCGCAGCGCCTCGTTCTACTTCATCGACGGCAGCGGGAAAAAGCTCTCGGAGCTGCTGATGCTCTCGAAGAACAAGCAGGAGTTAGTCGTGCTGAATATCTGCGGAGAGTTCGACGTGCGCGATATCTCGCGACTCACCCGACTGAAGATCGGAGCGTCGGAATAACCGCGAAAAAGGCCTTCGGGACGCTTTTTTCGGGTCGGGATTTCGATATATCGGGCATAATTCCTATCTTTGCTGCGCTTTAAAGCCCAATAACCTCTATGAAAACCGACTTTCTGGTCATCGGTTCCGGCGCGGCGGGTCTCTCGTTCGCGCTCAAGGCCGCAGCCCGCGGACACGTCACGATCGTCACCAAGGGCGAAATGAAAGAGTGCAACACCAACTACGCCCAGGGCGGCATCTGTTCGGTCACCTACGCACCCGACACCTTCGAAAAACATATCCACGACACGCTCGTGTGCGGTGCCGGAAAGTGCGGCACGGAGGCCGTCGAACTGGTCGTGCGGCGCGCTCCGGAGCTGATCCGCGATCTGATCGCCTGGGGTACGCGCTTCGACAAGACCCCCGACGGCCGATTCGAACTCAACCGCGAAGGCGGTCATTCGGAGCACCGCATCCTCCACCACGAGGACCTCACGGGCGCCGAGATCGAACGCGCGCTCGTAGAGTCGGTTCGCAACCACCCCAACATCACCGTACTGGAACACCATTTCGCCGTCGACCTGCTGACGCAGCACCACCTGGGCGAATTCGTCACG
>CANPHE010000060.1 GCA_947573795.1 uncultured Alistipes sp. | reverse complement strand
CCTCAACAAAACTCAAACAAGTTTGGTTTTGTATTCGGCTTATTCGTATCTTTGTACCGGAACCGAAACTGTAAAAGAAAATTTCGAATGAATATGATGAACGGATGTTTTAAATGGATGTGCGCATTGGCGGCGATCGCGGTCGCGGCTGTTTCGTGCAGTAAGGATGATCCCGGTGTCGGCTGGATCAAGTTCGATAACGAAGCCGTGTTCCTCATGGCCGGGAAAACGCGTACGGTATCTTTCTCCTGCGCGAATCTGAAATCGATGGAGTTGGGGGCGAAACCCGACGGATGGGTCGATCCCGTGATCGACGAAGCGGCACGAACCGTCACGATCATCGCTCCGGTGGAATCCGACGAGAAGGCCGCCGAATCGGGTACGGTGACTTTGACGGCCGTAACGCAGGACGGCAAGAGCGTCAAAGGTTCGATTTTCGTAGGTGTGAACGAGCAGATCGACCTGAGCGACAAGGCCGCCAACAGCTACCTGCTCAACCGGAAGAACATCAACTACCTGATCGACGTGATGCACAAGGGCGACGGTACGACGCCCATCGATACCAAGCGTATCGAACTGGTGTGGAGCTCGACCAAAAACCTGGTACGATACCTCGAACTGATCGACGGCAAGGCTTCGTTCCTGATCGAAGACGACGGTTCGGGTACGGCGGAGGCTCCCATCACGGAGGGTAACGCGCTGATCGGCGCATATAACGAAGACGGTATTTTGCTGTGGAGCTGGCATATCTGGGCCGTGGACTACGATCCGGACGCAGCGGGCGGAACGGTCGATTTCAACGGTTATTCGATGATGACCTATAACCTGGGCGCTCTGAACAACTCCAACAAGGGATATACCTCCGACGAGCAGAGCAAACATATTCTGGAGTCGTACGGACTTTACTATCAGTGGGGACGCAAGGACCCGTTCATCGGTCCGAGCGCCTATAAGGGTACGGGTGCCGCCACGATGTACGACGCTTCCGGACACAGTGTGCGCATGTCGTTGCAGGAGAGCACGGTCGATCGCGGAAAGTGGGAGTATACGGACAGCAATCCGGTGACGTTCCTCTATGCCGAGGACGATGCTCCGGGCAAGGACTGGATGTGGATGCAGGATCCCGATTACAACAAACCGCGTTGGGGCGAGACTCGCACCGTCTGCGATCCCTGCCCTGCCGGTTGGCGTGTCGCCCCCGCGGCTGCGTTCGTCGGATTGCAGATCAAGGAACCCCTGTCGGGCGAAAAGATCGACAACGATACCTATGCCGAGCGTTTCGGTTGGACGTTGACCGACGGTGCCTCCGAGGCGTTGTTCATCGGTGCGGGACGCCGTATCTATACCAATGCGACGATTCAGAATGTCTATATCAACGATCTGGCGTTAAACCCCGATCCGGCTTCGGCACCGTCCCGCGCTCTGGCGATCTACAACCAGCCTTGGGTGGGACTTTACTGGACGGCAGACCGTGCGGAGGACGACAAGGCGCAGGCGTTCTATTTCTGGTTCGATAAATCCAATGTGACGCGCAGCGGCGTTCAGGATGCGAAGCCTTACGAGCGTGCGAACGGTATGCAGGTTCGTTGCGTAAGGGAGCAATAAACGGTCGTTTCCCGTGCATGAAATGCGGCCCCGGTTGCCTTTTGGCAACCGGGGTCGTTGCGTTGATCGTTCGCTCTGTCAGATGCGTTCCGTAATTATAAATCTCGTAGAATACTTTGGAAATAGCACAAAAAGTCTTAAATTTGCAATAGAAGGTTCTAATTCATCTGTTTCCAATTTATGAAAAGGTCTCTTTTTGCAATTGCGGCGGTCGCGGCGATGGTCGGATGCCGCCATGAGAAACCCGGATCGGCGGTCGGTATCCGGATTTATCCGACGATCGAGACGCGTGTTACGGGACTTTATTTCGATCCGGGCGATCGGATCGGACTGAGTGTCGTACGCGCTGCGGGCAATTTCGTCGTCAACCGGCCGATGACCTACGACGGTTCGGCATTTACCGCTCCGGGGCTGTTGTGGTACAACGATCTGAACGAACGTTCGACGCTGACGGCCTATTATCCTTATGCCGAGACGGGAGTGCCTACGCTGTTCCGGATCGCAGCGGACCAGACGACCGGTACGGAGTCTTCCGATCTTCTGGGTGCCGTGAAGCGGGATGTAACGCCCGTAGCCGCACCTGTGGGAATGGTTTTCCGCCATCTGATGTCGCAGTTGACGGTGACGATCGATAACAAATCCGACGGTACGGTCACGCAGGTGGTGCTGGGAGGCCTCGTACCTGCGGCATCCGTGGATTTCGAGGCTCAGATCGCCGTCGCGGCCGCCGATGTCGCCGCCGAGGATATTCGGGCGTTGGAAATCGAGACGGATCGCTCCTATCGGGCGATCGTCGTGCCGCAGACGGCGGCGTTGTCGGTTACGATCCATACCTCCGATGGCAAGAGCCGTACGCAGACGATTGCGTCGGCACTGCTGGAGAGCGGACGTCGTTACAACCTTGCGGTCGAAGTGACGAATATCGATATCTCGTTGTCGCTGAGCGGCGAAATCACCGATTGGGAGGACGGCGGTTCGCTCGAAAGCGGCGGTAATAGCGGTGACGATGGACCGGTTGCGTCCGGAGAACTGGAGTACGGCGGAGAGACTTACCGTTCGACGGCGATCGACGGAACGGTATGGATGGCTGAAAATCTGCGTTATATGCCCGACGGTGCGGAGTTGCAGAACGGGATGTGGTATCCGTCGGACGGAGCATCGGCGGTTGCCGAAAAAGGTTTGTTGTATGATTATACGACCGCTACCGGGGCGGAAACCCGAGCTGCGAAAACGAGCGGCGTCGTGCGGGGAATCTGTCCTTCGGGTTGGCATATTCCGCAGCTGGCCGAACTCGAAGCGTTGATCGCAAGTGAAAACAGACCGGCGGATTTCTTGTGTTGCAGCGGCTTCTGGATCGCTACCTCCGGCAGATACGGAGCAGCCAACCGCGGATATCTGCTTTGTGCGGATGCTCCCGTCGAAGGACAGTGCACGGCGTTGATGTATACCGCTACTGCGGCGCCGCAACTCGTGCAGGTGCCGTCGGAGAACGGCATTACGGTACGTTGCGTGCGGGATTGACGCCGGTGTGATGCCGAACCGCGAATTTCTCCTGCCGAACGGGTATTTCGGCAGGAGAAATTTCGTTTCGGGCCCCGGGAATTCCGGAGCCCGAAGCATCCGGTGCGGCTTTCGATGCTCCTGCGATCAATGGTCGCGGTCGAGAAAGAATTGCGGAATATTGGCCAGGAAAACATCCTTGCCGCGCAGCGCTTCGCGTTTGGCGAGCAGCTCGCTCAGCCGGATATCGCCGATCAGGTAGTTGCTCTCCTCGCCGAAATACTGTTCGCGGATACGTTCGAAACGGAGGATGCCGCGGATGTCCGTGTCGGAGTAGCGAGCATAGATGCGCAGGGTAATGTCGGTCGTGTAGTCGGGTTTCTGAATGTAATTGCGCTTCTTGTACTCGTAGCGGTAGTCGTGCAGGCGTGCCATGATGTCGCTGAGGATCGACGAGGCCGTCGGAAGGCTGCCCGCTCCCTTGCCGAACATGAACTGACGGTCGTAGCACTCTCCGCGGATCACCACGCCGTTATATTCGTCGTCTACGCTGTAAATATACTTGTCGGGGGTCACGAACTCCGGCATGACGAACATCGTGAAATGTTCTTCGCTGACTTTCACGACCTGGGCCACCAGTTTGATTTTGACTCGCTTTTCGCGCGCATAGCGGATGTCGGAATCGTGGATCGTCGCGATGCCGTAGGTGAAGATTTCCTCCGGTGCCACGTAGGTTCCCAGCGCATGTACCGTGATGATGATGAGTTTGAAAAGCGAGTCGTACCCTTCGATGTCGAACGACGGATCGCTTTCGGCGAATCCCAACGCCTGAGCCTGGGACAGGGCACCGGCATAGCTCTCCTCGTGGTCGAAGACGCGCGAGAGAATGTAGTTCGACGATCCGTTGAGAATGCCTTTCACTTCGAGCAGCAGATCGTTGTCGTAGTACTCCTCGAGGTTGCGGATCACGGGAATCGATCCGCACGACGAAGCGTCGTAGAGCAGTGCGACGTCGTGCGTCTTCTGAATCTCGATCAGCTCGGGAAGGTGGCGCGCCAGCATCGTTTTGTTGCCCGAAACGACGGGTATGCCCTTCAGCAGGGCGCTGCGGACGATCGAGTAGGCCGCTTGGGCATCGTCGATGACCTCGACGACGAGGTTGATTTCGGGATTTTCGAGAATTTCCGATGCGGAGTCGGTGAAGTATCGGCGGTCGATCGCGCGGGGCTTGTCCAGCGACCGGACGCAGATTTTCACGATCTCGGCGTCGGCGTTTTTCGATTTGCGGACCACTTCGTAGATGCCCTGTCCGACGGTGCCGAACCCGAACAGGCCGATTTTTATTTTGCTCATGGGTATATGGATTACGATTCGTTCATGAAGGGACGCAGCAGCGCGTCGAGTTGTTCGTATTCGACCAGAAAACCGTCGTGGCCGAATGCGGATTCGATCTCGGCATAGCGGCTTCGGGGAATCTGGGCGTGGAGTGTCCGCATCTGTTCGGGCGGGAAGATCATATCCGTCGAGATGCCGACGGTCAGCGTATCGGCCTCGATGCGCCCCAATGCGGCCTCTACCCCGCCCCGCCCTCGGCCGACGTCGTGGGTGTCGAACGCATCGAGGATGGCGTAGTAGGAGTAGGCGTTGTAACGGCGGCAGAGCTTTTCGCCCTGGTACTGCTGATAGGTCGCAGCCCGATGCACGGCGGGAGCGGTTTCGCGGTCCTGCTGCGTGAGGTCGTAGCCCCGGGCGCCGCGGTAGGTCAGCAGCCCGATGGCGCGTGCCGCTGCGAGGCCCGCCATGCCGGCGTCGTCGCGCGGCTCGCCGAACGAAGCGTCGGCACGGATGGCCATGCGCTGCGTTTCGTCGATGGCGATGCTCCAGGGCGACGCCTTGGCCGCCGTGGCGATGAGGATCAGTTTGCGAAACTGTGCGGGCTCCTCCACGGCCCACTCTACGGCCTGGAATCCGCCTACCGAGCTGCCGACCAGCGTGTCGATTCGCCCGATGCCGAGCGCATCCGCCAGCAGCCGGTGGGCCCGCACCATGTCGCGGATCGTGAACGGCGGAAAATCGCCGTAATAAGGCTTTCCAGTGCGCGGATCGGGATGCAAGGGCCCGGTGGTGCCGTAATGCGAGCCGAGGATGTTGGCGCAGACGACGAAGTGGCGTTCGGGGTCGAGAAACCGGCCCGGTTCGACCGTGTGGGGCCACCAGTCGGCGACCTCCGAATTGGCCGTCAGCGCGTGGCAGACCCACACGACGTTGCTGCGGCGGGCATCGGGCGTGCCGTAGGTGTGGTAGGCGATGCGCAGCTCGGGCAGTGTCCCGCCCTGCTCCAGGACGAAAGGCTCGGGGGAATGGAAAATGCGCGGTTCCATCACAGTCGGTCGAGTGCTTGGCTGAGGTCCTCCCGGATGTCGTCTACGTGTTCGATGCCCAGCGACAGGCGGAGCATGTCGGGGTAGACGCCCGAGGCGACGAGCTCCCGTTCGTTGAGCTGTGCGTGGGTCGTCGAGGCCGGGTGGATCAACAGCGTTTTCGCGTCGCCCACGTTGGCCAGGTGGCTGATGAGCCGCACGTTGTCCACGACACGTGAGGCCTGCTCCGCACTACCCTTCACCCGGAACGTCAGCACGCCGCCGAAGCCGTTGCGCAGATACTTCTTGGCGAGTGCATGGTAACGGCTCGACGGCAGGCCGGGATAGCTGACATGCGCTATTTTGGGGTGATGCTCCAGCCACCGGGCGATCTCCAACGCGTTGTCCACGCAGCGCTGCACACGCAGGGAGAGCGTTTCGAGCCCTTGCGTCAGCAGGAAGGCGTTGAACGGGCTGAGGCACGAACCGATGTCGCGCAGCCCCTCGCAGCGGGTGCGTACGGCGAAAGCAGTCGCTCCGCATTCGGCCCAGAAGTTGAATCCGTGGTACCCTTCCGACGGTTCCGCCAGCATCGGGTAGCGCCCGTTGCCCCAGTCGAAGTTGCCGCCGTCGACGATTACCCCGCCCAGGCTTGTGCCGTGGCCGCCGATCCATTTCGTCGCCGAATGGGTGACGACGTTCGCGCCCCATTCGATCGGGCGGCAGAGATACCCTCCGGCGCCGAACGTGTTGTCTACGACCAGGGCGATGCCGTGCCGGTGCGCCAGTTCGGCGATCGGCTCGAAGTCGGGGATGTTGAACTCGGGGTTGCCGATGGTTTCGAGATAGACGGCTTTCGTGCGGTCGTCGATGAGCGATGCGATACTTTGCGGATCGTCGCCGTCGGCGAAACGAACTTCGATGCCCATGCGGGCGAGCGTGTGTTTGAAGAGGCTGAAAGTCCCTCCGTAGAGAAACGACGTGCTGACGATGTTGTCGCCCTGTTGTGCGAGACTGGTCAGTGCGAGGTATTGCGCCGCCATGCCCGATGCGGCCGCTACGGCCGCTGTGCCTCCTTCGAGCGCGGCCATGCGCTGCTCGAAGACCGAGGTCGTCGGGTTGCTGAGCCGGGTGTAGATATTGCCCTCCTCGCGCAGTGCGAAACGGGCCGCCCCCTGCTCCGCAGAGTCGAAGACGTAAGAACTCGTCTGGTAGATCGGAAGTGCCCGCGAGCCTGTCACGGGATCGGGCTGTTGGCCCGCATGGACCTGAAGCGTTTCGAATCGGTAATTTTCGGTGTTCATGGTATCTGTCGTTTAGCGTATTCGAAAATAAAAAATCCGGCTTTTACGAGCCGGATCCTATCTGTGTCATATGCACGAAGACGTTACACCCGGCCGTATCGGTTGCGCATGCACATCATTCGCATCATCATGCCGCAAGACATGGTGACGATCGGGGCGTATGCAGTCGTGCGATTCATCGGCCGGAAAATTCTCTTTCGTTGCTGCAAATATAGGGATTTTTCGGTAGTTGCGCTCCTTTACGCCGATTTTTTTTCGATCGAATTCGTTTATTCCGGGCATCGGAGGCCGAGCGGACGGAAAATCCGGTCCTCGCGACCGAAAACATGGAAACGAAAACACCGCAGCCCCGAGGACTGCGGTGTTTTGCGTTTTCGATTCCGGAAAATTCAGTCTCCGTCGATCTGCTCGATGCCCCGGCGTGTTGCGGCACCGCGCAACAATGTTCGGCAGATGAATTGCAACTCTTTTTGCGATGCGTTTCCCTGGCGCATCTCCAGAAGGATCGTCAGCAGTTTGTCTGCGAATGTCGCGGCTTCCACATCCGGGAGGAAAAAGCCTTTCTGACGGCCCGATTCCAAATCGCAGGTGAGCTCCTGGGTCCAAAAAGTCCGGTAATCTTCGTAATGTTCGGCGAAAACGACCTTGTGGCGGACATCCGAAAGGAAACTGCGGTCCATCCGGCAGAGGGTTTCGATGTACTCGTTCATCAAGGCGAATACCTGTTGCAGCGGATTGTCTTCGCGTTGGTGGCGAAATGTTGCGATGCGCTCCTGCAAGCGGCGGTCCATCTCCTCCAGACACGAACTTACCAGGTCGTTCTTGTCTGCGAACATTTCGTAAAGGGTGCGTTTGGATATTCCGAGCGTCTGGGCGATTTCATCCACACGAACGGCCTGGATGCCGTTGCGGCAGATCATATCCTGCGTCGTGCGGATGATCTCGTCCCTGGTTGCACCCCGTTTCATTACTTATCCTCCGTGATGTCGCGGCCACCGCCCAAAGCCTGATACAGGTTGACGATGCCCTGGATTTCGTTGAAACGATCGCTGATCTGCGACAGTTGGGCCGAAAGCAGCGATTGCTGCGCGGTCAGCACTTCGAGATAGGTCGTCGAACCGTGCTGCATGAGCAGTTCGGTGCTCTCCACGGCGCGCTCCATCGCTGCGATCTGGTTTTTGCGCAGCTCGTTCTTCGCGCGGGCCGACTGCGTTTGCGTCAGCGCGTTGTTCACCTCGGCACCGGCGTTGAGCAGCGCCTGGCGGAAAGCGAGCTTCGACTCCTCCTGCTGGGCCTTCATGATCTTCACGCGGGCCCGGTTGGCTCCGGCGTTGAAAATCGGCTGAACCAGCGATCCTGCGGCGTTGAGCAGCAGTTTGCCGGGGTTGACGATGACACCTGCGTTGTTGGTCCATCCGGCCGTGCCGCTCAGCGTGATCGACGGATAGAGCGCCGAACGTGCCTCGGCCGTTGCGTAGTACGCCTGCATGAGGGAGTACTCGGCGGCACGAATGTCGGGACGGTTCGTCAGCATTTGCAGGGGCACGCCTACGCTCAACGTCGCGGGCATCTGCTGCGCATCCAGTTCGCCGCGCTGCAAAGCGTGCGGCGTCTCGCCCAACAGCGAACAAAGGCTGTTCTCCACCTGACGGATCTGGTCTTCGATGTCGTAGAGCGACGTGCGGATCGAATAGTAGTTGCCTTCGTATTGGGCGACGGCGGCCTCGTTGGTCATGCCGGCCTCTTTCATGGCGCGCATCGTCTCGACGCTCTGCTGCCACTTGGCGGCCGTCTGCTTCGTCACGTCGTACTGGCTGTCGAGCATCAGCAGCGTGTAGTACAGATTGGCCGTACCGGAGATCAGCTGCGTTTTGACGGCCTGCTGGTACTCTTTGCTCTGGGCGTACAGCGCACGGGCTTTGCGTTTGCTGTTGGTCAGGGCATTGAAAATGTCGATCTGCCAGCTCGCCGTAACGGGAATGTTGTACGTCTTGGTCGTATTCGCGTTGTCGAAGCTGCTGATCGCCCCCTGCGGCGCGAAGTTGAACGACGGGAGGTAGGCCAGGCGCGCCGATTTGAGCGTCGCCTCGGCCTCCTTCACGCGCCACTGCGCCGATTGGAGATCGGTATTGTTTTCCAAAGCCCGGCCGATGAGCGCCTGCAACTGGGGGTCGGTGAAGACCTCCTGCCACCGGAGATCGCCCAGGGTGGTTTCGTCTGCGGTCTCGGCGTCGCCGTACATGCCGGCGGTCGAGATATCGGGACGGGTGTAAGGTTTATAGATGCCGCAGCCGGTCGTTGCGACTGCAAGGCATATGATAAGAATCTTTTTCATCGTGTTATTCCTCTTCTTTCTCGTTTTTACACTCTTCGACCTCCGCACGTACGGACCACTGCGGATCGGGATCGAACTCCAGCGGCTTGATCTTCTCCTGCAAGGTCTGGAAGACGATGAACAGCGCCGGAACCAGGAACAGCAGGGCCAGCGTTCCGACGATCATACCGCCGACGACACCCGAACCGAGCGTCGAGTTACCGTTGGCACCTACGCCGTGCGCCAGAACCAGCGGGATCATACCTGCGACCATCGTAAGCACGGTCATCAGAATCGGGCGGAGACGTACCTTGGCGGCCGATACGGCGGCCTGGGTGAGCGACATGCCCGCTTTGCGGCGCTCTCCGGCGTACTCCGTGAGCAGGATGGCCGTCTTGGCCAACAGACCGATCAGCATGATGAGACCCGTTTGCAGGTAGATGTTGTTTTCGAGTCCCATGATCTTGGCGAAGAGGAACGATCCCATCAGACCGCAGGGAACCGACAGAATGACGGCGAACGGAATGACGAAACTCTCGTACAGGGCGCTAAGGATCAGGTAAATCAGCAGGATGCAAATTCCGAAGATGATCGCCGTGTTGCTGCCCGTCTGCGCCTCCTCGCGGGTGATGCCGTCGAAATCGAAGCCGTAGCCCTTCGGAAGCACCTGGGCCGCCGTTTCGCGGATCGCACGGATAGCGTCGCCCGACGAATAACCGTCGGCGGCCGTACCGTTGATGGCGATCGAGTTATAGAGGTTGAAACGGTTCAACACCTCGGAGCTGTATACGCGGGTCAGCGTGACGAACTGTCCCAGAGGAGCCATTTCGCCGCTGTTCGTACGCACGTAAGCATGGTTGAGCGATTCGGCGTCGAGACGGTATTTCGGGTCGGCCTGCATCGTTACGTAGTACATCTTCGAGAAGCGGTTGATGTTCGAGACGTATTGACCGCCGTAGTATCCCGCCAGCGTCGAAAGGATCGTCGTAGGCGAAATGCCCGCACGCTTGGCCTTCGCAGCGTCGATATCGACCATGTACTGCGGGAAGTTGATGTTGAAGGTCGAGTAGGCACGAGCGATTTCGGGACGCTGGTTCAGGGCGCCGATGAATTGCAGATAGACGTTGTAGAAGTCCGTAAGTTCGCCTCCTGCCTGGTCCTGAAGGTGCATGGAGAAACCGGTCGAGGTTCCGTAACCCGAGATCATCGGCGGAGCCACCGCGAAAATCTGAGCATCCTTGATATCGGCCGTACGACCGTAGATCTGTCCGATGACGGACTGCACGTCGTCGCCCTTCTCGGTACGTTCCGACCAGTCCTTGAGTTTGATGATACACATACCGTACGACGATCCCTGACCGGCGATCATACCGTAACCGGCTACCTGCATGTAGTCGCGGATCTGCGGAATGCCCTTCAGACGCTCCGAGACGGTCTCCATCACCTTGTGGGTCTCCGAAAGCGTCGAACCCGGGGCCGTTGTCACGTTGACCATGATCGTACCCGTATCCTCGTCGGGAACCAGACCCGTCTTGGTGTTGTTCATCAGCACGACGAGCGCCGCCAGAGCCAAACCCAGCGTGGCCCAGGTGAGCCAACGGTGCTTGATGAAGAGCATCACGCCGTGCTTGTATTTGTTGATAAGCGCGTTGAATCCGGCGTTGAACGCTTTGCGGAAACGGGCGGCGAAGTTGTCGCGCATTTCGCCGTTTTCGTCGAGATAGGGTTTCAGAATCAGTGCGCAGAGTGCCGGCGAGAGCGTCAGGGCGTTCAATGCCGAGAGGCCCACGGCCACGGCCATCGTCAGACCGAACTGCGTGTAGAAGATACCCGACGTTCCGCCCATCATGGCCACGGGGATGAACACGGCCATGAAGACCAGCGTCGAGGTGACGATCGCCGAGGTGATACCCGACATCGCGTCGACGGTAGCCATGTAGGAGGATTTGTATCCGGCGTCGAAGCGGGCCTGTACAGCCTCGACGACGATGATGGCGTCGTCGACGACCGTACCGATCGCCAGCACGAGGGCGAAGAGCGTCAGCAGGTTGATCGAGAATCCGGCTACGGAGAGGAAGGCGAACGTACCGATCAGCGCCACGAGAATCGAGACGGTCGGAACCAGCGTCGAGCGCATGTCCTGCAAGAAGACGTATACGACCAGCACCACGAGGATGATCGCCTCGAACAGGGTCTTGATAACTTCGTAGATCGAAGCGTAGAGGAAGTCGTTCACGCTTTGCAGGTGTGCGATCTCGACGCCCTTCGGAAGTTCGGCCCGAATTTCATCGAGCAGATCGTTGACCTGTTCGACCACCTGCGTGGCGTTGGAACCTGCGGTCTGGAAGATCATCGTGCTGACTCCCGGGTGACCGTTCGTGTAGCCTTTGTAGGCATAGGATTCGCTGCCCAGCTCGATGTCGGCTACGTCTTTCAGCCGCAGCGTCGTACCGTCTTCCTTCGCTATGAGCACGACCTCGCCGAACTCCTCGGGGGTCATCATACGGCCGCGATACTTCATCGTGTACTGGAAGGCGTTTTCCGAATTTTCGCCCAGCGTACCGGTCGCCGATTCGATATTCTGCTCGGCGAGGGCTGCGGTGATATCCGACGGAATAAGCTTGTACTGGGCCATCACGTCGGGTTTCAACCACACGCGCATCGAATAGGCGGCACCGAGCGTGAAGGCTTCGCCGACGCCGGGGATACGCAGGATACGCGGTTCGATGTTGATCTTCGAGTAGTTGGCCAGGAAGAATTCGTCGTAAGAGTCGTCGGGACTGTACAGCGAGAAAATCTTCACCATGGAGGTTTGGCGCTTCATGGTCATCACACCGACCTGGGTAACGGCCGAGGGCAGCAGACCCGTAGCGCGCGAAACTTTGTTCTGCACGTTCACGGCAGCCATGTCGGCGTCGGTTCCCTGACGGAAGTAGACCGAAATGGTGGCGCTACCGGCAGCGGCGCTCGACGTGATGTAGGTCATGTCTTCCACGCCGTTGATGGCCTCCTCGAGGGGCACGATAACCGATTTCTGGATGGTCTCGGCGCTGGCTCCCGGATAGGAGGCGCGCACCATCACCGTCGGAGGGGCGATGTCGGGGTATTGTTCCACCGGCAGCGTCGCAAGACCGATCAGACCGGCGATTACGATAATGATGGATATGACGGACGCCAGAACGGGGCGTTCGATGAAATGCTTGAGTGTCATAGATTATTCCTCCTTTCCGGTTTGGGTTTCGGCGGCCGGTTCTTCGGTCGCGGGGGCGGGTGCAGCCTGACCCTTGATGCGGATCGGCGTACCTTCGCGCAACAGACCGACACCTTCGGTTACGATCGTCTCGCCCGGCGTAAGTCCCGAGTTGACGATGTATTCGCGGCCGTTGGAAATCTTTTCGACGGCGACCATCGATGCGGATGCCTTTCCGTCCACCACCTTATATACGTATACTTTGTCCTGCAATTCGAACGTCGCGTGCTGCGGAATGACGATGCGATCCTTGTAGATGCTGGGTACGACGACATTGCCGGCTCCGCCGCTGTGCAGCAGTCCGTCCTTGTTGGGGAAAGCGGCCCGGATCTGTACGCTACCCGTCGATGTGTCGATCACGCCGCTGATCGACTCGATGCGACCTTTTTCGGTGTAGGTCGAGCCGTCGTTAAGCAACAGCTGTACTTCGGGCATGCTCTTGAGCGTATTGTCGAGCGAGCCGTATTGGCGCGTGAGGTTGAGCAGCTGGTTTTCGGTCATCGAGAAGTAGACGTACATTTCGGAGTTGTCCGAGACGGTCGTGAGCGGCTGGGGCATCGAGGGGCTGACCAGGGCGCCTATGCGGTAAGGTAACGTGCCTACTACGCCGTTGGCCGGAGCCTTGACGACCGTGTAGGAGAGGTTGTTGGCGGCATTCACGCGCTGCGCTTCGGCCTGTGCCAACTGTGCCTTGGCCGTCAGCAGTTGGTTTTCCGCGGTCGAAAGATCGAACTGCGAAACGACGTTGCGCGAGAACAGTTCTTTTTTGCTGTCGTATACGAGCTGTGCCGTGGCGACGCCCGCTTTAGCGGCTGCGACATTCGCCTCGGCCGTTTGCAGTGCGGCTTTGTAGGGAACCTGATCGATGATGAACAGCGTTTGACCGTTCGATACGCGCTGGCCTTCGGTCACGCAGAGCTGCGAGATGGTACCCGAGACCTGCGGATAGATGGCGATATCCTGGCGGCCGCGGATGGTAGCCGAGTAGTTGACCGGGATTTCACGGTCGGTCGTGGCGACGGTCATCGCGGCGTATTCGCCGGGGCCCATTGCCGTCGGTGCCTGACCGCATCCGACGGTTGCCATGCAACTCACTGCGAGAGCTGCTTTCACGAATGTTTGCTTCATAATTCCTTGTATTTATACACTAAAAAACTTTTCCGGTTGCAAAAGTACCATAATTTAACGCTGTTTGGGTCTCTATATTGTGATTATTGTTGTTCATTTTGGGAACATATTTTGCGCGGGTTGCGTTAAATTCAGTATTTTTGTTCGAAAAAAGAATTGACGTCGTATGGACTTTATAAGGTAAAGATGCGGTCGGGCTACCGACGAGGTGCGAAGTCGTTTTACACGAAACCGGCTTCGAACAGCTCTCACGTTGCGGGTTGTACCCCAACCCCTCCCTTGGGAGGGGTTGGGGTGGGGTCCAATCTGTAAACGCGGCCGAAGGGCGCGAGTCAT
>CANPHE010000059.1 GCA_947573795.1 uncultured Alistipes sp. | reverse complement strand
CCGCCGCCCGAGATGTTGATGTTGGCGCGCTGGTTCATGTTGAAGTCGCGGAACAACACGTCCTGCCAGTTCACGTCGGGATATACATAAGGTGCGGTGTGGCTGCGGGTCATTTCTATGTCCTGCGCCGTGTACTTGGGATTTTCGGCACCGCGGGCGAGCATACCCTCGTTGTAGAGCTCCATCCAGGTGGCTCCGTCGACGAACTGCGGGAAACGCATCGGCTGTACGAACGAGTTTTCGATCGTCACGCCGACCTTGGCGCGGGTGTTCTCCTGGCCCTTCTTCGTGGTGACGATCATGACGCCGTTGGCGCCGCGTACGCCGTAGATGGCCGTCGCCGAGGCATCTTTGAGAATCGTGAAACTCTCGATGGTTTCGGCCGGAATGCGGTTCAGGTCACCCGACGAGATTTCCACGTCGTCGAGCAGGATGAGCGGCGTGGCGCGGCCTCCGAAGGTCCCGACGCCGCGGATGTAGAAATCGGTCGTCGCTCCGGGTTCGCCCGACGAAGTCATGGAAATCACACCGGCCAGTTTGCCGGCCAGTCCCGAGGTGAGCGACGAGGAGGGGAATTTGAGCTCCTGGCCGGCGATCGACGTGACGGCGCCCGTAATCGAGATTTTCTTTTGGGAGCCGGCACCCACGACGACGACCTCTTCGAGTTCGTTGTCGGATTCGAGTTTTACGAGAAGCTCCGTGGCGCTGCTGACGTCGAGGGTCTTGGTCTTATAGCCGATGAAAGAGACGTCGATCGTGGCTTTTTTCCCGACCTGAAGCGTGAAGCGGCCGTCGGCGCCTGTGGCCGTGCCGTTCGTCGTACCTTTTATTACGACGTTCGCTCCGACGATCGGCTCGTTGGTCGAGGCGTCGATCACTCGGCCGGTAATCGCATGCGTATCGTCCGATTGCAGGACGGCAGAACCTTCCCCCCCCCTTGCTGAATCGGCCGAAACCGCCGGAGTTATGTTACCCGCGGCGCATATCAGACTTGCAAAAAGTAAAGTTTTAAAATTCATAGAAAAAATGAAAAAGAGATAATAATTGAGTTTGGTTTGAGTTTTTGGGCTTTTAAATCATTTTTCGCGGTTGTTTCATAGGCGTACGATTGATAATTTAGGTCGTATACAAAAGTAGTCTGTTTTTAGGACGGTCCGTTTAAGAAATCCGGCAAGTTGATTAAAAAATTCGGCAAAAGCGGCCTCGGAACGCCTTCCTGACGGGGTCGCACTCGGTTCGGGCCTATGTGTCCCGACATTCCGACCGGCTTGTTTTTCTGCATCTTCGCTGCGGCGTTCTCGGGTTGCACCGTGCGTTTTCCCGACGAATCGCGCGCTTTTCCGGATTTTTTAATCAACTTGCCGGATATTTAATGACGGCGACCTGATATTCGACGTATTTTTGTCGTAAACTAAAAAGGTAACCGTATACGATCGCACCGCTTCGACTCTTCGGCCGCGTTTGCCGCCCTGCCCCTGGATAGGGGACTTGGCGTGCAGCCCGCGAAGTTATCGTGGGAGTCGAAACCGGTTTTGCGCAAGATTGCCTATCGGTGCCGTTAAAACATGCCTTATGAAACCTATTCTTTTGACGCTTTTGTCGTGCTGCGGACTGTTTTGGGGAGCTGCGGCCCAGCGTATTGCCCCGGAGGCCAAGGAACGCGCCGCTGCATTGGTGGCTCGCATGACGCTGGAGGAAAAACTGGCCTATATCGGAGGGTACGACGCGTTCTACATCCGTTCGATCCCGCGTCTGGGCATTCCCGCGATCCGGATGGCCGACGGCCCCCAGTGCGTGCGCAACGACACGCGCAGCACGCTTTATCCCTGCGGCATCGCCCTCGCGGCGACGTGGGACCGTTCGCTGGCGCGCGCCTACGGCCGCGCTTTGGGCCGCGACGCCCGTGCGCGCGGGGTACATATCATGCTGGGCCCGGGTGTGAACATCTACCGTTCGCCGCTGTGCGGCCGTAATTTCGAGTACTACGGCGAGGACCCCTACCTGGCGGCCGAGACGGCGGCCGAATATATCGAAGGCATGCAGGGCGAAGGTGTGATGGCCACGATCAAACACTTCTGCGGCAACAACCAGGAATACGACCGCCATCACGTGTCTTCGGATATCGACGAACGGACGCTGCACGAAATTTATCTTCCGACGTTCCGCAAGGCGGTCGAGGAGGCGGGCGTGGGCGCCGTCATGTCGAGCTATAACCTCGTCAACGGGCAGCACATGACCGAGAACCGCGATCTCATCGATGGTCTGCTGCGCGAACGGTGGGGGTTCGAGGGTATCTTCATGTCGGACTGGGACGCGACCTATTCGGTCGCCGGACCGGTGAACAACGGCCTGGACCTCGAAATGCCGGGAGCGCGCTATACGAATCCGGAGAATCTCCGGAGGCTGCTCGACACGGGGGTCGTCACCGAGGAGTCGATCGACGGGAAATGCCGCCATATCCTGCAAACGCTCATCGCCTTCGGATTTCTGGACCGTGAGCAGAAAGACGCCTCGATTCCGGAACGCAATCCGGCTTCGGACGCCACGGCGCTGGAGGTGGCCCGCAACTCGATGGTGCTGCTCAAGAACGACGGCCTACTTCCGTTCGGCCGCCGGACGCGCCGGGTGGCGGTGATGGGCCCCAATGCCGTGAAATTGCCGATGGGCGGCGGTTCGGGCGAAGGCTCGCCGTTCGAATATGTCTCCGTCGCCGGGGCCCTGCAATCGGAAAAGGGATTCCGCACGACGCTGCTCACGCCGCAGGGCTCGACGGCTCTGGCCGCTTCGGGGCGCTTCTTCGCGCCGGACGGTACCCCGGGACTGCGCTGCGAGTTCTACGCCAACCGCGATCTGGAAGGTCCTGCGGCGGTGACGACGATTCATCCCGAAGTGGACTTCTTCTGGGAGGGCGCTCCGGCCGAGGGACTTCCCGAGGACCATTTCTCGGCGCGCTGGACGGGTGAGTTCCGCCCCGGGCGTTCGGAGCGGGCGGTCTTCACGGTGAGCGGCGACGACGGCTACCGGCTCTTCGTCGACGGACGGGAGGTGCTGGGCCACTGGGCGGACCACGGTGTGTCGACCAAGACGGCGACGCTGGACGTCGAGGCCGGGCGAAGCTATGCGATCCGCCTGGAGTTCTACGACAATATTCATACGGCGGAGGTGAAATTGCAATATGCGGGGTATTCGCCCGCCGAGCAGGCGCAGACGATCGCCGGGGCCGACGTCGTGGTTTACTGCGCGGGCTTCGACCAGACTTCGGAGAGCGAGAATTCGGACCGTACGTTCGCGCTGCCCGCGGGCCAGGCCGACGAGATCGTCTCGGCTGCGGCGCTGAACCCGAACGTCGTGGTGGTGGTCAATGCGGGCGGAGGCGTGGATTTCACGCCCTTCGCCGACCGGGTGCGCGCCGTGCTGCTGGCGTGGTATCCGGGGCAGGAGGGCGGCACGGCCGTGGCCGACATCCTCACGGGGTGTGTGAATCCGAGCGGACGTCTGCCCGTCACGATCGAACGGCGGGTCGAAGACAACCCGACTTTCGGGAGCTATTACCCGAACGTCTTCCGGTTTCAGGACAGTCCGCTGCGACGCGTGAGCTACGACGAAGGCGTCTTCGTGGGCTACCGCGGCTACGACCGCAACGGCACGGAGCCGATGTACCCGTTCGGCTACGGGTTGAGCTATACGACGTTCGCATACGATGATCTGCAAGCGACGCCTGCGGGCGACGGCTGGCAGGTGTCGTTTACGGTGAAGAATACGGGCCGGTGCGCCGGTACGGAGACCGCGCAGGTCTACGTGGGCGACTGCGAGGCGTGCGTTCCGCGTCCGGTTCGCGAACTGAAGGGCTACGAACGCGTGACGCTGGCCCCGGGCGAGCAGAAGCGGATTACGATCCCGCTCGGGCGGGATGCATTCGCCTTCTACGACGGGAACCGTCGTGCGTTCCGGGTCGAGCCGGGGATGTTCCGCATCGAGGTCGGGGCTTCGTCGCGGGATATGAGACTTACGAAAACCATAACGATCGACTGATATGAAGAAACTGATGACTGCCGCCGCCTTGCTTACGACGCTGACGGCTGCGGCGCAATGGCAACCTGCGGGCGACCGCATCAAAACGCCGTGGAGCGAGAAACTCGATCCGGAGCACGTGCTCGCGGAGTATCCGCGTCCGCAGATGGTCCGCGCGGAGTGGCTGAATCTGAACGGATTGTGGAATTACGCCATATGCTCTGCGGGCGAGCAGCCCGCGACGTGGGACGGCGAGATACTGGTTCCGTTCGCCGCCGAATCGTCGCTCTCGGGTGTGGGGCGCCGCGTGGGCGCGGAGCAGGAGTTGTGGTACGAGCGGACGTTCGACGTTCCGGCGAAATGGGACGACCGCCGGGTGCTGCTGCACTTCGGGGCCGTGGACTGGCGCACGGACGTGTGGGTCAACGGCGTGAGCCTGGGCCGGCACGAGGGCGGCTATACGCCGTTCGAATTCGACATAACGCCGGCGCTGCGGAAAGGCGTCAATACGCTCCGCGTGCGGGTCTGGGACCCGACGGACGACGGTTACCAACCGCGCGGGAAGCAGGTGAAGCGTCCCGAGGTGGTTTGGTATACGCCCGTGACGGGTATCTGGCAGACGGTGTGGCTCGAAGCCGTGCCGCAGCAGCATATCCGCAACGTCGTTGCGACTCCCGATCTGGACCGCCGCACGTTCCGTGTCGCGACTGCTACGTGCGGGACGCAGCCCGGGGACCGGGTGGAGGTGACGTTGCTCGACGACGGGGGGAAAGTCGCCGAGGCGACGGCTCTGTGCGGTGCCGATGCGGAGCTGTACGTGGCTTCGCCGAAGTTGTGGAGCCCTTCGTCGCCGCATCTCTACGATCTGGATATTAGGCTCGTACGCGACGGAAAGATCGTCGATCGGGTGACGAGCTATGCGGCGATGCGCAAATTTTCGACGGCCAAGGACGGGAAGGGCATCGTGCGGCTCTGCCTGAACGACGAACCGCTGTTCCAGTTCGGTCCGCTGGACCAGGGGTGGTGGCCCGACGGACTCTATACGGCCCCGACGGACGAGGCGCTGGCCTACGACATCGAGAAGACGAAGGAGTGGGGATTCAACATGATCCGCAAGCACATCAAGGTCGAGCCGGCACGTTGGTACTGGCATTGCGACCGGCTGGGAATGATCGTTTGGCAGGACATGCCGATCGGCGATCAGGCGGGTTTCAATCCCCAATGGCAGAACAAGACCTACTTCACGGGCGAGGAGAAACAGCGCTCGGCAACGTCGGAGGCGTGCTACCGCAAGGAGTGGCGCGAGATCATCGACGCGCTGCGGGGGTTCGCCTCGATCGGCGTGTGGGTGCCGTTCAACGAGGCGTGGGGACAGTTCAAGACCGTGGAGATCGCCGAGTGGACGAAGGCTTACGATCCTACGCGGTTGGTGAATCCGGCCAGCGGCGGCAATCATTATTTGACGGGAGATATTTTGGATTTGCACAATTATCCGGAACCTTCGTTGTATCTTTACGATGCGAACCGCGCCACGGTGCTGGGCGAATACGGCGGCATCGGCCTCGTGATGAAGGATCACCTCTGGGAGCCCGACCGCAATTGGGGGTATACCAATTTCAACACCCCGCAGGAGGTGACCGACGAATACGAAAAATACGCGGAGAAACTCTACGACCTGATCGGCCGCGGATTCTCGGCGGCGGTTTATACTCAGACCACGGATGTGGAGATCGAGGTCAACGGTTTGATGACCTACGACCGCAAGGCGGTGAAGGTGGACGAGGCGCGTATCCGGAAGATCAACGAAAAAATCTGCAATTCGCTCCGGGCATCGAACCGCTGAAAACGGCGATCGTAGCGACGGCAGGGATGCCTTGCGGCCGAATCGCACGGCCTTCGGACGCGACGGACGCATTCGTCGCGCCGGTCGGTCTTTCGTGCTGCGGGCAGGTAAAGAGACTTTGAAAACAGCATAGACGATGAAACGACTTTTTCTATGGTGTGCGGCGCTTTCGTTTTTCGGGTCGTCGCACGCCGAGGTTCGGATGCCGAAATTCTTCGGCGACCATATGGTTTTGCAGCGCGAGTGCCCGATCCGTGTCTGGGGTTCGGCCTCGAAGGGCGAAACGGTCACGGTCCGCTTCGCCGGAGTCGAGGCCACGGCGCAGGCCGATCGCTCGGGACGCTGGACGGCGACGCTTCCGGCCCTGGCGGCCGATGCGACCCCGCGCGAAATGACCGTCGCGGGCCGCGACAACGCGTTGCGCTTCACGAATGTCGTGGTAGGCGACGTTTGGCTTTGCAGCGGACAGTCGAACATGGAGTGGCGCCTCTTCCCCACGACGGGATGCGAAGCCGAGATCGCCGCTTCGGCCAATCCGAATATCCGACTGCTCAGCGTCGGGGACAAGATCGCCTTCGAAGAGCAGGAGGATATCGACTCCGGAGCATGGACGGAATGCACGCCCGAGACTTCGCGCGCGTTTTCGGCCGTGGGCTACTATTTCGGAAAGTTCATACAGGGTGAGACAGGGGTTCCCGTGGGTTTGATCGACAGCTCGTGGGGCGGTACCGACATCGAAACCTGGATGAGCTGGGACACGATGCGCACGACCCCCGACTACGATCGTTACGGCGATAAACGCTCCCCGCGCGAAGCCATCGGCAAGGGGCTTGAACCCTACCGGGCGTACAGCGCCGCTTTGAAGAACGATCGGGGAGATCGCGAACGGTGGTACGCTCCGGATGTCGAGGCTTCGGCGAAGCATTGGCGGTCGATGCTCCTCCCGCAGATTTGGGAAAACGTGCTGGGCAGGGACGACGGGCATGTTTGGTTCCGGAAAAGCGTGACGCTGCCGGCTTCGGTGGCCGGGAAGCGGGGCGTGCTGCATCTGCCCGCTGTCGACGACGCGGACGTTACCTATGTCAACGGCCGTCGGGTCGGCGAAACACGCGGCTGGGACCGTCATCGCCGGTATGAACTTCCCGACGACGCGTTGCACGGAGGCGAGAACCTCATTGCCGTCCGCGTCGAGGATACGGGCGGCAACGGCGGCATCTGGGGCGATCCGAAGGAGTTGTATCTGGAGGTCGAGGGGGTGCGTTACGACCTGGTGGGAACGTGGCTTTACCGTCCTTCGGCCACGCCGACGATGTTCGGTTTGGCCGAAAGAGGCGACTACGGCAATCCCAACAATTTCGCTTCGCTGCTCTACAACGGCATGATCGCGCCTCTCGTGGGATACGGTATCAAGGGGGCGATCTGGTATCAGGGTGAAAACAATGCGGGACGCGCGCGGAGCTACCGCGAACTCTTTCCGCAGATGATCCGCGACTGGCGCGCGAAATGGGGCTGTGAATTCCCCTTCTTCTGGGTGCAGCTGGCCAATTTCATGGCGGTGAAAGCTCAGCCCGGCGAGAGCGAGTGGGCCGAGTTGCGCGAGGCGCAGAACTTGACCTTGACGCTTCCGGCTACGGGACAAGCCGTCATCACCGATATCGGCGATGCGGACGATATCCACCCCCGCAACAAGCGCGACGTGGGGTACCGTCTGAGTCGTGCGGCTCTGAACGTGGCCTACGGCCGCAGTGACGTGGCGGCGGGAGGTCCCGCCTACCGGTCGATGAAGCGCGAGGGCAACCGGATCGTGCTGACGTTCGATGCTACGGACGCCCTGAGACCGGCCGACGGGAACCGTTACGGTTATCTGCACGGTTTCACGATTGCGGGTGCCGACCGTCGGTTCGTATGGGCGCAGGCGTATGTCCGGGACTCCGGGACGGTCGTGGTCTTCAGCGACGAGGTCGCTGATCCCGTGGCGGTTCGTTACGGCTGGGCCGACAATCCGCAGGACGACGATCTGACGGACGCTTCGGGGCTGCTGGCCTCGCCGTTCCGCACCGACGACTGGCCCGGAATTACGAGATGATTTGAAAAAGCGGGGGTCTGCGATATGTCGCAGACCCCCGCTTTTTCAGATCGCCGGTCGAGCCGTCGAGAGGCGTCGTATATTCCGAAGTCGATCGTTCGGCGATCGGGGCCGTCCTTCTTTCGGGCGGGAAGATCGTTTTTCGGTTCCCCGGCAAGGACGATTTCGCCCTCCCCCTTCCTGTAATCGAACCGGATTTACTTGATGCGCTCGTAGTACTCGCGGGTGCGGGTATCGACGCGGATTTTATCGCCCGTGTTGATGAACAGCGGAACGCGAACCGTAGCGCCCGTGTTGACCGTCGCGGGTTTGAGCGAGTTGGTCGAAGCCGTATCGCCCTTGATGCCCGGCTCGGTGTAGGTCACCTCCATGTCGACGATCGGGGGAAGTTCGGCCGAAAGGACGATCTCCTTGTCGGTGTGGAACATCACCTCGACGATCTGGCCGTCGGCCATCAGGTCGTAGTTGTTGATGAGGTTCTTGTCGATGTTGATCTCCTCGAAGGTCTCCGTGTGCATGAAGTGGGCGCCCAGGTCGTCCTCGTAGGTGAACTGGTAGGGGCGACGCTCCACGCGCACCTGCTCGATCTTCTGGCTCACGGACGAGAACGTGTTCTCCAAAACGCGGCCGTTTTCGAGGTTTTTGAGTTTCGAACGTACGAATGCGGGACCCTTGCCCGGCTTGCAGTGCTGGAAATCGACTACGAGAAACGTTTTGCCGTCCATTTCGATGCACATGCCGATCTTGATATCGGCGGCTGTAATAGTCATGGTATGCGTTTTTAAATGTTTGTCTATCGTAGGCGCAAATATACGAAAAAATCCGCAAGAAACGCAAATGCCCGGGCGATAAAGCGATCGGGCGATGTTCTTACAGATCGATCGCCTTGCAGCGCAGCCCCAACTGGCGGACCTTCTCCAGCGTGCGGGGCAGGGCGTAGCGCATGTTGCGGAAGGCCTTTTCGCTGTCGTGGAAGACGACGATGGCCCCGGGCGCCAGGTAGCGCGAAACGTTCTTCAGGCACGTGCGCGGCGAGAGGCGGCGGTTGTAGTCGCGCGAGATGATGTCCCACATCACCAGCTTGTAACGCTGTCCGAGCAGCCGTGCCTGCGCCGGGGTGATGCGCGCATAGGGAGGTCGGAACAGCTCGCTATGGATCAGATCGTTGGCGAAATCCACGTCTTCGGTATAGCGTTCGAGGCTCATGCCCCAGCCCTTCTGGTGGGAGTAGGTGTGG
Organism: uncultured Alistipes sp.; assembly: GCA_947573795.1. Taxonomy (GTDB): domain Bacteria; phylum Bacteroidota; class Bacteroidia; order Bacteroidales; family Rikenellaceae; genus Alistipes. The sequence continues at coordinate 4,820 of CANPHE010000059.1, read as the reverse complement.
TTGCCCACGCGGTGTCCGGCGTCGATGATGCGCTGGAAAAGGTCGGGATACATTTCGACGTTTTTCCCCAGCACGAAGAAGGTCGCCTTGGCGTCGTATTTCTCCAGCGTGGAGAGAATCCACTCGGTGATGCCGGGCGTGGGACCGTCGTCGAAGGTGAGGAAAACACCCTCGGGGTCGTCGATTTCCCAGATCAGGTCCGGCATCAGGCGCCGGATTATTTTAGGCGGTTTGAGACGCATAACAGCGACAAATGTAATGTTTTTGGTAATTATATACAAGACTCTCCGGTTTTTCGCACGTTGATACACTTAGGACGGCCGTTGTCTCGCGGCGTCCCGCCGCGTTTATAATTCTGACCCCACCCCGCCTGCGTCGCAAGGCGAATGCAATCGAGCTTTGCTCGAATTGCTGAGCAGCAGTAACGGAACGTAAACCCCTCCCGAGGGAGGGGCTTACGGTGCAGCCCGCAACGTTATTGGGGGTTAAATCCCGCGTAGTGCAAAGTTGTATGCAGTTGCCATGCTTTTTTAGAAACTTTGCATTATCTTTGTCGGGATAAAGCCCCGCAACGATGAGAGAGAAACTGATACTGGTGACCAACGACGACGGCTACGCGTCGAAAGGTATGGCGGCGGCCATCGAGGTGGCGCGCTCGTTCGGACGCGTGGTGGCGGTAGCTCCCGAGGCCACGCAGAGCGGCATGAGCCAGGCCATCACGATGTATAACCCGCTCTATCTGCGCCGTGTGCGGCAGGAGGAGGGAGTCGAGGTATATGCCTTCTCCGGAACGCCGGTCGACTGCGTGAAGATGGCTTTCGACTACCTGCTGCGCGAGGAGCGGATCGACCTGGTGATCTCGGGCATCAACCACGGTTCGAATTCGGCGGTCAACGTCCTCTATTCGGGAACGATGGGCGCGGCGATCGAGGGTAGTTTCTACGGTTGTCCCGCCGTCGGGCTCTCGCTCGACGACCACGACGCTGCGGCCGATTTCGAGGCGGCGGTGCTCTACGGCAAACGCATCGTGGGCGACGTCCTCGCGGACGAACATCCCGTCTTGCCGCTGTGTCTCAACGTCAACGTTCCGAAGGGACGTCCCGAGGAGATTCGGGGCATCCGCCTGGCGCGGCAGAACCGCGGATTCTGGCGCGAGGAGTTTTTCCGCCGCGAAGACCCCCGCGGCCGCGAATATTTCTGGCTCACGGGCGCTTTCGTCAATGCCGAGCCCCAGGCCGAGGATACGGACGAATGGGCTTTGGCCCACGGCTATGTCTCGGTGGTGCCGGTGCAGGTCGACCTGACCGACTACGGGCAGCTCGAACGTCTCGGAAAGGTGATAAAAGAGGTATAAAAACGTATTCCGGCACGGAGCGGATTCGCTATCTTTGCCGGACAATCGACCGACGTTGCCATGTTCATCAAGATTCTGCTCATCATCTCGATCGTCATCCAGACCCTCGCTACGGTCTATGCCGTGCGGCTGGTGCGGACCACGAAGTACAATTCGGTGTGGATCCTTTTCATCGTCGGATTCTCGCTGCTGTCGGTCGAACGGTTCGTGCAGCTGTTGGCCGTCTCGGGCGTCGAGGTCGGGCCGCGCTGGTGGTTCGGCTACCTGGGTATCGTGGTCTCGGTATGCCTCTCGATCGGGGTGATGTACGCCCACAAACTTTTCAAATACATCGCCCGACTCGACCGTCAGCGGCAGTTGTGGAACCGGCGGATTCTCTCGGCCGTGCTGCGTACCGAGGAGAAGGCCCGTTCGCGCTTCTCGAAGGAGTTGCACGACGGACTGGGGCCGCTGCTCTCGTCGGCGAAAATGTCGCTCACGGTGCTCGCGCGCGAAAGCCGCGAAACGGGCGATGCCGAGCGGCGCGAGATCATCGCCAATACGACCTACGTGATCGAGGAGGCGATCCGCTCGCTGCGGGAAATCTCGAACAACCTTTCGCCCCACGTGCTCAACGATTTCGGATTGGCCCGGGGCGTACGCAACTTCATCGACAAGACGGCCGCCATTCACGACGTGAATATCTCCTTTACGACCAATCTGCGCGCCGAGCGTTACGACACGGACGTCGAGGTGATTCTCTACCGCGTCGTCTGCGAGCTGATAAACAACTCGCTCAAACATGCGGCCTGCACCTCGGTGAATCTCTCGCTGGCGCAGAACGGTTCGACGCTGGTGCTGAACTATTCGGACAACGGCCGCGGCTTCAATCCGCAGGCGATGATGGATTGCGGCATGGGGCTTTCGAACATCTCCTCGCGGATCAACTCCTTAGGCGGCACGTTCGACATCACGAGCTCCAAAGGCCGGGGCATGCGCGCCACGATCCGTGTCGGGCTGCGTCCGAGCCCCCCCCCGGAGGCTCGCAAACGCCGCAAACAGCGAAGATAATATGGACTATAAGATCATACTCGTAGACGATCATACGCTGTTCCGCAACGGACTCCGGGGCTTGCTGGAGCACTGCACGGATTGCCGTGTCGTGGGCGAAGCCGCCAGCGGCGAGGAGTTCCTCGCGATGCTCGACGGCACGGACGCCGACGTCGTTTTCATGGATTTCGCCATGCCGGGACTGAACGGCGCGCAGACCACCGAGAGGGCATTGGCCCGGCGTCCCGATCTGCGGATCATCGCCCTCTCGATGTTCGGCGAGGAGAGCTACTATTCGCGCATGGTCGAGGCCGGTGCGCGGGGATTTTTGCTTAAAGACTCCGACGTGGACGACGTGATCCAGGCCATTGAGGCGGTGATGGCGGGCGGCAGTTATTTTTCGCCCGCATTGCTTTCGTCGCTTACGGGACGCATGCGGACCTATACGCGCGAGATCGCTGAGGACGAGGCGTTGTCCGAGCGGGAACGCGAAATTCTGGTCGCCGTATGCCGCGGACTCTCCAACCAGGAGATCGCCGACGAACTTTTCATTTCGAAACGTACGGTCGACAAGCATCGCGCGAATATCCTCGAAAAAACCGGGTGCAAGAACACCGCGTCGCTGGTGGTCTACGCCATTCGCAACCGATTGGTGGAGTTGTAGTATAACCTTAGGGGCTTTGAGTCTACTTAGAATTACAACGTAAACAGATAATCGTTTTCCGTACTGCGCTCGGCATCGTAGCGGAAACCCTCCCATTCGAACGCGTGCAACTGTTCGGGCACGGTCAGCCGCTCGCGCAGCACGCTGCGGGTCATCTCCCCGCGGCACATCTTCGTGTAGACCACCACGGTACGCAGCCGGTCGCCCTCCCGCACCCGGAATTCGGGCGTTACGACCCGCACTTCGCGGCAGACCCGCGGCCAGTCGAAAAGCCGCTTCATTTCGCCGCTGGCCAGGTTCAGCAGCACCCCGTCGTCCTTCCGCACGCGGGCGATCAGCTCGTCGGTCAGCCGCGCGGGCCAAAATCCGAACGGAGTCGTCGCCTCGTCGCCGGGCAGCAGCGTGTCGCCTTCGAGTCGATAGGGGCGGATGGCATCCAGCGGCCGGAGCAGTCCGTAAAGAAACGAGGTGATATTCAAATGTTCCTGGGCGTATTCGAAATCGGCATCGGAGAATGTCGCGGGATCGATCCGTTTGAAGACGATACCCGTATAGGCCGTCAGGGCGGGCAATTGCGGGGCGTCGTGAAAACAGAGATAACGTTGCCGGTTCTCGGCGGCGATGCGGGAGTTGACGCGCAGCTGGCGGGCCAGTTCTTCGGTCGGGAGTGCCGCGAGAGAGCCGGCCAGCCTGTCGGCTTCGGCCCGGAACCGGGGCTCCGAGACGAACGGCGTGCGCAAGGCGGTCCGGGCGGCCATCGTTTTGGCGCAGGAGATCAGGATTTGCATGGCCTTACGCGACGGAACAATCGATTCCCAAAGCCTCGACCCGTGCGGCGATGCGCTGCAACTCCTCGCGCGAGACCTTTTCGAGCGTTCGGCACGGCGTGTCGCGGTCGATCGAGTAGACCATCACCTGCCGCGGGCGAATCTCATCGACCAGCCGCAGCCAGGCGGCGACCTCCTCCTCGGTGGTGTTGTCGATCTTCTCGCCGTCGCATTCGCCGCGCAGGAACATCGTCTGGAGAATCATCCGCCCGTCGAAGCGTTTCATCTGCTCGACGATGCCGCGCACCGTGTAGGCCGGATTCTGCGGAGTGTTCATCCGCCGCACCGTGGCGTCGAAGGCCGAATCGAGTTTCAGGATCGGATTATCCACGCGCAGCAGTGCCGCGCGCACCTCCTCGCGGTGGAGCTGCGTGGCGTTGGAGAGCACCGATACGCGGGCCTCGGGACACAGCTCGTCGCGCAAGGCGATCACATCGTCGATCACCGCCCCGAACTCGGGATGCAGCGTCGGTTCGCCGTTTCCGGCGAAGGTGACGACGTCGGGCGGCGTTCCTTCCGCCACCATGCGCCGCAGCGTTTCGGCGAGCAGGCGCCGCACCTCCTCGCGGCGGTTGAAACGCCGCACGCCGGGATGCTCGGCATTCCAGCCGCATTCACAGTAGATGCAGTCGAACGAACAGAGTTTCGACTCCGTAGGCAGGAGGTTCACCCCCAGCGAGAGGCCCAGCCGCCGCGAATGCACCGGGCCGAAGATAATATCGGAAAATAACGCTGTCATATAAATATCATTCAGTCACTTCGGTTCCCCGGCCGCATTTCCGGTCGGGAGGGTCGATGTCCCGCTGTGTTTACGAATCCGGCCCGTCCGAGGTACTTCCGTGGGGCCCCCCCGGAAAAAAGGGGGGGACCCCCCCCCCCCCCCCGGGCCGCCCGCCCAAAAAAATCCAAAAAAAAAAAATAAAAAAAAAACCCACCACCCCCGGGA
>CANPHE010000058.1 GCA_947573795.1 uncultured Alistipes sp. | reverse complement strand
CTCGCTTAATCGAACTTTGGCTCCGCCGAAGATACTCCCGCTCGGCAAAATGCAAACAAGTTTGCTTTTGCTCTCGCTTAATCGAACTTTGGCTCCGCCGAAGATACTCCCGCTCGGCAAAATGCAAACAAGTTTGCTTTTGCTCTCGCTTAATCGTATCTTTGTACCCCGAATGCAAATCCTCAGATCAGAATGGCAAAGAAAATCATGTTGCTCGGTTCGGGAGAACTGGGCAAGGAATTCGTAATCGCCGCTCAGCGGTTGGGTCAGTATGTCGTCGCGTGCGACAAATATGCCGGAGCGCCGGCCATGCAGGTAGCCGACGAAGCCGAAGTCTTCGACATGCTGGACGGCGATGCGCTGACGGCTGCCGTCGAGCGGCACCGTCCCGATATCGTCGTACCCGAAATCGAAGCGATCCGCACCGAACGGCTCTACGACATTGAGAAAGCCGGGGTACAGGTCGTGCCGAGTGCCCGGGCCGTAAATTTCACGATGAACCGCAAAGCGATCCGCGATCTCGCCGCCAAAGAACTGGGGCTGAAGACGGCTCGCTATTTCTATGCGAAGACATTCGACGAATTGCAGCGCGCAGCCGACGAGATCGGTTATCCGTGCGTCGTCAAGCCGCTGATGTCCTCCTCGGGCAAGGGACAGTCCGTCGTGAAAGGCCCCGAGGAGCTGGAACATGCCTGGAAATACGGCTGCGAAGGTTCTCGCGGCGATATCCGCGAACTCATCATCGAGGAGTTCATCCGCTTCGACAGCGAAATCACGCTGTTGACCGTCACGCAGAAAAACGGTCCGACGCTTTTCTGTCCCCCGATCGGACACGTACAGAAGGGCGGCGACTACCGCGAAAGTTTCCAGTCGCCCGAGATCGCACCGGAACACCTGGCCGAGGCGCAGCGGATGGCCGCGGCCGTCACCGAAGCCCTGACGGGTGCCGGACTGTGGGGCGTGGAATTCTTCCTGAGCCGCGAAAAAGGGGTCTACTTCTCCGAGCTCTCGCCGCGTCCGCACGACACGGGCATGGTGACGCTGGCCGGAACCCAGAATCTCAACGAATTCGAACTGCACCTGCGGGCCGTCCTCGGACTGCCGATCCCGGCCGTGACCTACGAACGCATGGGTGCCAGCGCCGTGATCCTCGCGGACGCTCCTTCCGCCGCAGCACCGCGCTACGAGGGGATCGAGGAGGCTTTAGCCGACAACCCCGCCACCGATATCCGCATCTTCGGCAAGCCCTCGGCGCGCGTCAACCGCCGCATGGGCGTCGTCGTGGGATACGAACCTTTGGGCAGCGATCTCGATGCCCTGCGCGACCGGGTGAAAGCCGCCGCCGCGAAGGTCCGGGTGATCCCCTCGGACGAGGCATAGGCTCCGAATTCCGAAATACGGCATGCCGCAGCGAGGAACGCCCCGTCTGCGGCATGTTTAGTTTAATCCGCCTCGAAAAAACGGCGGAAGTTTTTGGATTTTTGCGGAATTGCCCTATATTTGCAATATCAAAATAATATCACCTCGTCATGGAGAACGGAAATTACACCTACAACGGATGGAAATGCGGCGGCTTTACGGCTCTGGGCCTGATTCTGATCGCCGTAACAGCGGGAATTTACACAATCGCCGCAGGTGCGGAACGAAGCGAGATCGGACTTCCGGGTAGTACCTGGATGATCGTCGGAGGAATCGTCCTCGCAGTGCTCGCCTTCGTGGCTCTGTTCGGATTCATGCTGCTCGAACCCAACCAGGCGCGCGTGATGCTCTTCTTCGGCAACTACCGCGGCACCTTCTACGAAACGGGATTCTGGTGGGTCAATCCGCTGATGTCGGCCAAACGCATCTCCATGCGGGCCCGCAACCTCAATGTCGATCCGATCAAGGTCAACGACAAGACGGGCAACCCGATCCTGATCGGTCTGGTACTGGTATGGCGCCTCAAACGCGACGATATCTACAAAGCCGTCTTCGAGATCGACACCTCGACCGCAGCACCCGGCGTCACGATCTCCTCGGCTACCCGAATGAATATGCTCGAAAACTTCGTCAGCGTGCAGAGCGACGCCGCCCTGCGCCAGGTTGCCGGCTGCTATGCCTATGACAATAACGGCACTGCGGAGGACGAGCTCACGCTTCGCTCGAACAGCGAGGAGATCAACGACCGGCTCGAGCGCACGCTCTCCGACCGTCTGGCGATGGCCGGCATCGAGATCGTCGAAGCCCGCATCAACTACCTGGCCTATGCCCCCGAAATCGCTGCCGTAATGCTGCGCCGCCAGCAGGCCGACGCGATCATCGCGGCCCGCGAAAAGATCGTCGAAGGCGCCGTGACGATGGTCCGCATGGCCCTCGACCGACTTGCCGCCGATGAGGTCGTCGAACTGGACGAGGAGCGCAAAGCCGCCATGGTGTCGAACCTGCTGGTCGTGCTCTGCGCCGACGAAGCCGCCCAGCCCGTAGTCAATGCCGGAACCCTCCACCATTAGACGAATGGCCAAAGACGGAAACAAAACCTTCGTGCTGCGCATCGACGTCGAGACGATGGAGGCGCTGGAGCGGTGGGCCGACGACGAGTTCCGGTCCATCAACGGCCAGCTGCTATGGATCATCGCCGACGCCCTGCGTCGCAGCGGCCGCACGCCCCGCAAGCGCAAGGAGGCTGCCGCCGCGAACTCCGGAGGGGCTGACGACACCGCCTCGACCGACAAACCCGCGAAGTCATGAAACGCAGCAACTACGAATCCGGCATCATGGGGCTCTTTCCGGTGCCGCGCACGCCGTGGGAGCGAAGATTGCACGTCGTCGGACAATTGCCCCTGTACCTGTTCATCCTCTTGCTGTGCGACTCCCGTTTCGGCATCATTCCGGAAGGAGTGCGGACGCCGCTACTCCTCATCTGCGGCATCCCGGGCAGCATCGGGCTTTATTACAATATCCGGCGGTGGCGCGCCCGAACGCGATGGGCGGCAGCAGGAATTTTCTGCTTCACAATGAGCATCGTATGGCTGGTAATCATGCCGATACTCATCAACTCCTTCGACCCATCCGATACGGAAATACTCCGCCTCATGCTCCTGTCGGGCGGATGTATGGTCGTTGCAACCGGCATCTGCTACCTCTTTTGGCGGCGGTCGGTCGCACGGGCCCAATGGCGGTTGCAAACGTTGCTTCGCGAACGGCGGCAGCGGAGAAAACGCGAAATTTGAGCTCCGGCCCCCAATTTGGGGATTTGCGGCAAATGTCTTATCTTTGCATCTTCAACAAGTTAGGTTCAGAAGATGTTATCGAGACAAATCGCACACAAACTGCGGAGCTATGAAACTCCGTTCTATCTCTATGATACGGCGCTGTTGCGCCAAACGCTCGAAAGCGTAGTTTACGAATCGAAAAAATACGGCTATAAGGTCCACTACGCGATCAAAGCCAACTACGACGACCGTCTGTTGGCCATTATCCGCGAATACGGACTGGGCATCGACTGCGCGAGCGGCAACGAACTGCGCAAGGCCATCGAAGCGGGCTTCGATCCGAAGAGTATCGTTTATGCGGGAGTGGGTAAGCGAGATAAAGAACTGCGTTATGCCATCGAGAATAACATCCTGGCCATCAACTGCGAATCGATCGAAGAACTGCGCGTCGCAGACGCTCTTTCGGCCGAAGCAGGACGCGTGACCGACGTCGCGCTGCGCATCAATCCCGACATCGACCCCAAGACCAATCATTGCATCGATACGGGGCAGGCGGACAGCAAGTTCGGCATTTCATACGAAGAAGTACTCGAACACGCCGAGGAGATCGCCTCGTTCGCCCACCTGCGCATCGTCGGGCTGCACCTGCATATCGGTTCGCAAATCCGCGAACTGCACGTCTTCGAAAATATGTGCGACAAGGTCAACGCCATCGTCGCGAATCTCGAAAAGCTGGGCTTCTCGTTCCGTTTCGTGGACGTGGGCGGCGGCCTGGGCGTCAACTACGACGTTCCGGAGAACGAACCCATCCCCAATTTCGCATCGCTCTTCTCGATCGTCCACAACCACCTGTCGATCGGCGAGCGGGAGGTGCATTTCGAATTCGGCCGCTCGATCGTGGCCGAGTGCGGCGAGCTCATCACCTCGGTGCTTTTCAACAAAACCACCGCCACGGGACGCAAGCTGGTGATCGTCGACGCCTCGATGACCGAGCTGATCCGTCCGGCACTCTACGGCTCCTACCACAACATCGAAAATATCACCTCCGAGGCCGAAGGGCGCGACAAATACACGATCGTCGGCACGGCATGCGAATCGACCGACGTGTTCGACGAGAACGTCAGCCTGCGCAAGACGCAGCGCGGCGATCTGCTGACGATCAAGTCGGCGGGCGCCTACGGCATGTCGATGGCTTCGCGCTACAACCTGCACGACCTCCCGGGAGCCGTTTACAGCGACGAATTGCAGTAGACCATGTGGCTGACGCTGGCTTTCGTTTCGGCCGCCCTGCTCGGATTCTACGACGCGGCCAAGAAAAAGGCGCTCACGCAGAACGCCGTGCTGCCCGTGCTGCTGCTCAACACGATCTTCTCGACGCTCTTTTTCCTGCCGGCCATCGTTTCGGCCGAATGGGGGCTCGGGTGGTTCGACGGCACGTTGCTGGCCTCCGAACCGGGAGATGCGCATGCTCACGCACTGGTTGCGCTCAAGTCCACGATCGTACTGACATCGTGGATATTCGGATACTACGGCATCAAGCACCTACCGATCACGATCGTCGGCCCGATCAACGCTACGCGCCCGGTGATGGTACTCGTCGGCGCGATGCTCCTTTTCGGCGAACGTCTGAACGCCTATCAATGGATCGGCGTGGCATTGGCGGCCCTATCGCTGCTGCTGTTGAGCCGTTCGAGCCGCCGCGAAGGGGTCGATTTCGCCCACAACCGCTGGATCGTATTCGTCGCGCTGGGCGCCCTGACGGGAGCCGTGAGCGGTCTCTACGACAAATATATCATGACGCAGCTCGACCCGGTTTTCGTGCAGAGCTGGTACAACCTCTACCAGGCGGCGATGATGGCCGTGGTGGTAGCATTGCTGTGGCTGCCGAAACGCCGTTCGACGACGCCGTTCCACTGGAGCTGGGCCATTCCGCTGATCTCGGTATTTCTCTCGCTCGCCGACTTCGCCTACCTCGTGGCGCTGAGCGAGCAAGGTGCCATGATCTCCATCGTTTCGATGGTCCGGCGGGGATCGGTCGTCATCTCGTTCCTCTGCGGTGCCGTACTTTTCCACGAACGCAACCTGCGCTCGAAGGCCATAGACCTGGCGTTTATCTTAATAGGTATGCTCTTCCTTTGGTTGGGATCGAGGGGATAAACGAAAGCCGCTGCAATCGCAGCGGCTTTTTCGTTCAGAGAATCTTTTCCAACTGCGCCACCGTCCGGGCGATCTCGTCGTCGCCCGGCGTATAGTCGCGCAGCGCCCCGGCCAAATACTGTTCGTAAGCATAGAGGTCGATCATGCCGTGGCCCGAAAGGTTGAAAAGGATGGTCTTCGGCGTACCCTCCTCCTTGGCCCGCAACGCTTCGCGAATCGCCGCCGCAATGGCGTGGGTCGACTCGGGAGCGGGGATGATACCCTCGGTTTTGGCAAAAAGCACGCCCGCGGCGAGCGTCTCGGTCTGCGGCACCGACTGCGCCTCGATCAGTCCGTCCTTGAGCAGCTGGCTCACGATGGCTCCGGCACCGTGGTAGCGCAGACCGCCCGCATGGATATCCGAAGGCTGAAAGTCGTGGCCCAGGGTGTACATCGGAATCAGAGGCGTGAATCCCGCCACGTCGCCGAAGTCGTATTGGAACTGCCCGCGCGTCAGCTTCGGGCAGCTCGCGGGCTCCACGGCCACGACGCGGATGTTCTTCCCCTCGGTGAAGTTGCGGCGCAGGAACGGAAATCCGATACCGGCGAAGTTACTGCCGCCGCCGAAGCAACCGATCACCACGTCGGGTTCCGCATCGGCCATCTCCATCTGCGCGACGGCCTCCTGGCCGATCACGGTCTGGTGCAGCAGCACGTGGTTGAGAACGCTGCCCAGGCAGTAACGCGTATCCTCGGGGTGCTGCAACGCCATTTCGACCGCTTCGGAAATCGCCAGTCCGAGGCTTCCCGAACAGTCGGGATCGCGTCGGAGCGCCGCACGGCCCGAGGCCGTGAGCTCACTGGGCGAAGCGACGCACTCGGCACCCCAAGTATTCATCATCAAGCGACGATACGGTTTCTGCCGGTAGCTCACCTTCACCATGAAAACGCGCAGGTCGATGCCGAAATGCTTGGCGGCGAAGGCGATCGAGGCGCCCCACTGCCCCGCTCCCGTCTCGGTCGTGAGGTGCTTGATACCCTGCTTGGCATTGTAGTAGGCCTGCGGCACGGCGGTATTGGGCTTGTGCGACCCGGCAGGCGAGACGCTTTCGTTCTTGAAATAGATCTTCGCCGGGGTGTCGAGCGCCTGCTCCAGTCCGTAGGCGCGCACGAGCGGCGTCGGACGCCAGATGCGGTAGAGGTCGCGCACCTCGTCGGGAATATCGATGAAACGCTCGGTGGACATCTCCTGGTCGATAAGTTCCTCGGCGAAGATCGCCGACATCTGCTCCTTGGTTACGGGTTGCTTGGTCGCGGGATGCAGCGGCGGAAGCGGCTTGTTGGGCATATCCGCCACGATGTTGTACCATTGGGTGGGCATCTGCGCCTCCGAGAGGCAGAATTTCTTGTTTTTCATGGTCGTATTGTTTTTGAAGTTCATGTCGGGGATCATAACGAAAAAGCCCGTCGCTTACTTTCGTAAACAACGGGCTTGTGTCGTATCGGGGCTTCGGTTATACGTGCACGCCATCGCACTCATTGTTCACGAGAGTCAATGAGCGCCACCACCATGCCTGTATGTTGAATCCGAGGATCATTCGTGCTGTCTTTCGGTTACAAATATAGGTTTTCCGATCGGAGATTCCAAATTTTCCGGCAAAAATCTCCGATACATATGTTATAAGGATTTCGACCGTTTCGCACTCCTCCGCCCGGAGCGGCGGCGAACTGCGCGGCACCATCGTTCCGCATTCTCGTGCGCAGCGCACACGAACGACCTTTAACCTTCGAAAACCGCCTACATTTTTCGCGACTTTGCGGAAAAATCCCTATCTTTGTTCGATTTTAGCAAATTCAACACTACGACGATATGAATATTTCGTATAACTGGCTCAAACGCTATATCGAAACGGACCTTCCGGCCGAGGAGATCGCCCGCATCCTGACGGACATCGGTCTGGAAGTCGAGGGTTTCGCCAAGATCGAGACCGTCAAGGGCGGCCTTCAGGGAGTCGTCGTCGGCGAGGTGCTCACCTGCGAGGAGCATCCCGACTCGGACCACCTCCACATCACGACGGTCGACGTGGGCGCCGAAGCCCCGTTGCAGATCGTCTGCGGCGCCCCCAACTGCCGCGCCGGACTGAAAGTGCTGTGCGCCACGGTCGGATCGGTGCTCTACCCCAACGGCGGCGACGAGGAGTTCAAGATCAAGCGCAGCAAGATTCGCGGCGTCGAGTCGCTCGGCATGCTCTGCGCCGAGGACGAGCTGGGCATCGGCTCGGCTCACGACGGCATCCTGGAGCTCCCGGCCGACGCCCCGACGGGCATGACGGCCAAGGAGTACCTCCGCATCGAGGACGACTACCTGATCGAAATCGGCCTGACACCCAACCGCGTCGACGCCGCGTCGCACGTAGGCGTGGCCCGCGACCTGGCTGCCTACCTGCGCAGTCGCGGCGAGGAGGCGAAGGTGACGCTTCCCGACGTTTCGGCCTTCGCCGTGGACAACCATGACCTCGAAGTGGCGATCCGCGTCGAGAATGCCGAAGCCGCACCCCGCTATGCGGGCGTGACGGTCACGGGCTGCAAGATCGGCCCCTCGCCCGAATGGATGCAGAACTGTCTGCGCGCCGCGGGCATCAACCCCAAGAACAACCTGGTGGATATCACCAACTTCGTACTTTTCGAGTTGGGACAACCCTTGCATGCGTTCGATGCCTCGAAGATCGAAGGCCACCAGGTCGTCGTCCGCACCTGCGCCGAAGGCACTCCCTTCGTGACACTCGACGGCGTGGAGCGCAAACTCTCGGACCGCGACCTGATGATCTGCTCGGCCGAGCGTCCGATGTGTATCGCCGGTGTCTTCGGAGGTCTGGATTCGGGCATCTGCGACACGACGACCGACGTATTCATCGAGAGCGCCTACTTCAACCCCGTATGGGTGCGCAAGACGGCCAAGCGCTTCGGACTCAACACCGACGCGTCGTTCCGCTTCGAGCGCGGCATCGACCCCAACATGCAGGTCTACGCCGCCAAGCGCGCCGCCCTATTGATGAAGGAGCTGGCCGGAGGTACGATCTCGAGCGAGATCACCGACATCTATCCCGAGCCGATCGCCGACTTCGTGTTCGACATTTCGTTCGCACGCATCGATGCGTTGATCGGCAAAACGATCCCCGAAGCGACTGTCCGCACGATCCTCGAAGCGCTGGAGGTGAAAATCCTCGCCGAAAAGGAGGGCGTGTTGACCGTCGCCGTCCCGCCCTACCGGGTGGACGTGCAGCGCGAAGCCGACCTGATCGAAGATATCCTGCGCATCTACGGCTACAACAACGTCGAGATTCCGACCCGCGTGCGATCGACGCTCTCCTACGCACCGAAACCCGACCGCAACGCGTTGATGAACCTCGCGGCCGATTTCCTCACGGCCAACGGCTATACGGAGATCATGTCCAACTCGCTCACGAAGGGCTCCTATTACGAAGGGCTGGCGTCCTGCCCCGCTGAACGGTGCGTGCGGATTCTCAACCCGTTGAGCGCCGATCTCAACGTCATGCGGCAAACGCTGCTGTTCAACATGCTCGAAGCCGTCTGCCTGAATGCCAACCGCAAGAACGGCGATCTGAAGCTCTACGAATTCGGCAACTGCTATTTCTTCGACGAGAGCCGCCGCACGGAGGAGAACCGCCTCGCGGCCTACTCCGAGCAGTATCGACTGGCTATCTGCGTAACGGGAGCCGCCGTGCCGCAGTCGTGGAACACGAAAGCGGAGAAGACGTCGTTCTTCACCCTGCGCGCCATGGCCGAGAAGCTGTTGCGCCGCTTCGGCATCGATATCTACACGCTCAAGACCGAGACCTCGACGAGCGACCTTTTCAGCGAAGCGCTTACGATGTCGCTCGGCGGCAAGGAGTTGTTGCAGATCGGTGCGGTAGCTTCCAAAATCCGCCGCAAGGCCGACGTAAAGCAGGACGTTTACTACCTCGAAATGAACTTCGACGCACTCGTCCGCTCGACGAAGAAGCACAAGATCGTCGCCGAGGAGCTCTCGAAATTCCCCGAGGTACGCCGCGACCTGGCGCTGCTCGTCGACAAGCAGGTGACCTTCTCGTCGCTGCGCGACGCGGCCTTCGCCTCGGAACGCAAGCTGCTCAAGAGCGTGGCGCTGTTCGACGTCTACGAGGGCGACAAGCTCCCCGAGGGCAAGAAATCCTATGCCCTGAGCTTCGTCCTGGAGGACAAGAGCCGCACGCTCGACGAGAAAACCATCGAACGCACGATGGCCAACCTCGCCGCACAGCTCGAAAAACGCTGCGGCGCGCAGATCCGCTCGTAACCGGAAACCCCGTCGAAGCCCCGGCCGCACGGTGTATGGTCCGGGCCGTCCGTTATTACACAGAGCCGAAATATTTCGGCTCTGTTTTCTTTTGTATCTTCGGCAGATTATTCGTATCTTGTGCGGTAGTCGGCGATTACGCTGCCGGATTCGACTATATCGGTTCTTTGCTGTATTTGAAATACGCTCCTCGCAAGTGCCGCTTTCGGCTCCGGACGAATTGTGGCGACCGACCAGAGTACGGTTCCGCACTACTACCTGTGCGACCATTTGGGAAGCACCCGGGCGATTGTGCCCGAAACGTATCACTATTACCCCTACGGACTGATGTGGCAGCAGGCGGAGCAGCCTATCGGCTCGAACACCTATCTGTTCACCGGCAAGGAGTGGCAGGCGCAGGACGAAATCGATCTCTACGACTTCGGTGCCCGGTTCTACCAGCCCCGCTTCGGCAAATGGCTGTCGTTCGATCCCCTGGCCGAGAAGTATATGGGGATTTCTCCCTATGCTTATTGTGGGAATGATCCCGTGAATCGAGTTGATCCGGATGGGCGAAGGATTGTAGATGCTTTGGGAAATGTCTTATTTGAAAATGGCAGTTGGACAGAAGCAGCTAAAGGAACCGATGCTTTGAGAGTCGGTTCTGCCATGTTAAAAACAGAGACAGGACAGATTGTATGGAAGAAAATGGAGGACGCTCCTTATGCTATTACAATAACTATTCATGAAGGAAAGGGACCGAATAAAAATGAATTGGGACGTCATGACCGTCATGTTGCTGGTGCAGATATTCATATTTATGAAAGTTCTATTGAAGAACAAATTGAACCGCAATATACAGGAGATAGAGCAACTTATCTGCGGACTTTATCAAAAGAGGACCGTATAGGGACCATAGGTGTACACGAAGGGTATCACGCTATAGATAAAACGGAAGGATTCTTGGCTGCGAGAATATTCTGCAACATTAGTCGAAAAACGACATGTAAAAGAGCTGCAATGGAGTGAGCCGAATTGTAAAACGCTAGATGAAATAGAACCGGACAGAAATCCCGATTGATTTTCAATTGAAAATGCCTATGAAAAAACACATGCTCACCCTATTGTTGGCGACTTTGTGCTCCTGTATTCCTGCTTTTTCTCAGGATGCACTGCTCGAAACCGTCAAACGAATCGTAACGGAGAGACTGAATGCGAATTATCCCGACCGTAGAATGCCTTTTGTGCCGGAGGAGCTCGGCACGAGCTTTCAAATAGTCGATATCGCAACCCGCAAACAGGTGACAACGAAAATAAAAACAGGCAGGATTTATTATTTCGCACCCCGGGGCGACGATGTTATCGGAATGTATTTGTTGCTGGACAAATATGGAAACACGAACGTCTTGGCCAATGAAACGTTCAGGGAATTAAACGCCACGATGGATTTTCTTGTCGATAATCATTATAAGAGCAGAGCGCTTGTCCGGAGCTTCGAATTTATATTGCAGCGACATGAATTGGACCGCGCGATGATGGTGCAGTAGACAAAATTTTTGGCGCAAATCTAAAAATCGACATATTCTCAGAGCCGAAATACTTCGGCTCTGATTTTTTTGAGGTCTGATGATAACGTATTAAAACATTTCCCCCTGTTTCGACAGTCAGATATAACATTGAACATTTACTCCTGCCGCAAAAATGCGGCAAGGGCTTTTTCGTCCATCCGGTCGTTTTTTTATCGAACGAAGATTGCGGAATGAAAAAAAATTCGTACCTTTGCGCACCCGTAAAGTGCGGGGAAGGATTACAACAAGTTAAATTTAAACGTAAACAAAGTGGATTCATTAAGCTACAAGACTATCTCGGCCAATGCTTCGACGGTGACCAAGGAATGGGTCGTCATCGACGCAACGAACGAGGTGTTGGGACGTCTTGCATCGCAGGTCGCGAAGATCCTCCGAGGCAAGAACAAGCCCAGCTACACGCCCCACGTCGATTGCGGCGACTACGTGATCGTAATCAACGCGGAGAAGGTGAAGCTCACGGGCAAGAAAATGACCGATAAGGTCTACACGCGTCACACCGGATATCCCGGCGGTCAGCGTTTCGCTACCCCGGCCGACTATCTGGCTAAGAAACCGACGTTCATCGTCGAAAAAGCAGTCAAAGGCATGCTCCCCAAGACCCGTCTGGGCGACCAGCTGCTCAAGAACCTGAAGGTATATGCCGGTGCCGAGCATCCGCACGCCGCACAGAGCCCGAAGACCATTAAATTAAACGAGATTAAGTAAGAGTTATGGAAGTTGTAAACACCGTAGGTCGCCGTAAGGCTGCTGTGGCTCGCGTATACGTGAAGCCGGGTAAGGGTCAGATTACAATCAACCGCAAGGAGCTCGCCGCCTATTTCCCGCTCGAAATTCTCCAGTTCCAGGTGAAGCAACCGCTGCTGGCTACCAACACCGCCGAGAATTACGATATCGTCATCAACCTCGATGGCGGCGGTATCAAGGGCCAGGCCGAGGCCGCTCGTCTGGGTATCGCTCGCGCACTGTGCGAGATCGACGCCGAGATGCGTCCCACGCTGAAGAAGGCAGGCTTCCTCACACGCGATCCCCGCGAAGTTGAGCGTAAGAAGCCCGGTCAGCCCGGAGCACGTCGCAAGTTCCAGTTCAGCAAGCGTTAAACGCGCGCGACCGGATTTTCGGCAAAGCACGGCGTCGGTCGCCAAACCCTGTGGACATACCTTATTGTTATGGGTTCTACCATCGGGTTGCCGCGCCGCGGAAAACTCCCCGGGACCGGAGCTACCGCTACCCGGAGGGTTGAAGAAAAGAGCATTAAAATTAACAAGAACGAATTAAAATGTCACGTACAGATTTTAATACATTATTGGAAGCCGGTGCGCACTTCGGTCACCTGAAGCGCAAATGGAACCCCAAAATGGCTCCTTATATCTTCATGGAGAAGAACGGCATCCACATCATCGACCTGCACAAAACCGTGCTGAAGATCGACGAGGCAGCCGCAGCTCTGAAGCAGATCGCCAAGAGCGGTCGCCGCGTGCTGTTCGTCGCCACGAAGAAGCAGGCCAAGGAGATCGTTGCCGAAAAGGTGGCAGCTATCGGCATGCCCTACGTCACCGAGCGTTGGGCGGGCGGTATGCTGACGAACTTCCCCACCATACGTAAAGCCGTCAAGAAAATGGCTACCATCGACAAGATGAACGCCGACGGCACTTTCGATAATTTCTCCAAGCGCGAGAAGCTCCAGATCGCCCGTCAGCGTGCGAAGCTGGAGAAGAACCTCGGCTCGATCGCCGACCTGACGCGCCTTCCGGCCGCTCTGTTCGTCGTAGACGTACAGAAGGAGGCCAACGCCGTGAAGGAGGCTAAGCGTCTGAGCATCCCCGTATTTGCAATGGTAGACACTTGTTGTGATCCGACCGACATTGATTACGTTATACCTGCAAACGACGATGCTACGAAGTCGATCGCCGTGGTACTCGACGCCGTATGCGCCGCTATCGCCGAGGGCTCCGAAGAGCGCAAGCTCGAACGCGAGAAGGAGGCCGAGGCCGGTGCTGCCGAAGCTCCCAAGAAGGAGGGCAAAACCCGCATCAAGAAGGCTGTGAAAGCTGCCGTCGATGCCGAGGAGGAGGCCGTAAAAGAGGTCGTAGCCGCTGTCGAGACTCCCTACGAGGAGCCCGCTGCCGCAGAGGCCGAATAAACGAGTTACGAACAAACGAAAAACGATAGAAGACTATGGAAATCAAAGCAGCAGATGTAATGAAGCTCCGCAAGATGACCGGCGCCGGCATGATGGACTGTAAGAAAGCCCTGATGGAGGCCGAAGGCGACTATGCGCGTGCTCAGGACATCATCCGCGAGAAAGGCAAGCTGGTGGTTGCCAAGCGTGCCGACCGTACCGCTACCGAAGGTATCGTCGTAACGAAAATCGTAGGCGAGAAGGCTTACATCCTCTGCCTGGCTTGCGAAACGGACTTCGTAGCTCAGAACGCCGAGTATTCGGCTTCGGCCGAGGCTATGCTCGAGGTCGCCGTGGCTAACGACGCCGCAGACCGCGATGCTCTGATGGCTGCCAAGAACGCCGAGGGCCACACCGTCGAGGAGATGGTAACCGAGAAATCGGGCCAGACGGGCGAGAAGATCGAGTTGGCATACTACGCCCGCATCGAGGCTCCCTACTGCGCCGCTTACGTACACTTCAACAAGAAGCTCGGTACGATTCTCGGCTTCAACAAGGAGGTTCCCGCCGAGGTAGCCCACGCAGTGGCCATGCAGGCTACGGCTATGGCTCCCGTGTCGATCGATATCGCCGATTGCCCGGCCGAGGTCGTGGCTCACGAGCGTCAGATCGCCGTGGAGGCCATGAAGCAGGATCCGAAGAACG
>CANPHE010000057.1 GCA_947573795.1 uncultured Alistipes sp. | reverse complement strand
GAGCACAACCTTGCCAAGGTTGGGGTCGCGAGTTCGAGTCTCGTTTTCCGCTCAAAAACAGGA
The DNA here is from genome assembly GCA_947573795.1 of uncultured Alistipes sp. Lineage (GTDB taxonomy): Bacteria > Bacteroidota > Bacteroidia > Bacteroidales > Rikenellaceae > Alistipes. The sequence continues at coordinate 14,148 of CANPHE010000057.1, read as the reverse complement.
GGATCGAGAAATCGATCCTTTTTTCTTTTGTCGGCCAGCGAGTTACGGCGTTATTGCATTTTAGTGTGTTAACGATCTGTTAACCGAACTTCTGCACTGTCTTGCAGTAATTTTCCCTTGATAAAGAACCCGATACAAAGATAGTAAGAAATACCGAACAAAAGAATCGGGGCGGAATATAATATATTACCGCCCCGATTCTTTGATTTGTTAATTTTGATTTTTGAGGATGTTGATCCCCCATTTAAGATTTGCTATTTTCGATAATAGGTTTGTTCTTTCTTGTATGTTCTCGTTGTATTCTGGATGATCATTATTCCACTCTTGTAATAATTCTTCTCTATGCTTTTTATAGGCTCGAACAGGTCGCAGAATAGATAACCTCGCCACTCCTCCGGCTATAAACGATAGGATCGAAATACTTCCGGTTATTATCAACCCGATATTTTGATCTACAAAACCGGACCATGTTGTTGCTCGGTTTATGCCTATGGCGAGGTAGCGCAATCCGAATATGATAATCGATATGATACATATCGATTGGATTACTATCAATACCCAATATCTCCACATGCAGACAGCTCGATCGCGGGTCTTTTCGAGCCTTCCGATGGTCAGGTTCGTATCGTTCAATTTTTCCTGGCAAGAATTCAGCTCTTCGTTCAGTTCCAGCAATTTCTGGGTTTTGATATTTTCGCCGCTGATCGTATTCCGCTGCTTTTCGGCCTCTTTTATGCTTCGGGTCAGCGCATCGACCAGTTTTTGATGTTCCAGGCCCTTATTGCGCCTTTGTTCCTCTTCCTCTTTGGCCGTGCGGATGATGTTTTCGATGCGTTGATAAATTTTTTCTTCGGATTCGTTTTGATTCTGAATCATATCGACCTCGGACATAACTTGTTTCGACCGATTCATCAATGCGATATATACAGCCTTATAATTTTCTTCCGAAAAATCGTTCTCTTTATAATGTTTGGATATGAGGCGTAATTTTCGTCTTACGTCCGTCTGATTCAAGGCAGTACATCGGGCAATAACCTCGGTTAGTGCGTTTCTTCGAATATTCGTAGTTTGAGAATTATGAATCCATAAATCCATCACGATTCGAGCAGGGTGGATAATCGGCTGGATGTAGGAATCTTGTTTCTGCTCTTTGTAATATTTGATTAACTCGGCATTGAGCGTAACAAAGAATGCATTGTTTTTCTCAATCGAAACGCATCGATCAGTTTTTGTCCGTATAAAATCATACATAAAGACATCATGGATGTCTCGAATATTATCCGAGTATGTATTTGTTCGTGTCGTCGCTAAATTCCGGACAGAAGATTTCGATTTATAAGTATTTTGAATTTCATTTACTTGTGCATCAGAGCATGGCTCGATATATACACCCGAATCAGCGATGAGCGTTTTTAATTTCTGCCTAATTTGTAAAATTTTGCTTGGTGACAAACTTCTCCTATCATATGCTTCGGCAATACCGGAATTAGGCTTAGGCCCCTCATCTCTTTCAACGGAATACAATATCGAATCAATTTCTTTGATAGTCAATGGATGAACATACGGCAGATGGCCGGATGTTGTTATCATCGACACTAATTCCGTACAATACATATTGTTAGCCAGCGAATCCAAATCTAAAAGGGCAAGGATTAACGACGAATCAAGAAAGTAGGAGATTTGTGTTTCGGGCTTGATATTAAAATCTATTTCACGCTGAAGGAAAGCCGCAATGATAGATCCCCAAAATATATCGGCTGCAATATCGTATAGATTCGCATTATGCTCCTTAAGCCATTTAAGAAAATTTACGATATGTATATAATCTTCATTGACAACAAGTTCAGACGTCGTATCATTGTTGATGTAATGATATATGTCCTCGGTATTGTTCGAAAAAAAGTCGATAAAGTTTATATCGGTTTGCAGTTGCTCAACTTCAATATATCGCATAAATGCATTTTGCAATGCAGTAAAATGCTCTAAATTTTGCTCATAGATCCTTTCAATAGAATCCGATATCGCTACATCCCATATTTTCTTAATGGATAGCTGGTCGCCATTTTGTAATAGTTTGATCTCAAAATCTGGATGCTCATTGGAAATTATCTTGAGAGACTGTTTGATGACAATCAAAGGTATTTTGATGCCGAATTTTTCTATAATGACCTCTTGGATATTGGTCGTATCATAGTATTTGGTAGTATCTGTTTGTTTTTGATATAACAAAAAGATGCTATACTTGATAATAGGGAAATATATATCCTTATACAAATCCGATGATTGAGAATCATATAAGGCTGTCAATAAAGCGTAGTTCGACTGATTCATAATAAGGCTGGCTTAGTTTTGGTTGATAGATGATATTATATCCCAGAACCGATTGAAGAATGCTGTCAGCCGTTCAATGACGGTTTCGCGTTTTTTAGTGCGGTCGCCGGTGGGCGTGAAGCGCGAGACGGGCGGCAGGACTTTGGTTATCGCGGTTCCCGTCGTCTGCACGAATCCGTCACGGAAAGCGCCGTCCATGAACTTGTAGGCTTCGTCGCGATTTAGATTTTCGTCGGCAATGATTCGGTCCAGCTCGGCGCGACGCTGCTCCTCGACATAAGCGAGCCAATCCTCGTCCACGTCGGAATCGGGCGTCAAGGATTCGATGAACCGTTCGATTAGCTCTTTCTTGTTGCGCAGATCAACGCTCGAATCGATCGCCTTGCGGATCGACACGATAATCTCCTTGTCCTGCAAATGTTCATCGTGGTATTTACGGATCAACGACAGGATATAGTCGATATTGATCTCCACCTGCTTGATAAGTTCCATTTCGAAAACGAGATCTTCGTTGATATGTTCCGCTTCGTGTTTCTGTGGTCGGAATTCATTGTAAAGGTCGATATAGGCGCTGTGGTAATCCTGCACGTCTCGCTCGGTCAGAATCTCGCTACCGACAAAAGCGTCGAATGTTGATAGGATATTTCGCAGTTTGAGAATCGCACCGTACAGCCGCACAAAGTTCTTTTTATTCTGCTCGCCGATAATCTGCTCGCCGACAGGATATTTCGACTGCAATTCGTTCACCAATTTCGCATAACCGCGAATCTCTTTGTCGTTCTGCGTGTATCCGTTGTAATACTCGTCAAAGGTTTTGAGCAGCACGATACCTGCCGCCTCCTTGTCTCCGAACAGGGCAAGACTTTCGTTCGTAGCCGTTTCGAGGTTGCGGAAACATACGATATTGCCGAAGGTCTTTATCGAGTTCAGGATGCGGTTCGTGCGCGAATAGGCCTGCAATAGCCCGTGCATCCGCAGGTTCTTATCGACCCAGAGCGTGTTGAGCGTTGTTGCGTCGAAGCCCGTCAGGAACATATTGACGACGATGAGCAAATCCAGCTCCCTGTTCTTCATGCGGAGCGAGACGTCTTTGTAATAGTTCTGGAACTTGTCGCTCGACGTATCGTAGGAGGTCGAGAACATCGCATTGTAATCCTCGATGGCACTTTCGAGAAAATCGCGCGAACTTCGGTCCAGACCGCTCGTATCTTCGGGGTTTTCGTCGATGATGAAGCCGTCCGCATCTTCGTTCACACCGAAACTATATATGGTCGCCACTTTCAGACGCTGCGCGCTCGGTAACTCCGCCATTTGCCGTTTGAACTCGGCGTAATACATCTTGGCCGTTTCAATAGAGGAGACGGCGAAAATCGAATTGAAGCCTGTAATGCGCCGCCGTTGCTTTACCTCCTCGACCTTATTGCGACGACCGGCCAATGCCACTTCTCTGATATTGGTTACAGCCTGAAACTCATACGATCTCGCAGTGCGTTTGGTCTTTTGGTTGAAGTGTTGAAGAATGTAGGTGACGATATTGGCGATTCGCCGCCTGTCTGCCAGAGCCTCTTCGCGAGCGATGTCCCATACCATCGAGTTTTCGATCACCTCCTTTTCCTTGATGGTCCGAATATATTCTATGCGGAACGGCAGCACGTTCTTGTCGTTGATGGCATCGACGATCGTATAGGTGTGCAACTGCTCGCCGAAAGCCTGTTCGGTCGTCCGCAGGTCCGGCTTACCGCCGCTTACGGCATTCTTAGCGAAAATGGGCGTACCCGTGAAGCCGAAAAGGAAATAGCGTTTGAATTTTCGAGTAATGCCCGTGTGCATATCCCCGAACTGCGAACGGTGGCACTCGTCGAAGATGATGACGATTTTTTGCTGGAACACGGGGTGTTCCGCATGGCGCCCGATGAAGACCGAAAGTTTCTGAATCGTCGTGATGATGATCCTCGCCGCCGGATCCTCCAACTGACGTTTCAGAATCGCCGTGCTCGTATTGCTGTTGGCCGCCTCGCGCTCGAATTTGTCGTACTCGCGCATCGTCTGGTAGTCGAGGTCTTTGCGGTCAACCACGAACAGCACCTTGTCGATGTAGGGCAGTCGGCTCGCCAACTGCGCCGTCTTGAACGAGGTGAGCGTCTTGCCGCTGCCCGTCGTATGCCAGATGTATCCGCCGCCCTCGACCGTGCCGTACAGTTTGTAGTTGTCGGCGATATGGATCTTGCTCAAAATACGCTCCGTCGCCACGACCTGATAGGGGCGCATGACGAGCAGCAGCCGGTCGGAACTGAATACACAATATCGGGTCAGCAGATTGAGCAGCGTATGTTTGGCGAAGAACGTGCGGCCGAACCCCATCAGGTCGGTAATCGGCCGGTTGTTGGCATCGGCCCACCACGAGGTGAACTCGAAGCTGTTGCTCGTCTGTTTGCTCTTGGATTTGTTGCTGTTCAATGCCTCCTTGATGTGGCTTTGGCGTGTCGTATTGCTGTAATACTTGGTGTAGGTTCCGTTCGATATGACGAACAGTTGTACATATTCGAACAGCCCGCTGCCTGCCCAGAAACTCTCCCTCTGGTAACGGTCGATCTGGTTGAAAGCCTCCCGGATGTCGACGCCGCGGCGTTTCAGTTCGATATGCACCAACGGCAGACCGTTTACCAGTACGGTAACGTCGTAACGATTGGGACGTGCACCGTTGTCCACCTCGTATTGGTTGATGACCTGCAATGAGTTGTTGTGGATATTGCCTTTATCGAGCAGGTAGATATTCTTGACCGTTCCGTCGTCGCGCGTCAGCAGCTGCACATGATCCTCCTGAATGATTGCGGTCTTTTCGACGATTCCGCTGTTCTTGTTGGCGATACAACCCGTAAAGAGCCGCGACCACTCCGCATCGGTAAAGGTATAACCGTTGAGTTTTTCCAACTGTCGGCGCAGGTTGGCGACCAACTCCGTCTCGGTGCGAAACGGCAAATAATCGTAGGCCTGCCCTTCCAACAGAGCGATAAACGCCCGTTCGAGTTCGGCTTCCGACTGATACTCTTTTTCCGTGCGGTATTCGGCTTGGTAATCGCTGACAACCGTACTTTCGGGATTCTCAGCTACGAGGTTGTATTTATACATGTCGGTTCTTCTGTTTAAATAGGTTAGTCCTGCGGGGTTGCGGCTATGGCTTGGTATGCTGGCGACACTCGACTCTCTCTCGAAGATCGACGAGCGTTTCGCCTTTGTAGCTGAACCATAATGTGCCTTGTACCGGATGATCGAACTGTTTTAGTTTTCGAGCCAGCGCAGAAAGCGATGTCGTCTCTCCATTATATTCAATGTGGCGATCATCGACAACCGTAACTTTTATGTTCGGATCCCCAACGAACAAAAGTTCGCTGCCGAATGGAATATTGCAAGTGCTGAATCGGAAAGGGCCGCGCCTTGCCGTTTCCCTAATCTCTTCGGCAATTTGTTCGTCCAGAATTTCGTGTCCCTCGGGAGTAAGGCGTTGCAGCCGGTCGAGTGTTCCGCTGATTTTAGCGATCGACTCTAAAAGACCATAAGCATCTTCGACCGACATCGCATAAAATTCCTTTACGCGTTCCTTACCGTCAAAGTTTTCGATGGTTCGCAAGTCGGGATTGAGTTTGTCTATGAGTTTGTGCAGTTCCTTGTCGGTCAGTTCACTATTTACATGATATACGGCATAGACCCGAAACGCGAAAGGAATCGTTTCGCTTCGGTTCAATTGTTTGAGCCGTCTTTCGATATTATGCGCATAGCCAATCTTGACAAAATCCGGGAAAGAGGGATTTGTCAGGATGTAAATTACACCTTTTGTTTTTTCGCTGGTCATGATGTTGCCTTTGTAAAGGTTAATAGTTTGTCTCTGTAATATTCGTATTGTTGTCGGCGGGCGGTAATCTCGGCGGGCAGGCCCTCCGAAATATCATTTACCAATGTCTCGAATTTGTCTAATATGGCGACAATGCGCTGCTGCTCTTCCATTGGAGGAATAGGAATCTGCAACTTTTTGAACTTGACCATATCGACCGATTCAAACCCTGATGTATTCGTATTGTTTTTACACCACTCATCGACAATGAACATATAGTAGAAGAAAAACTTCATATCCAATTCATTGATAAGCGATTTGCGAATTGACAAATTCGTAAATCGCTGATTTGCCAGCGAATCAATCATTATCAAAGCGTGTTCGCCGATTGTTGCCGTCGTCGCTAAAATAATCGAATTGGCAGGAAACAATCGTCCACCCTTTACAGCTTCGGAGGTGATATGTCGTATCGAATCTTCCAATATCCGTCCATTCGTGCGAATATCTTCCATGCGAAACCAAGGAATCGTACCATTCGTCCAATATTCCGGTTTTGCTTTGGAGGGTGTATAACCGTTTTTAATTTCAAATACCTCACTCATTGTCAGCCATTTCACCTTCCCTTTGAGGGGGGGGGTAATTCCATTGAATGTCAGTAACTTATTGCGATAGTATTCATACTGTTTCCGCCGTGCCTCCAACTCGGCCTCCAACTCGGCCTCCAACTCGGCCTCCAACTCAGTGAACTTATCGAGGATATTTACGATTTCATTCTGTATCTCAATCGGCGGGACGGGAATAATGATTTTAGCAATATCAGCGACCTTAATATCTATAACCTTAGCACCTCTTGCGTATTTCTTTTTCTGCTGAAAGAAAATATCAGTGTTAAAAAAGTATGATATGTACTTAGGGTTTTGTTGATGTGAAAACACACAAGCATGTCCACCTGTTACAATCTCATTTTTGCCCAACCAGGCAATCGCTTTACAGACATCTTCAATATTCTCACTTGTACAAGCGATTATTATATCGCCTGTTTTTACTTTGGTAAGTCTTTGTGCCAATAATGGATTCACATAAGATTTTGTTTGGGCAGCAAAGAGGTTATAATAAGTATAAATCTGACCATAGTGAATACAGCCAATCCCCTCGTCTGTAAAATCTTTCTTTTGTAATCCATTTCCCCTCACAAAAGAGCCGATTTCTCCCAACGGTTTGTATTCCACCCCATTGGGGCACAACTCCCGAATCATTTCTTCTATGCGGCTCATTGCTTGCCTCCTTTCTCTATGTCGGTTGCATGTGCTTCCAATTGCAGGAAACGGTCAAAATCGCTTGTATATAGCTGATCCTGAATAATGCGATATCTCTCCCATTCGCTCTCGGCGCGAGCCTTTGCCAGTTCTGCCGATATGCGACCTGCGTCTTTCAACACCTCTCTGTCCATCAACGACAAAAAGCCGTTCAATCGTTTCTCCCAGTCCTCCATCGTCATCGGGATATGACGCATGGCCTGCACTTCCGCCAAATCGAGGTAGGACGACACGATTCTGCCGAGCGTCTGTAACTCTTCTTCCGTAAGATAATTTTTGGCAATAGTTACATCGTACTTATGTATCTTGCCGTGCGGTGCTCCCTCCCAAGTCGTCAGTCCCATATGCTCCTTATCGGCATCAGCACGCTTGTATATCAACTCGGCAGCCGTATGACCGTGTACGCTGTAATGCATCTTGTTCTGCACGGCAGCAAAAAACCGCTGGGTGAATTTTGCCGTCGGGTCATAGTCAATGGCCGTAGCATAGATATCCGTAATTTTCTGGTAAAAACGACGCTCCGACATGCGAATCTCACGGATACGCTCCAATTGCTTTTCAAAGTAATCCTTCGTGAGAATTGTTCCGCCTCGTTTCAACCGCTCGTCGTCCATCACCCAGCCCTGAATCGTATAATCCTTGACAACAGCATTCGCCCACTTACGGAATTGCACTGCTCGCTCGTTGTTTACCTTAAAGCCGACAGCTATAATCATTGGGAGACTATAATGTTTTACATCGCGATTCACATCGCGGCTGCCTTCGGTTTGAACTATTCGGAATTTCCGAATAGTTGCCTTCTCCGACAGCTCGTTGTCCGAATATATCTTTTTGATATGCTCATTGATAGTGGGGACCTCCACTCCGTACAACTCAGCCATCATACGCTGTGTAAGCCATACATTCTCGTCTTCGTATCGAAGTTCTACCCGAGCAGGATTCTCTCCGGTAGCAGCGACAAATGTCAGGTACTCGGCCGCAGAATTGCGAATAGTTATCTCTTTTTGATTCATAATTACTTTTATAATATTATCATAATCACTGGCTGGCGTGATATACAACTATTTAGAACGGCAGATCTTCATAATCCTTTTGCTTTGTTTTAGGCTGATATAACGTCATAGTCTTCAATCCGTACTTCTGAAATATAGGATTAATGAAATTAATTATTTCTGGTGTATTTAATATGCCATTTGAAGAATAATTTTCATGTACAGACTCAATCATGTGCTTGTCTACACTTTCACATTGTTTAAGAATATCAATAAAACGTACAGCATCAGAGGTGGTCGTTGCATTCAATATGAAAGCACATAATTTATTTAGATATATCGGCTTTGTCTTGTCATTGTTTGATATTGCTTTCCAAACATCAATTGCCATCTGTTGTGCCGTCTTGTTCCGGCTTTTTAATGCTTGATATTTACCGAAAAATCCATAGGGTACAGCACCTTTGTTTATAGCGAAAACTTGTTTCTGCTGTCCGAGTGCGATACCGATCTCTTGATCGCACCATTGACTCTTTATGAAATCAGGAACAACGATGGCGCATAATGCATCCATAGTAAATAGCGCCTTTTCTATCTCAATTTCCCACTCCTTTGATGGTGTAATATCTTCATGCGCGACAAAACAATCGATACCATAATCGGATAAACATTGTTTCAAATTCGATGCTGATACTTTATTGGCTGATAGATGACTTATAAATAGTCTAAAACTGCCCGGTCTCCACATCGAGTCGTCCAAATTGTCTACAAAAACGGCGATATTTTCAGCTTGCGGTTTTAAGATGATATTATTGATTCGAAGAGATCCATCGCTGCCTCGCATGGCATCACTATAAAATCCGTCTATTGTTTTCTCTATATCTTCTACGGCATCACTTTTACTAAGTTGTACAAAGAAATCAACAGGAATACTTATAACTATATCGTAGAAGTCTATCCCTCCATCCCAATTGTCATGGTCTGCCCAAACTTCTTCTATATTTTGCTCGCAAAAGACGTTGTATAACTCCGCATTGTAACCTTTTATCATTCTGCGGACGGTATTCGTATATGCTGAAAAAATCTTAGACATAATATTCGTATCTTATTCGGTTTCGTATTCTTAGCAAGCATCTACGCCTATCACATTGCACCAAGCCTCTGCAAAAGTTCCTTGGCTGTAACCGCTCCATCCATCTGCTGCTGTGTCAGCCACACATTTTTATTCTCCAAACGTACATCAATTTGGGCTATACCATCTTCCGTCTGGTAAATGACAATATCATTATCTTTGTTCTCTTCCATAAACGTATATTTATAAAGTAGCCACAATCGCGTCGATTGCCGTGCGCAAAACATGCTGCCGTGCGACTATTCCGGCAATGCGTTCGTTCAGTTCGTCGATATCGATCACTTCGCGCGTGTCGGGCTGCTCGACATAAGATGAAACGGAGATGTTATAATCGTTTTCGGCTATTTTGTCATTCTCGACCAAATGGGCGAAGTGCGCATCGTCCTTGCGTGCAACGAACGCATCGAGAATCCGCGCGATATTCGCATCGGACAATTTGTTCTTGTTGCCCTCGTGGACAAACTCGTTGGAGGCGTCGATAAATAACGTGGCGTTATCCTTCTTGCTCTTTTTCAGCACAATGATGCAGGTGGCGATGCCGACTCCGAAAAATAGGTTGGCGGGGAGTTGGATAACGGTGTCGATGTAGTTGTTGTCGATCAGGTATTTGCGAATCTTTTGCTCCGCACCGCCACGATAGAGTACGCCGGGGAACTCGACGATTGCCGCCGTGCCGTTCGTGGCCAGCCACGAAAGCATGTGCATCGTAAAGGCGAGGTCGGCCTTGCTCTTCGGAGCGAGAATACCGGCCGGGGAGAAACGCGGGTCGTTGATGAGCAGCGGATTCTCATCGCCTGCCCATTTGATCGAATAGGGCGGATTGGAAACGATGCACTCGAAAGGCTCGTCGTCCCAGTGCTTCGGTGCCAGCAGCGTATCGCCCAGCGCAATATCGAACTTTTCGTAGTTGATATCGTGCAGGAACATATTGATGCGACAGAGGTTGTAGGTCGTAATGTTGATTTCCTGACCATAAAATCCCTGCCGCACATTCTCCTTGCCCAGCACCTTGGCGAATTTCAGCAACAGCGAGCCGCTGCCGCATGCCGGGTCATAGACCTTATTTACCTGCTTTTTGCCGACGAGCGTAATTCGAGCGAGCAGTTCGGAGACCTCCTGCGGCGTAAAAAACTCGCCGCCGGACTTGCCTGCGTTGCTGGCGTACATCGTCATCAGAAACTCGTAGGCATCACCGAACGTGTCGATTTGGTTGTCCGCCAGATTACCGAGTCTCATGTCGCCGATTTTGTCGAGAATCTTCACCAGCGTCTCGTTGCGTTTCTGCACCGTAGCACCGAGTTTGTTGCTGTTCACGTCGATATCGGCGAACAGCCCCTTCATATCGTCTTCGCTCGCTGCACCTTTGGCCGAGTTTTCGATCGCGTGGAAAATATTGTTCAATGTTTCGTTTAGGTTCGGATCGGCCGCCGCATTTTTTCGCACATTGCCGAAAAGCTGCGACGGAAGAATATAGAATCCCCGCTCCTTGACGGTAATTTCACGACCGAGTTCCGCCTGTTCGTCCGAACACTCCGCATAGTCAAAGCCGGTATTGCCTGCTTTCCGCTCTTCTGCATTGATAAATGCAGTAATATTCTCGGAAATGAAGCGGTAGAACAACATTCCCAGAACGTAATTTTTGAAATCCCAGCCATCGACGCTTCCACGCAGGTCGTTGGCTATCTGCCAGATCGTACGATGGAGTTCCGCACGTTCTTGTTCTCTTGCCATATATCGTTATCTGTTTATCAATTCTGTAATATCCACTTCCAATAGTTCTGCGATACGAATCACCGTATCCAGCTGCGGCTGCGACGAGTTGGAACACCACTTCGATACAGTCGAAGGATCTTTTCCCAACTGCTCTGCGAGCCATTTCCCTGTTTTATTCTTTTCCGTAAGAATAATTTTCAATCGGTTTATCTCTTTCATCTCTATCCTCAAAACAGATCGCAAACAAAGATATTGAAAATAATTCAATCAACAAGACTCTTTTTGAAAAATTATAGCTTATATCTATTCTTTGTCTGTGGTCGCAATATGTGCCGTAATTTTTCTAACTTCTCCGTGCACCACTCCTTAAATGGTACTTTGTCGATATTGAGTTGTAGTTTCCGTTTGTCAGTCGGGTCAGGTGTTATTTGCGCAGTTACTCGTTCGACCGTGAATTTACAGTTGTGTTCTTCGGAGTATAGTTCGCCGCTGTATTGAAGCGGTTTGCCCTTGATAAGAGTAGTAGTCTGTTCGTCATCGAACCCGACCGTTCGGCAAACGCTTTCCATTCGGATCATCTCACGGAAATAGGGGAACCACGTTGTCGCTTTCGAGATGACTGCTTTCAATAGCGACATTTCTTTTTCGTGTCGTTGCGTCCGGTTCGCCGTCTCGAAAGCATGGCGTGCCTGTATAGTCGTCAGTTCTCGACTATGGTCGCTTTGCATGGTTTGAATCTTCGTTTGCAGGATTTCAATCGTTTCATCGCGTGCGGCGACTTCTTGCCGCAGCACTCCGATTTCCTGCTCCTGTCGTTTGACTTTCGACGTTCCGATCATCGACCCGATACCGTCGAGGATAGTCGTACCGACCTCAGCGGCGGAGTTTTTCAGTTTCTCGGTTTTTAACTCGCCTTTTATTGCGTTCAGTTCTTCACGTACCGTCTGTTCCTGCTTCGTGGCATGTTCGACGGCTTTGCGTTTCTCCTCCTCGATGCGGAGCAGTTCGCCAATATTGTCCTGCAAATTCTGCTGCTGGGCTATGGCATTGCGATAAAACTCCTGCGTCGTAACGTGTCGGGCTTTCGAGCCGTCGATACCTCTTTGCAGTCCGTATTTGGACATCGCTGCGGCATAGGTGTCTTGGTATTCTTTCAGTTTAACACGTGACATTACGTCATCAGCACACAACCGGGGACGGGACGCCGATTTCGTGCGGTAGCGTTTGACCGCCCGCTCCTCCTGTTTCTTACGCTTCCGTTCGGTCATTATGATCGGAACAAGCGTCGCATGAACATGCGGCGACGTTTCATCCAGATGCAGGTCGGCCGAAACGATGTTCTCCTTGCCGAACGTCGCAGCAAGGTATTTCATGTTGTCGGCACACCATTCGTCCAAACGACCTTCTCGCATGATGCGCTGCATATCGTCGGAACTTCCCGACAGCATGATGCGTATCGCCCGCACTTGGTTCTTGCCGACTTTGCGAGTAAGTCCTGCGGTCTCCAAACGGTGTTGAATCGCCTGCGTGCGAGTATGGATGCCGTCTGGATATTCGGTCAGCCGACGGTTCAGGCATGTGCGTTCTTCATCGGCATTCGAGGGTTTGACCTTGCGTTCGATGTGGGCGGAAGTTCCGCTGTCCGTACCGTGTGTCTTCTGCATATGGAATACAACATAGCCCATAGTCACTTGTTTTAGGTGGTTGGTGTTTTGGGGAGTGCAGAGGGGCGAAGCTCCTTTGCCTTATTGGGGAGTTTTCAGCGTTGCTTGCAATGCGGCTCGGAAAATTCCCTAATAAGCTATGCCTTTTGTAAAAAGGCGCGGGCGCGGAGCGGCCGAAGGGTGGGCGACGTTGCCGATGATGTGTCCGCCAGCCGTAATCTCCTATTTTATTTTTCCCTTTCTTCGGGAGGATGGGGCGGTCTTATCCGTCGGTAGGTGCTATTCGTTGCAGGGCGGTCGGAGACAAGGTTTTCCCGATAAATACGCTCGCTCGGCGAGGAAGATTTATCGGGAAACGGCTTTGCCGCCCGACCTTGCCGACGACCGAAAGCCCTGCATCACCTTTGCACCTACGAACGGATAAGACCGCTCGCCTTGATCAATTCGGAGCCGTTGTCCCTGCGTTACGGGAGCAGGTCAAAAGAAGATGAACGGCAGATCGTCTGTTCGCGCGCAAAGTGCGAAATAGGTATTCGCGCACCTTATCCGCACCGAACGAATCGATACGGAATGCAAGCGTAAGAATCATTTCGATATCATAAACTTCGATTCCGGTTCCGTTCGCCATACGTAGATACCGTCTCGCATCTTCTTCTCTTATTACGCCGCTCCTATATACGGCTTTGATTGCAGCCCGAACCGTCGGGGCAATGATGCCGAATAACTCCGCGATTTCATATTCGGTCATAGCGATACAATTCGTATCGGTCGGAACGAGCAACGTGCCGTTCTCGTCCAATAACAGGATTTCTCTTTTCATTGTGCGAGGTTGTATTTGGCGGAATAGATATCGGCCATTTCGTCGAAGCCTTTGGCCAGCATGTCGTCCGTTACTTTGGCATATATCTGAGTCGTCTTGATGTTCGTATGTCCCAACATTCGGCTGACCACTTCGATGCGGATGCCTTGCGCCAGCGCGTTGGTCGTTGCGAACGTATGGCGGGCCATATGGAAAGTGATAGGCTGTGCAAGGAAAAGCGGACAGGTGAAGATAAAACGTAAACCGTTTGAAATGAGCTTTGTTTCAGCATTCTGCCAAGTGGAGAAAATGCAAATAATAACGGAATATTGAGGTTGTTCAGTTACCAAACCGTTAGCCGGGCAGTTACCGAAA
>CANPHE010000056.1 GCA_947573795.1 uncultured Alistipes sp. | reverse complement strand
GGGCCGTGCGGCGGATGATCTCGTCGCGCTGCTCGGGCGTCACCTCCTTGACCTTCTTCGCCGGGATGCCCGCATAGACCGAATTGGGCTCCAGCTGCGCGTTGGAGAGCACCAGCGCATTGGCGGCGATGATACACCCCGAAGGAATCACGGCGTTGTCGAGCAGGGTAGCCCCCATGCCGATCAGGCAGTTATCGCCGATGCGGGCTCCGTGGATCACGGCGTTGTGGCCCACCGACACGTCGTTGCCGATAATCGTCTGCGACGGATGTTTCGCCTTGTCGTAGATCGTGTGAAGCACCACACCGTCCTGGATATTGGTCCGGTCGCCGATGACGATGCGGTTCACATCGCCCCGCAGCACGGCGTTGTACCAGATCGAACAGTCGCGTCCGATCGTCACGTCGCCCAGAATCACGGCCGTCTCGGCCAAAAAAGTATTTTCTCCGATCACGGGTTCGTGCCCGCGCACTTTGCGAATCAATGCCATAAGATTTTCCTTTACATGAAACAACTACATACGACTTTACACCCAACAGGATAAAACCCAATAACTTTGCGGTTTGCTTCCAAAGCCCCTGCCTGAGGCGTTTTTTTGTGTGTAAACACAGCGGGACGCCGCGAGTGCGCGACCGTCCTCAGTGTGCCAACGTGCGAAGAACCGGTGAAGTGTAAATATATTTTACTCCTCGGCCTTGGCCTGCTGCCAGAATGCCTCCATCTGGTCGAGTGTCATTTCGTGGAGCGTATGGCCTTCGGCCGCAGCGCGTTCCTCCATATAATTGAAGCGACGAATAAACTTCTTGTTCGTACGTTCCAATGCCGATTCGGGATCGACGCCGTAGAGTCGGCAGGCGTTGACGAGGGCGAAAAACAGATCGCCGAACTCCCCTTCGAGATCGCTCACCGAACCCGATTTCATTTCGGCCTCCACCTCGGAAAGCTCCTCGCGCACCTTGTCCCAGACATCCTCGCGCCGCTGCCAGTCGAACCCGGCTCCCGCAGCCTTCTCGCCGACACGATAGGCTTTGACCATCGCCGGAAGCGACCGCGGCACGCCGCCCAGCGTTCCGCTCTTGCGGTTTTTCTTGCGCAGCTTGAGCGCCTCCCAGTTGGCCTTGACATCGGCGGGCGTGTCGGCATGAATATCGCCGTAGACGTGCGGATGGCGGTATATCAGTTTATCGCACAAAGCATTGGCTACGTCGGCGAAATCGAAGGCTCCGACCTCCTCGCCCAATTTCGAGTAAAACACCACGTGCAGCAACAGGTCGCCCAGCTCCTCGCGGATGCCCTCCATATTGTGGTCCGTAATGGCATCGGCCAGTTCGTAAGTCTCTTCGATGGTATTGCTGCGCAACGAATCGAAGGTCTGCTCACGGTCCCACGGGCATTCGCGGCGCAACGTGTTCATCACCTCCAGCAGCCGGGCCGTAGCCTCCAGACGTTTATCTTCCATAGGTTTCGATATTTTTGCAACAAAGTTAACATATTCGGCTAAAAAAAGTAACTTTGTAGGCAATAAATAAAAACAATTGCCTACAACTTTACCTCAAACCGGCTTTATTCCCTACAACCTTGCGGGTTGCACCGGAAGCCCCTGCCTGAGGCGGGGGTTTACGTTCCGTTACTGCTGCTGCGGCTCGGCAATTCGAACCAAGTTCGATTGCCCTCGCCTTGCGACGCAGGCGGGGGTGGGTCGGATTTGTAAACGCGGCCAAAGGCTGCGAGGCTTCAGCCGTCCCCGGCGAATTGCCGGACAAGAAACCGACAAGGGGCAAAGTTATACCCATAAATTCGTTCGCCATGAAATTCCGCCTGCTGATTTCGCTGCTCCTGCTCGGAGCCTCCTGCTGGGCACAGCCCTCGCCCCGCTCGGTAACGCCGCTCGACGGAGAGTACCGGTTCGGCGCACAAACCGTCGTCACGACCGACCGCGAATTGCTCCCGCTGGCCCAATACCTCGCCGAGCACCTCGGTTGCAGCGTCCGCACCGACCGCACGGGCGACGGAGCGATCGCGCTGACCCTCGCAGACAACCGCGAAACGCCCGAAGCCTATCGCCTCGACATTGCCCCCGATCATATCCGCATCGCAGGTTCGGACTACGGCGGAGTCTTCGACGGCATCCAGCAACTCCTGCGTATGCTGCCGCCCGAGGTTTACGCCCGCCGGGGGATCGCCCCGGGGACGACACTCGCCTGCGTCCGCATCGAGGATGCCCCGCGTTTTACCTATCGCGGCATGATGCTCGACGTCGCCCGCACGTGGATCGGCCCCGAAGCGCTGAAACGCCAGATCGACCTTTTAGCCTACCACAACATCAATAAGCTCCACCTGCACCTTACGGACGACGAGGGATGGCGCATCGAAATCCGGTCTCACCCCGAATTGACCGAGATCGGCGCCTACCGCGGCGGCGACTCGCCCGTGCGGGCCGTATACGGCAAATGGTCCGAGAAATACGGCGGTTACTTCACGCAGGACGAGATGCGCGAGTTGATCCGCTACGCCGCCGTGCGCAACATCGAGATCATCCCCGAAATCGACCTCCCGGGCCACAGCCGCAACATCGCCTCGGTACACCCCGAGATTCGTTGCAACTATCCGCCCGACACCGTGTCGACCAACGGCTACGACTACCGGTCGGCCTGGTGCGTCGCACGCGAGGAGAACTACGCATTGCTGGAGGATATTCTCGGCGAATTGTGCGAACTGTTTCCCTCGGAGTATATCCACATCGGCGGCGACGAAGTGGACATGTCCCAGTGGGAGCGCTGCCCCGATTGCCGGGCGTTGATGCGTCGCCAGGGATTCGACGATCCCCACCGGCTCGAAGACCTCTTTCTGGAACGTCTGACGGCTATGCTGAAAGCCCGCGGCAAACGTCCGGCCGTCTGGAACGAAGCGGTCCGCACGGGCCGCTTCACCCGCGAATGCCGCGCACACGGCTGGGAGGGGGTCAAAGCCTGCCTCGACGCCACGGCGAAAGGTTATCCGACCGTCGTCATGCCGGGCGAATACTTCTATTTCGACATGCGCCAGAGCGCCCACGAAGACGGTCACGACTGGGCTGCGATCTTCGACGCACGCAAGGTCTACGGATTCGATTTCGAAAAAGCGGGATTCACCGCCGAGCACCTGCGCAACGTCGTGGGCATGCAAGCGTCGTTCTTCAGCGAGGCCTATATCTCGCACGCGCCCGAGCGTCCCGACTACCTGGACTACATGTGCTACCCGCGTCTCTGCGCCCTCTCGCGCCTCGCCTGGAACGGTCGCGGCGGCATCTGGGACACCTATTATAAAAAACTCGTCGACGAACACTATCCCCGCATGGAAGCGATGGGGCTCCGTTTCCGGCTCTTCCCGCCGAAAATCGACTACCGCGACGGTACTTTCTCCGCCTCGACGGACGACGGTTCGACGATCTACTACCTCCAGGACGACGATCCGGAGGAACACCGTTACACCCGCCCCCTGAAAACCGCGCAGCCGCACCGTTACCGCTTCTTCACGCGCCGCGAAACGGCCCGGAGCCCCTATGCGGCCCACCGATCCTACTACCGAACCATCACCCCGCAGGTGACGATCTCGACGTCGATGGGCGAGAGCGAAAAATTTCCCTACACCAACGCTTCGAACTACAAGGGACTGTCGCGCACGCGCCGCGCCTGCCGGCAACAGGATTGGATTCTCTACACCTTCGCACAACCGGTCATCTGCCGGGAAATGTTCCTCCAGACGGGCAACCGGCAGTTGCCGAAAACCATCGTCACGACCGGATATGCCTTGGTCTCCTACGACGGCGTACAATTTGAACCCGCAGGCGAACTGGAAAAGGGTAGCATCACGCTGCACCCCGAGCGACCGATCCGCGCCGTGCAGTTGATCTCCACCTGCGACGACAACGGCACGCCCTACGTCACGATCCAACCGCCGCAGATCAAACCGAAACTATAGAAGGTGATGGTTTTGCGGGCCGTAGCCTGCGGAGTGAGCCTCCGCCGGGGGAGGCTACGGCTAGCACGATCCAGCCGCCGCAGATCGAGCCGAAACTATAAAATCCTCTTCGGCGGCTGGGCCGGTCGCGCTGAAAGCGCGAGCCGCCGAAGAGGACAAGGCTTTCGCCTTGCATCCTCGCAGAATAGCAATATCAAACCTAAAACTCTTAGCCGAATACGCCCGAGAATACGACCCGTGCAGTCTTTCAGACCGCATCAAACGGAACGAAAAACCCTGCCGCGAATCTTTCGCAGCAGGGGTAATCGGACAATATTCCCGAGAGTTATTCCACCTCCCAGGTGGCACCCGAATGCAGCAGATCGTCGACACAACGGATCTTGCTCTGGGCACGCACCTCGTCGACCTGACGCTGGACGGCCCGGTCGTAGACGGCATCGTCCTCGACGGCCCGGATCACACCGACGGCCACGGGGTAGTCGGGGTACTTCATCGCCGCAAGCATCATGTGCAGCGTCGTATCGCGCTCATGCGCATCGTGCGTCAGCACGTCGTCGAGCGTATAACCCTCCTCGCCGACGGTCACCACCTTGAGTTTCATATTCTCGAAAACGAGACCCTTCTCACGGTCGGCACCGAAAAGCATCTTCTCGCCGTGGCGCAGCGTAATGGTACGCTCGGCGCGCGTAGCTTTGTCCGCTGCGAATGCGGCATGCGTCTTATCGTTGAAGATCACGCAATTCTGCAACACCTCGACCACCGACATACCCTTATGCAGGGCAGCCTGGACCATGCACTCCTTCGAAAGCTGCACCTCCATATCGATCGACCGGGCGAAGAACGTACCTTTGGCGCCGATCACCAATTCGCCCGGGTTGAAAGGCTTCTCGACCGTGCCGTAGGGCGACGTCTTGGTGATCTTGCCCAGCTTCGAGGTAGGCGAATACTGGCCTTTGGTCAGACCGTAGATCTCGTTGTTGAACAGGATGACGTTGAGGTCCACATTGCGGCGAATGGCGTGGATGAAGTGGTTGCCGCCGATAGCCAGCGAGTCGCCGTCGCCGGTGGTCACCCACACGGCCAGATCGGGATTGGCCACCTTGACACCCGTCGCCACGGCATTCGCCCGTCCGTGCACGGAATGGAATCCGAAGGTCTTCATATAATAGATGAAGCGCGACGAACATCCGATACCCGATATGAAGGTAAAGAGGTTGTGGGGCGTATCCGTTCGGTCGGCCACTTCGGGCAGCGCACGCTGCACGGCGTTGAGAATGGCATGGTCGCCGCAACCGGGGCACCAGCGCACCTCCTGGTCGCTCTTGAAATCCGCGGGAGTGTATTTGTAATCTGCCATGACTTTAGTTCAATAAGGATTCGAATTTCTGTTTGAGCTCGACCACCGTGAAGGGCAGACCCTCGCACTTGTTATACTGCTCGTAGCGGAACTCCTGCAACTGCTGACGCAGGTAGGCGGCGAACTGGCCTTCGTTGAGCTCGCAGACGACGATCCGACGGAAGCGGGCGAAAATCTCGCGTACGCCCCGCGGCAGGGGGTTGATGTAGTTGAAGTGGCAAAGCGACACCCGTTTGCCTTCGCGACGCATCTCGTCGACGGCATTTTGCAGATGCCCGCGCGTACCGCCCCAGCCGACGACCAACAGATCGCCCTCCGCATCGCCGTAGACCGTCTGTTCGGGAATGTATTCGGCGACCTTCGCGACCTTCTCCGCGCGTGCCCGCACCATCTTCTGGTGGTTGGCCGGATCGTGGGAGATACACCCCTTCACGCAATCTTTCTCCAGACCGCCTACGCGGTGCTCCAGACCGACCTTGCCGGGGAACGCCCAGCCGCGAGCCAGTTTCTCGTTGCGCACGTAGGGCATGAACCCGCCTTCGGGAGCCTCGTCGACGATCGGCGGGCAGATCGCGGGGTAGTCCTTCATCTGCGGAATGCGCCACGGTTCCGAACCGTTGGCGATGAATCCGTCGGAGAGCAGCACGACGGGAGTCATGTGCTCCATGGCCAGACGTCCGGCTTCGAACGCATAGTGGAAACAATCGCTGGGCGAGGATGCGGCGACGACGATCACCGGGCACTCGCCGTTACGTCCGTAGAGCGCCTGCTGAAGATCGCTTTGCTCGGTCTTGGTCGGCAGGCCCGTCGAAGGACCTCCGCGCTGCACGTCCACGACGACCAACGGCAGCTCGATCATGACGGCCAGACCCAGCGCCTCGCTCTTGAGCGACAGACCGGGACCCGACGTCGTAGTGACGGCGAAATTTCCGGCATAGGCGGCACCGATGGCCGTGCAGATTCCGGCGATCTCGTCCTCTGCCTGCACCGTCTTCACGCCCAAGTCCTTGCGTTTGGCCAGCTCCTCGAGGATGACCGTAGCGGGCGTGATGGGGTAGGAGCCGCAGAAAAGCGGCAGCCCGGCCTTCTCGGCCGCGGCGCACAGGCCCCAGGCCGTGGCGACATTGCCGTTGATCGAGCGGTAGGTACCCTTCTCCAGCGGGGCCGGAGCCACGCGGTAGTTGTTGGCGAACTGGTGCGTATTGGCGGCATAATTATACCCCGCGGCGATGGCCAGCTTGTTGGCCTGAGCGACGACGGGGTTTTTCTTCGCGAATTTCGCATCGAGGTATTTGTGGGCATGGTCCTCCGGACGGTCGAACAGCCAGAAGCAGATACCCAGCGCGAACATGTTCTTGCACTTCACGACGGCCTTGTTGTCCAGTCCGGTATCCTTCAGCGCCTCACGCGTCATGGAGGTGATGTCCGGAACGACGACGTTGTATTCGTCCAGTTTCAGCTCGGCGATCGGGTCGAGCGTCGCGAATCCGGCTTTTTTGAGGTGTTCCTCCGTCAGCGAATCGCCGTCGAGAATCACCGTAGCGCCCGTCTTGAGCCATTTGCGGTTGGCTTTCAGCGCTGCGGGGTTCATCGCCACCAGCACGTCGCAATAGTCGCCGGGGTTGAGCTGGCGATGATCGCCGAAATGCACCTGAAAGCCCGATACGCCCGCCACGGTGCCTTGCGGGGCGCGAATCTCGGCGGGGTAGTCCGGGAAGGTCGAGATGCCGTTGCCCATCAGCGCCGAGGTGTCGGAAAAAAGCGTGCCCGTAAGCTGCATGCCGTCGCCCGAGTCGCCCGAGAAGCGAATCACGACATCCTGCAAATCGCGCACAGAAGTCCGTTCCATTTTTTGTCGTTTGGTTTGGTTTGAGTTATCGCACAAAGGGAAACCGCAGCCGGCCCCGCACGCTTGCGCGCAGACGGCCTCTCTGCGATTGCCCACACAAAGGTAAAAATTAAGCCGAGGATAAACAATTTTGGCCGAAGATTTTTTCGAATACCGAATCGCGCCTCCGCTCCGTCGTGCATTTTCGTCCTCGAAACGCACCTTCGCCTCCGGAACCGTTCCGAACAAAATTCGCGGTCCGCCTTGTCTATTGGGCAAACTCTTCCTATCTTTGCAATCGTATTACCGAACCCGAACAAGCGCCCCGCCGCCGTGCCGCGCAAGCATCTCGGGCCATTCAAGATTTTCGAATCGCATGACACCTGCCGCCGTTATCTTCACCGTCCTGGGTTATGTCGCCGTCCTGTTCGCCGTAGCCTGGGCCTCGGGACGCCGCGCCGACAACGCCGGATTTTTCACGGGCAACCGCCGCACCCCCTGGTACATGGCCGCCTTCGCCATGATCGGAGCCGCCATGTCGGGCGTGACCTTCATTTCGGTCCCCGGCTCGGTCGCCGCCGACGCATTCTCCTACATGCAGATGGTCGCGGGCTTCACCGTCGGGCAACTGGTCGTCGCCTTCGTCCTGATTCCGACTTTCTACCGGCTGAAGGTCACCTCGCTCTACGAATACCTCGACGACCGCTTCGGCATCGCCTCGCACCGCACGGGCGCCTGGTTCTTCTTCGTCTCGAAGATGCTCGGCGCCGCACTGCGCGTCTATGTCGTCTGCGCCGTGATGCAACTGCTGGTCTTCGAACACTACGGACTGCCGTTTTGGTCGAATGCCTGCCTGACGATGCTGTTCGTATGGCTCTACACCCAGCAGGGCGGAGTCAAATCGCTGATCTGGACCGATACGCTCAAAACCGCCTGCCTGGTGGGCAGTCTCGTGCTCACGATCCTCTTCATCATGCGGAGCCTCGACCTCTCGGCGGCCGAGACCGTGCGCGAAGTGGCCGCATCGCCCTATTCGCGCATCTTCTTCTTCGACGATCCGGCTTCGGACCGCTATTTCTGGAAGATGTTCGCCGCAGGCATCGTGCTGCTGGTCGCCATGACGGGCCTCGATCAGGACATGATGCAGCGCAACCTGAGCTGCGCCACGCCGCGCGACTCGCAGAAAAATATCTGCCTGACAGCCGTCAGCCAGATTTTCGTCATCTTCCTCTTCCTGGTGCTCGGCGTGCTGCTCTACCTCTACATGCAGCGCAACGGCATGGAGATTCCCGCCAAGAGCGACCGGGTATTCCCGCTGGTCGCCGTCCACGGAGGGCTGCCCGCAGCTGTCTCCGTGCTGTTCGTCGTCGGACTGATATCGAGCACCTATTCGGCCGCCGGTTCGGCGCTCACGGCTCTGACGACTTCGTTCACCGTCGACATTCTGCAAGGCACGAAACTCGGCGACGATCGGCGTCTCACCCGCATGCGCCGCCGGGTCCACGTCCTGATGGCCGCCGGTATGGCGGGTGTCATCCTGGCGTTCGAGTACCTGGCCGACGACAGCGTTATCAACCTCGTCTACAAAGTCGCCAGCTACACCTACGGCCCGATTCTGGGCATGTTCCTTTTCGGCATCCTCTCGCGCCGCCGCATCTGCGACCGGCGGATGCCGTTCGTCGCCGTGGCAGCCCCCGTACTGAGTGCGCTCGTGCAGTGGTGGGCACGTGAAGCATGGCATTATCAGATCGGATTCGAATTATTGATATACAACGCATTGTTCACCATCGTCGGGATGCTGTTCCTGTCGTGGAGAAACGACTACCGGAAGTAACCATGAAATACAAAATTCTTTCGTCTCTGCTGCTGTGTCTGGCCGTAGGAACCGCTTCGGCCGCCGAGATCGACAACCGCACGCGGCTGGAGATCGGCCGCACGCTTTCGCGCATCGTGGCCCGCGAAGTGTCGGGCGGCTACGTAAAGGTGCAGGGCGCGAAGGCCTCGCGCGGCAAGGTTCAGATTTACGCCTCGATCGGGCTCTCCTATTATCCGTTCCGCGAGCAGAACGTGCTGGCCATGTACGACTCCGTGCGCAGCATTCTGCCGCAGGAGTTCCGCAAGGCGCGCATCGAGCTCATCACCGACCGTCACGAAATCTCGGAACTCATTCCGATCGCCTATCGCAATCCGGGTGTCATTGCCAAACTGAAAAAACAGAAACGGCTGATCCCCTTCACCAACACTGCGGAGCGGCCTTTGGTCACCCCGCTCGGGAAACACGCCGCCCCGGCACGCGGTCTCGCGGGCCGTCATATCGCCCTGTGGCAGAGCCACGGACGCTACTTCGACCAACCGAAAAACCGCTGGAAATGGCAGCGTTCCATGCTGTGGATGACCTGCGAGGACCTCTACACCCAAAGCTACGTGCTGCCGTACCTGGTTCCGATGCTCGAAAATGCCGGGGCCTGCGTGCTGCTGCCGCGCGAGCGCGACGTACAGAAGCACGAAATCCTCTCCGACAACGACGCTCCGCAGCAATACCGCGAGCAGGGCAGCGGATGGTACGACGGCGGCAGCGGCTTCGCCCACCTGCGCCAGGTCTACCGCACGGGAGAGAACCCCTTCCGCGAAGGCACGACGCGCCGCATCCGCACCGTGGCGACATCGGCCCCCGAAAGCAGCGCCGTATGGACGGCCGATATCCCCGAAGCAGGTGAATATGCCGTCTACGTCAGCTACGAATCGCTGCCCGAAAGTGCCGACGACGCGACCTACACCGTCCGCCATACCGGAGGCGAAAGCCGTTTCGCCGTCAATCAGACGATGGGCGGCGGCACCTGGATTTACTTAGGCCGCTTTCCCTTAGCCGAAGGGCGGCAGGAGATCGTCGCGCTCTCGAACCGCTCGCGCCGGGCCGGGCGCATCGTCTCGGCCGATGCCGTGAAGATCGGCGGCGGCTACGGCAACATCGCCCGCACGGTCTGCGATTCGCTGCGCCGCCCGGGCGAGGAGTACCTCGAAGAGACGAGCGGCTACCCCCGCTTCTGCGAAGGGGCACGCTACTGGCTCCAGTGGGCGGGCTTCGACGAATCGGTCTACACCCCCAAAAACGATACGGACGACTACAAGGACGACTACATGTCGCGCGCCCACTGGGTCAACGCCCTGATGGGCGGCTCGCAGCGGCTTCCCGACTCCGCGGGGCTGCGCATCCCGGTGGATATGGCTCTCGCGTTCCACTCCGACGCCGGGGTACGCGACGGGGACGAGATCATCGGCACCTTAGGCATCTATTGCACGAAGGACAACAAGGAGCGTTTCGCGGGAGGAGCCAGCCGCTACCGCTCGCGCGATCTCACGGATATGGTCATGACCCAGATCGTGGGGGATATCCGCAGCACTTGGGAACCGAACTGGAACCGTCGCGGGCTATGGAACCGTTCCTACTACGAAGCACGCGTGCCGGGAGCCCCGACCATGCTGCTCGAACTGCTCTCGCACCAGAATTTCGCCGACATGCGCTACGGCAGCGACCCGCGGTTCAAATTCCTGGTCAGCCGCGCCGTATATAAAGGAATTCTCAAATACCTCCATGCGCAATACGATACGCCCTACGTCGTGCAGCCGCTTCCGGTCGCCGACTTCGCCACACGCCCGGCCGGGGACGACGGCGTAGAGCTTACCTGGCGCCCGGTCCTCGACACCCTGGAGAGCACCGCGGCCCCCGAAGGCTACCTGGTCTACACCCGCATCGACGACGGCGGGTTCGACGAGGGCCGCTACACGGAGCAACCCCGATTCGTCGCCCGGCAGGAGCCCGGACGGCTTTACAGCTACAAGATCACGGCCGTCAATGCCGGCGGCGAGAGTTTCCCGAGCGAGATCCTCGCGGCGTGCCGCATGCCCGAAGAGCGGGGCCGCGTATTGGTCGTCAACGGATTCGACCGCATAAGCGCTCCGTTCAGCATGCGGGCCGACTCGATCGCCGGATTCTACCACGACATCGACGGCGGCGTGGCGGACGGCCGCGACATTTCGTTCATCGGTCCCCAGCATGTCTTCGACCTGGCACAGGCGCGCTGCAACGTGGACAGCATCGCCCTGGGAGCCTGCGACTGCGATTACGAGACCGATGTGATCGGCGGCAACACCTTCGACTATCCGGTTTTGCACGGACGCAGCATCGCAGCGGCCGGATTCTCGGTCTACTCCGCATCGGCCAAAGCCGTAGCGAAAGGGGATATTTCGCCTGCGGAATTCTCGGCGGTCGATCTGATTCTCGGCAAACAGCGCACCACGACGATGGGGCGCGGCGTTCGCGAAGCGGAATTCCGGGTCTTCCCCGCAGCCTTGCAGGCGACACTGACCGACTACCTCGCACAAGGCGGAGCGTTGTTCGCCTCGGGATGTTACGTGCTGACCGATCTGCTCACCGGCCCCGATACGGACGAGGCCGACCGAGCCTTCGCCCAGCAAGTACTGCACTGCGCCTACGACGGTGCGCAGGACGCTCAACGCGGACGAGTTCGGGTCATCACGTCGCACGGCGGTTTCTCGCGCGGCGAATACCGCTTCGACACCGAATACGCCGCAGACCGCTACCGCGTCGAACATACCGATGCGCTCAAACCGGCGGACCAGCGCGCCTTCAGCGTCCTACGCTACGTCGACAACGGCCGTACGGCTGGCGTCGCCTCGACCGGAGCAGGTCGCACCTTCGTCACGGGATTTCCGTTCGAGGCGCTGGGCCAACAGTCGCAGCGCGACCGTTTGATGCACGACATACTCGATTTTCTGACCGATAACAACCACCGCTAACCATGCCCGGCCTAACCTCCTCGGCAGCTTTCGCCGACACCAAACCCCATTACGACATCCTCGACGGACTGCGCGGCGTCGCCGCCATCACGGTCGTCTGCTTCCACCTTTTCGAAGCCTTCGCCACGAGCCATCTCGACCAACGGATCAACCACGGTTACCTGGCCGTCGATTTCTTTTTCATTCTCTCGGGATTCGTCATCGGATACGCCTACGACGATCGCTGGAACCGAATGAGCGTCAAGGAATTCTTCACACGCCGTCTGATCCGCCTCCATCCGATGGTCGTGATGGGAGCCCTGATCGGCGCCGCGATGTTCTACACCCAGGGCTGCTCCGTGTGGGACGTCTCGCTGATCTCCGTCGGCGCGCTGCTCCTCGCCACGCTGATGAACGCCCTGATGATTCCCGCCACACCGGGTTGCGAAATTCGCGGCGTAGGGGAGATGTACCCGCTCAACGGCCCGAGCTGGTCGCTGTTCTTCGAATACATCGGCAACATCCTCTACGCCTTCGTTCTGCGCAAACTCCCCACCCGGGCACTGACCGTCCTGGTCGTCGTCGCAGGCTGCGGCCTTGCAATCTTCTCCATCCTGGGACCGCTGGGCGACATCTGCGTAGGATTCGCCTTGACCGATGAAAACATCGTCGGAGGTTCGTTGCGACTGCTTTTCGCCTTCCCGGCGGGTCTGCTGCTCTCCCGCATCTTCAAACCCCGCAACGTTCGGGGCGCATTCTGGATCGGAGCCGCAGCGATCGTTGCGCTTTCGGCCGTGCCGCGCCTCGGCGGAAGCGAACACCTGTGGATGAACGGCCTCTACGACACGCTGTGCGCCGTAGCGATCTTCCCGGCGATCGTCCTCCTCGCCGCTTCGGGCAAGACGACCGACGCCTTCACGACCCGCGTATGCAAGTTCCTGGGCGACATATCCTATCCGCTCTACATGGTCCACTATCCCTTCATCTACCTCTACTACGCCTGGGTGAAGAACAACGACCTGACGTTCGCGGAATCGCTGCCCGGCGCCGCAGCACTCGTCGTCGGTTCGGTCGCATTGGCCTACCTCTGCCTGAAGCTGTACGACGAACCCGTGCGCCGCTACCTTACGCGCCGTTTTCTCAAACCCCGAAAGTAGATGCTGGAACTCCCCGAAATACGCACCGTAAGCCGCCAGGCAAACGAAGTATTGCGAGGGAAGACCGTCGCGCAGGTCTTCCCTCCGACGAAACGCCACCGGTTCGCTTTCTACAACGAAGCCCCCGAGCATTTCGGCGATCTGCTCGTCGGCCGCACGCTGCTGGCCTGCGAAGGGCACGGGATGTTCGTGGATTTCAACTTCTCCGGCGGCATAACGATGGGCACGAGCGACGGCGTAAGCCTCCGCTACGCCGAGGCCGGGGCTCCGATTCCCAAGGATTACCAGCTGCTCGTCGCCTTCGACGACGATTCGTTTCTGGTGCTGACGGTACGCATGTACGGATTCATCCTCATCTCCGCCGCCGGCCGGATAGCGCACGAATATTACCGAAAAAGCCATGAAAGCCTCTCGCCCCTGAGCGATGCCTATACGGAGGCCGCATTCGACCGGCTTTTCGCCGAAGCCCCGCCGAGTCTCACGGCCAAGGGGCTGCTTGCCACCGAGCAACGCATTCCGGGTATCGGCAACGGCGTCACGCAGGACATCCTCTTCAATGCGGTATACATCCCAAGCAGCGAATCCGGCTTCTCGACGCTCCGGCGCGGGAACGGTTGTTCCGCTCCGTAAAAGAGACTCTCGCGGCAATGGTCCGGGGCGGAGGCCGCGACACCGAGAAGGACCTTTTCGGCCGCAAGGGAGGCTACGCCACACGATTATGCGCCCGAACGTGGCAGAATCCCTGTCCCCGCTGCGGCGGACGGATCGTGAAGGAGGCTTACATGGGCGGCTCCGTCTACTATTGTCCCCATTGCCAGCCGATCGTCGGGGCGCCCGAAAAATAGCCCCTCGGCGCTTGTCCGTTCGGAAAAACATCGTAACTTTGTACTTTGAAACGATCCGCGGCATGCCCGCAATTCCGCCCTGCCGCATTCTGCAGGACCGCTTCATACCGAAAGCATAACTTCAAATAACAATCGAATATGTCACTCGAACAGCAGGTTTCGAAAGGAATCATGGAGGCCATGAAGGCCAAGGATACGGTACGGTTGAGCGCCCTGCGCAACGCCAAGAAATACATCATCGAGGCAAAGACGGCCGGCCCCGAAGTCACCGAACTTCCCGATGCCGACGTGTTGAAAATCATCGCCAAACTGGCCAAGCAGGGTAGCGACTCCGCCGCGATCTTCACGCAGCAGAACCGCGAGGACCTCGCCCGGGAGGAGTTGGCGCAAGTCGCCGTCTACCAGGAGTTTCTGCCCAAGCAGCTCACAGCCGAGGAGTTGATGGCCGAAGTCAAGGCGATCATCGCCGAAGTGGGCGCCACCTCCATGAAGGAGATGGGCAAGGTCATGGGCATCGCCTCGAAAAAACTCGCCGGGAAAGCCGAAGGCAAGGATATTTCCGCAAAGGTCAAGGAGTTGTTGGCCTGATCGACCGAAAGTTCGCGCAAAAGAATGCATCTGCTCGAAGAGTTGCACCGCAACGTAAAAACGGTAGCCATGCCGATGGGCATGGTCGTCGGAGCACTGTTATGCCGGCCTATCGCAACCCTCGAAATCGCATCGGGGCAGATGATTACCCCGGCGTTGATCTTCCTGATGCTCTTTTTCACCTTCTGCCGCGTAAAACCGACACAGATGCACCTCTCGGGGCTGCATCTGTGGTTATTGCTCTTTCAATTGACGGTTTCGACCGGCATTTACTTGCTTTTGCGGCCTCTCGATCCGACGATCGCCCAAGGAGCCATGATCTGCGTACTGGCTCCCGTTGCGATGGCCGCCGTCGTCATCGGAGGCATGTTGGGGGCCAACGTCGCCACGATGGCGACTTATAGCCTGCTGTGCAATTTCACCGTCGCGATCGTGGCTCCGATCGTCTTGAGCATAGCCGGTAACGGCACCTGCACGTTCGCCCAAATACTGGCTCGCATCGCTCCGCTGCTGATCCTGCCCTTCGCCG